>CAZFYL010000038.1:12020-19833 GCA_964523345.1 uncultured Methyloceanibacter sp.
CCCACGGCTGCGTCAGGCTGCATCCCTCCAATGCCGCCGCGCTCTATTCCCTGGTGCAGCGTTATGGAAGAGGGAATACGCTGATCAAGATCACCTATTAGCGGCTTCCAGCGGCCGCAATTGGGGCTTTTGCCCTCGTGTCATCCGAGTCACAATCGGCCCCGAACGCCGGCCCGCTCGTCGCGGGCGGGCCCTGCCAAGCGGGGGGAGGAGAAGATGTCATCTGCAACAGCCACGCTCGACGCGCTGATCGCCCGGGTCGGCGATATCGCAACACCTTTTACCATCGAGCTGCCCGACGGCGAGAAACGCACCGTGGGCGAGGGCAAGCCGGAATTCTATGTCGGGCTCCGCAACGAACGGGCCTTGCGGGCGCTCCGCAGCCTCGATGAGGGGAACATCTCCGAAGCCTACCTGCATGGCGACATCGATCTCGACGGCGACATGCTGAAGCCGTTCAAGTTGCGTGAGCACCTCGACGACAGCCATCCCCTGGTCGCGGCCTGGCGGTTCATTGAGCCGTTCCTGTTCGGGCAGGTCTACACCAACAAGCGCGCGATCGCCTCTCACTACAACGCCGATCCCAAGCTGTTCTTGAGCTTTCTCGATCCGACCTTTCCGGCCTACAGCCAGGGCGTGTACGAAAACGACGACGAGCCTCTTGCTAAGGCGCTGCAACGGAAATTCGACTGGGCCATCGACAAATGCGAACTCGAATCCGGTAAGACCGTGCTCGAGATCGGCCCGGGCTGGGGTGCCTTCTCCAGCCATGCGTTGCAGACCGGCATACGCTTCACCGGCATCACCAATTCAGAAGTGTCGCAATCCTATCTCCGGTCGAAACTGTCGAACTTCGGCGATCGTTTCGACATCGAGCTCGCCGACTTTTACGATTACGAGCCGCGCGAGCCGTTCGACGCGATTGTCATCATGGGCGTCATCGAGCACTTGCCGGACTACGAGCGCGTGCTGAAGAAATTCTACCGCTTGCTTAAGCCGGGCGGTCTTGTGTTCCTCGACGGCAGCGCCGCCAAAAAGAAATACGAGCTCTCGACCTTCATGGTTCGGCACATCTATCCGGGCAATCATTCCTTCCTCGTGCTCGACGATTTCTTGAACAAGCTCGCCAAGACCGATTTCGAGTTGATGGAAGTGCAGAGCGACCGCTGGAGCTATTTCCTCACCTTCAGGCAATGGGCCCGGAACCTCGAAGCCAGCGCCGACTTTGTGCGCAAGACGTTCGGCGAGTTCGAGTACCGCAAGTTCAGGCTGTATCTATGGGGCGCGGCCAACGAGTTTCTCGCGCGCACGCTCGATTGCTACCGCCTCATCCTCTACAAACCCAAAGAGGCTGCTTGACGAAAGCCTCGGCCCAGGGCCTGACCGCTTCGCCGGGCCCTTGACGCTCCTCATCGTCACGGGCGAGGCTCCGTGGCGTCGAGGAGGTGTTATGAGCGAACCTGAGCGAAAGTTGACGCTGACGCGGCGCGGTACGCTCATCGGTGCAAGTGCCGCGCTCGCCGCGACCGCCCTTTCTCTTCCCTTGCGTGCCGGGCAGCAATCGGCGGCACCTGCGGCGCTGCCCCCGGCCGAGGCGCTTGACCGGTTGGTCAAGGGCAATGCCCGCTATGCGGCAGGCGAGGCGACGCCAAAAAACTTCGCGCCAGAGGCGGTGGCTGCGGCCGAACAGCGAAACCCGGCGGCGGCGGTGCTCGCGTGCTCGGGCATGCCCGTGCCCGCCGAACGCCTGTTCGATCAGGGGCCCGGTGAATTGTTCGTGGTGGGGAATGCCGGCAATGTCGTCACCCCGACTGCGCTTGCGAGCTTGGAATTCGCCGTAACCTATCTCGGCGTGTCGCAGCTCCTGGTGTTGGGACATTCCAATTGCCGGGCGGTCGGCGCGGCCTTTCAGGCGGTGCGGGAGCGTAAAGAGTTGCCCGGCCATTTGCCCGAGCTGGTCAAGGCGGTCGAGCTCGCGGTGATCACCGCCCACGGCAAGCATCCGAGCGATTTTCTTGCCGTTACCATCGAAGAGAATGTGCGCATCAACAAGAAGCGCCTCACCGAGAAGTCGCAAGTCCTGAAGGAAGCGGTCACCGCGGGGAAGGCGGCGGTGTCAGGCGCCGTCCTTGATCTTGGCAGTGGAAAGATCAAACTGATCTGAACGGACGCCGGAGAACCGATGGAACAGACCTTAGAGCGTTGGCGGAGCGAGAAGACAGCCGCCTATCTGTCGGGCGCGGTGGCGCGCGCCGAGCGCGACCCCCCGAAGGCCAAGCTGTTCCGGCAGATGGCCGAAGCGGCTGAACAGCAGGCCGGTATCTTGGCCAAGCAGCTTGATCAGGTTCCGACCTTTAAGCCCTCGCTCAGGGCGCGCCTCATCACCTTTCTCATCGGCCGGTTCGGTCCACGCGCCATGCGTTACATCCTGTCTGCCGCCAAGGTCCGCGGCGTTTCGATCTACCGTGGTAATTTTGAGGAAGGCCATCCCTGGCCGACTTCGGTCGAGGAGGTCGGGCAGCAGCATCAATCCTTCGGCGGCGGCACGCTTCGCGCTGGCGTGTTCGGGGTCAATGACGGGCTTGTGTCGAACACTTGCCTGATCATGGGCGTGGCGGGTGCGGCGGCCGAACCGTCGGTGTTGGTTTTGACCGGTGTCGCCGGCCTGCTCGCGGGTGGCTTCTCCATGGCGGCCGGCGAGTACGTCTCCATGCTGTCGCAGAAGGAAATGTTTCAGTATCAGATCGCCCAGGAAAAGGACGAGCTCGAACGCTATCCCAAGGAGGAGGCCGAGGAGCTTGCGTTGATCTATGCGGCGCGCGGGCTTCCTATCACCGAGGCGCGTCACATCGCCAAGAAGATGATCGCCAACCCCGAGCAGGCGCTCGATACGCTTGCCCGCGAGGAGCTCGGGCTTAATCCTGACGATCTCGGTTCGCCGATTGGAGCCGCCATCTCCTCCTTCATCATGTTCTCGATCGGTGCGAGTGTGCCGATCGTCCCCTTCCTGCTTGGACTTTCCCATGGCGTTGAGATCGCCGCGGCAATCTCCGGCGTGGCGCTGTTCGCGGTCGGCGCCGCGTTAAGCCTGTTTACCGGGCGAAGCGCCTTTGTTGGCGGCTTGCGCATGTTCCTGATCGGAAGTGCGGCAGCCGCGGCGACCTATTTCATCGGATCGCTATTCGACGTCTCGGGCGTTTGATCGCGCGTTAGGATTTCGCCGCGGCGCGCCCCCGCTCGGTGCGCCCGAACGCAAGCGCGATCACGGCGCCAAGCACGAGCATGCCGGCGAGAAACAGCAGCGCTCCGGTAAAGGTGCCAGCGTCCTGCTTGAGGGCGCCAATGATGGGAGGTCCGATAAGCCCGCCGGTATTGCCGATCGAATTGATCAGCGCGAGACCCGCTGCGGCCCCGGTACCGGCCAGGATCGACGTCGGCAAGGACCAGAACGTGCCGATGGCGGCATAGGTGCCGGCGGTGGCCAAGGTGAGCGCGACCAGAATAAGCGCAAGCGGTAGGGTGGTTGCCGACCAGGCGAAGGCGGCGCCGCCAATGAACAGAGGGAGCGCGACATGCCATATGCGCTCGCCGGTCCGGTCGGAATGCGCGCCCCACAACACCATGGCGATCGCGGCGAAGAAGAAGGGGATTGCCGTGGCAAAGCCGATCTCAAGCGGCGACAGGCCATAAGTCTGGAGCACCTGCGGCATCCAGAAGCTGATGCCATAGAGCCCGATGACAATGCAGAAATAGAGCAGGCCGAGCACGAGCACGCGAGGCTTTGTCAGCGCTTGGCCGAGCTCGGCATAGCCCACGGCCCGGGCTGCTTCGGCTTCCGCGGAAAGCGTCCGCGACAGCGCTTTGCGCTCATCGGTGCTGAGCCAGTTCGCCCGGTCCGGCCCGTCATCGAGAAACTTGAGCGTGACGATTCCGAGCCCCACCGCCGGCAGCCCTTCGATGATGAACAGCCACTGCCAGCCCTTGAGTCCAAAGGCGCCATGCATCTCCAGCAGAGCGCCCGAGACCGGGCCGCCGACCAGGATCGCGATCGGCACCGCCGCCATGAACAAAGACACGATGCGCGCGCGCTCGGCCGCCGGAAACCAGTAGGTGAGATAGAGTATGATGCCGGGAAAGAAGCCCGCCTCGGCCACACCCAGCAGGAAGCGCATGACGTAGAAGCTGGCAGCACCGGTGATGAGAGCCATGGCGATGGCGATCAGCCCCCAGCTTATCATGATGCGGGCGATCCAGATTCTGGCGCCGAAACGCTGGAGCGCGAGATTGCTCGGGACTTCGAACAGGATATAGCCGACGAAAAAGATGCCGGCGCCGGCGCCGTAGATCGCGGGGCTGAAGCCGAGATCGGCATTCATCTCAAGTGCGGCGTAACCGACATTCACCCGGTCGAGGAATGCCACGGCATAGCAAAGAACAAGAAAGGGAATGATCCGGCGCGACGCCTTGGCGATCGCCGATCGTCTTGCCTCTTCGGCCTGCACGCAGCCCCCCTCCCTCATCGCCTGAACCCGCTCAAGCCCCCGGGTCCGGGTCAATTCAATGAAGGACGGTATCGCGCCAGGCAAGGACGAAAAATTCGCGCTGTGCGCGCTTTCGCTGCGCGGCAGGCTCTTTGCAGCACTTCGCTTAGCGCTCGCTGTTAGCGGGCGGGCGCCTGTGCCATCTCGATATAGCGCCCGTAGACCCAAGCGACCTCGGAGGTTTGCGGGTCGGTCACTTGGACCCAGTTGCCTTCGCGCCCGGTCACGCGCAGCTTGGCGCCTTTCTCTCCGACCTTCACCGTGTCGGCTTCGGACGACGGACCCGTCCTGAGATTGACATAGCTGTTGAGCTCGACCCATTCGTTGCCGTCAACGGTCAGCGCGGTGACCGTCTCGAAGGAAGACGCGGTCGTCTCCTCCGACGTGTCCTGCTCGGCAACCTGCTCGGCCGGCTCATCCGGCTTGTCGGCGCCTAGTTCCGGTGATTTGGCGGCTGCGTCGGTCGCCCGAACAGGGTGCTCAGGATCGGCCATATCTCCTTTGAGCGCCCTGAGCTTAATCTCGGCGTCCTCGACGCCAAGCTGCTCGGCGCGCCGATACCAGCCGCGCGCCTCTTGCGGATCGGCCTTGATGCCGTGCGCGCCGATCCTGTCGATAAACTCAGGATCGAACGTGGCACCGAGAAGAAGCGCTGCATCGCCGCTCCCGGCCTCCGCCGCGCGCTTGAAATAGGCGCGGGCGCCGGCGAGATAGCCGACGTCGACCATCTTTTGGCCGTGGGCGATGAGATCGGCAATGCGATCGCGTTCATTCGACCTCAGCACGAGGCCCGCCTTAGGATCGGGCGCGATGTCGAGCTTGGTCGTGGTGCTGGCCAGCACCGTTCCGTCGGCAGCGACCAATTCGACGCGCATGGTGGAGACACCGCTTGCCGCTGGCGGCAGGGAAAGCTTCAGATCGCCGATCTCTGACGGCGTCAGGTTCCACTCGGCAGCGCCATAAGGGCGTCCTTGCGAGAGGATGGCGCCTTCGGGCAGGTCTCGAACGGCAATGATGCTGCGCGCCGGCAGGGCCTCGCTTGAGTCGATGGCGATGGTGAAGGGGATCTCCTGACCGGACTTCGCCGCGATCTGACTCGGCGCCGTGAGCGCGATCTCAGGCTCGACCTTCACCACGGGCGCAGGCGCAGGCGCGGGCGCGGGCGTAGGTGCCGGCGCGACCGCGGCTTGCTGGCTCGCAATGACGGGCGCGCGATCGGCGATTTTGGGAACGTTGCCGGACCCCGGGACGGCGATCACGCCCTGCCACAACAACACAAGAATAAGCGCGGTCGGGATCAGGGAAACGAGAATAGCGGAGATCAGCAGCCAGCTTCCGGCCGAGAACACGCGCGCTTGTTCGGCCATCAGTCCCGGCATGACATGCGGCGGAGCTGTTGGCCGGGGCGGGACGTCATCGTCATGGTGGTCGTGGTCGTGGTCGTGATGGCCGTCATAATCGTCTTGCGCCTCGGGAGCGAAGCGCTCGGCCATGGTGGTTGGCGTCGGCTCATGATGAGCCGGTACCTCGGTTGAATCTTGGGTCAGGGGCTCGGTCTGGTCGGCCGGCCTGACAACGATGTCGGATGGACTGAGCATGGAACCCTCCTACGCATCACATCAAGAGAGTCGTTAACGATCGATCAGTTCGGTTCGCGCCCTCTGTTCCACTCAAGAAACGCGCGAAACAAGTCGGCGCGCTCCGCTTCGGTGACCGGCTTCCCGCTGGCCGAATTCGCCTGGGCAAGAAAGGCATCGAAATCGCCGCGCGAGGCGCTTTTGATCGCGTCCGGTTCGGCGCGATCGATCCAGTTCTGCGCCAGCGGCGAACGTTGCCAGCCTTCCAGAGTGGCCGCGAAATTCACGTCACGCCATTTCGGGTGGCGTGGCGCGGCAAGGAAGTCATCGAAGTTCGAAAAGAAGCTGTCGACGAACTTGCCGATTTTCTTGTAGCGGACGGACGTGCTTGGCCAGTTGAACGACACAAGCACGGCGCAGGCCGAAACGGTGTCGACGCGCTCGCCCTCGGGAACAAGCGAGGGATAATCGTCATGGGTCAAGGTCGCCGGGTAGTAATCGGCCTCGAGCGCCTTGGCGTAAGGAACCGAAAGAAGCTTGAGCCCGGTCTCTTCTTTGAGCGTGGCGAAAGCCGGGGCAGGCTTGCCGGCGACGGCAACGGCAGCGTCGATCTCGCCCGACTTGAGCTTCTGGATCGCATCGGCGTCGCTGTGATTGAGACCTTGAACGTTGACGCCGAGCGCCGCGAAGATCAATCGCCCGGTGATCTCCGCCCCGCCGCCCGTCGGCCCGAAGCTGACATATTTACCGCTGAGCTCATGGATGTCGTTCACGTCGTCGCGCACGAGAACATGCAGCTCTTCATTGAACAGCTTGGCGATGTAGGCAATCCGAGTCTTGAGATTCGGTCCAAGCTCACCGGTGCGGTCGAAATGCTTCAACAAATTGGCCTGGGTAATGCCCATGTCGACACCGCGGAGAAACATCACGTCCTTGATGTTTTGCTCGGGTCCTTTGCCGACGATCGGCAGGATGCGCAAATCGTCGCCGTCGTCGAGCACGTCGGCGAGGTCCTGGATGATAGCAAGGTCGGACCCGCGCGGGCTTCCGGCCATGATCGTCACCACGTTCTCGTTCAGGCGCGCGCGGAAGGTTTCCCGCGTGTTCTGAGCGGCAACGGCCACGACGATCTCGGAATTGGTTGGGTTTTTGCCGCGTGGCTCGGCGACGGCGGTCGCGGCAATCACACAGAGTGCGCAAGCTAGGGCGATACGCATGACTGGCCCCTCGTTTCGGCGCGCTTGACTGGTGATACCGCGGACCCCGCGCCCAAGCGCGCATGGAAGAAGCGAGGCCCGCATAGCCCGGGATTTGCGCGCTGTCAGGGGTTAGGGTCGCGGGCGACATCCCGCCGTCAATGCGCCGATCCCGTACTCGGTGGCGATCAAACGTGATATTTTTACTATAGTCAAGTAATTATTAACCATCCACACGACAAAATCACGTTATTGTCGCGGATGTGTCTCATTTTGACTTCGGAATAACAACAAGAGCGCTGCGTTATACATCGACTAACGCAACGAAAACTTAAGCGTTACAGCATGTAAGCTGTACCGCTTAAAGAGATATATTATAGGCCGAGCCGCATCTCGGAGCCGGCCCGCTTAAGTCGAATCCCATAACGCCGCCGCTGGCGCGTGGGTTCCCGCGGACACGGAATTTCAGTATACGAAGTAACTTAGTCGGCGTCCATCT
>CAZFYL010000039.1:0-19102 GCA_964523345.1 uncultured Methyloceanibacter sp.
TCGACCAGCCCGTTCGACCGGGCGCTGAAGGCGCAGCGTCAGCCGGGCTCGGCGTTCAAGCCGTTTGTCTATCTGGCGGCGCTTGAAAGGGGCTATTCACCCAATTCGGTCGCCTATGACGGGCCGACCACGGTCGCCGGCTGGTCGCCACGCAACTACACCGGCAGGTATTTGGGCCGGGTCAGCTTGCGCGACAGCCTGGCCCGGTCGATCAACACCGTGGCGGTCAGGCTGACCGCCGAAGTGGGGCCCGGGCAGGTCGCGCGCACCGCGCGGCGTCTCGGCATCCGTTCGAAACTGCATGCCCAGCCGTCTATCGCGCTCGGGACGGCCGAAGTGACACTGCTGGAGCTCACGAGCGCCTATGCGCCGTTTGCCAATGGCGGTCTCGGTGTCCTGCCCCATGTGATCGCCGGCGTACGTGACGGAAACGGGAAAGTGCTCTATCAGCGCTCGCGCTCGACCACCGGCCAGGTGGTGGCGCCTTCCCATGTCGCCGCCATGAACGACATGCTGAACGCCACCATCACGTTCGGCACGGCGAAGCGCGCGGCCATCGCGGGGCACGAGGCCGCCGGCAAGACGGGGACCACGCAGAGTTATCGCGACGCCTGGTTCGTCGGCTACACCGCGCACTATGTGGGCGGTGTGTGGATCGGCAATGACGACGGCAAGCGCATGAAGAAGGTCACAGGCGGAAGCCTTCCGGCCAAGTTGTGGCACGATGTCATGGTTCACGCACACCGGAACAGCGCGCCGCTTCCGCTTCCAGGCGCACGCGGCGCCGGTTCCCGCGGTATTGTGGCGGGTCTGCCCTGGCATGACCGGGAGAGCAGCAGCGACGGGCCGTTCTTGCGGCGCGTGCTCAGTATTTTTTCCGGGCTCTAATCTGTTATTCGATGCTGCGCTTCGGCGAATAGCGCGAGGACGGTTTCACCCCCTCGGCACCGTAGCGGTGCAGGCTCGCGCCGTGTTTGCTGAGCCAGGCCTGCGCCTCCCGATAGCGCGGCATGGTCCGCCCGACCAGCGACCAGAAACGCGGCCCATGATTCATGTGGGCGAGATGAGCGACCTCGTGCGCGGCGAGATAATCGAGCACGAACGGCGGCGCCAGAACGAGCCGCCAAGAGAAGGACAGCGCACCCGAGGTCGAGCACGATCCCCAGCGCGTGGTCTGATCGCGCACGAAGATTCGCTCAGGCGCGAGATTAAGGCGCTCGGCGTGCGACTCGACGCGGGTCTTGAGATCGAGATGCGCTTGACGCTTCAGCCAGTCGAGCAGCCGGCGCGGCGCGTGCTCCTCGGCACCCGCCACGTAAAGACGCGGCAACTGCTTCACCCGGGCCCGGGCGCCTTTAGGCCAAGCCGGCACGCCCCTTGGCTCATCTGCGGCCTCGATCCACACCACGCCGCGGCGGCGCAACGCGCCGGCGAAGCGCAGCACATGGGCGCGCCCGCGCAGCGGCACGACGGCGCGATGGGTAAAAGGCACCGGCTCCGGCAGCCGGGCAACGCGCTCTTTGAGCCAATCGAGATGCCGCGAGAGGAACTCGTCAGCGTCTGCGAAGCTCGAGTAGACCGGCATGGTCAGCACGGCCCCGCGGCGCGCTTCGTTCACCTGCAGGCTGAACCTGCGGGCTCTCGCGCTTCGTCTCAAAACCATGGGAATGCCGAGGCCGCGGATTTTGACCTCGATGGTCTCACCGCGGGCGAGATTCAGCCGCTTTAGCATCTGATACGCTCCCTACCTGCCGTCGGTCCTCCGATTCGGCGGCAGGTACACTAGCAGGGGTTTTCTCGGAACGCTTGCCTATGCTTTAGGCAGCCCGGCGGAAGGCGCGTCCCAGCATCCCTCCTCGGTTCTGATGGGCAGCGATAAAACGGCGGATTTTCGGTAAAATTTCGTTCCGGAAGCGGGATCCATTAAAAACGCCGTAATGACCGACGCCAGGCTGAAGATGCCGCTCGCGCAAATCCTCCGGCAGATTTGTGCACAAAGTATGTGCAGCGAAGGTCTGGCCGATCCCTGTGATATCGTCCTTCTCGCCCTCGACCGTCATCAGCGCCACGTTCCGGATCTTGCTCGGATCGACCAGGCGATCGTGGTGCATCATCTGCCCCTTCGGCAGCTTGTGCTCCAGGAACACCGTTTCGATGGTTTGCAGGTAATACTCGGCCGTGAGGTCCATGACTGCGAGGAATTCATCGTAAAACTCACGATGCTTGTCAGCGGAGTCTCCATCTCCTCTGATCAAGTTGTGAAAAAGGTCGCGATGCGCCGTGACGTGGCGGCCGAAATTCATCCCCATGAACCCGCTAAGCTGCAAAAAACCCGGATAAACCAGGCGCATGACGCCGGGATAGGGCCACGGGACTTGGGTAATCACATTGCGGCGGAACCAGTTGAGGGTATGGGCCTCGGCGAAGCGATTGACGGCAGTTGGATTTTCCCTTGTGTCGATCGGACCGGCCATGAGGACCATCGAGCGCGGGCTTGACCGGTCGCCCATCGCTTCCAGCAAAGACACGGCCGCAAACACGGGCACGGCCGGCTGGCAGACCGCCATGACATGCGCCTGTCCTTTGAAAAATCTAAGAAATTCAATGATATAGTCGATATAGACATCGAGGTCGAAGGGGCCGTCGGCGCGCGGCACGAAGCGCGCGTCATGCCAATCGGTGACATAGACCTCGTAATGCGGAAGAAGGTCGCGCACCGTCCCGCGCAGAAGCGTGGCGAAATGGCCGGCCATGGGCGCCACGAGAAGGATCTTAGGGTCATTGCGGCGCCGCCAGCCGGAGACCTCTCGTTCAAAATAAACGAGATCACAGAAGGGCTTAGAGGCAACGATACGCTCTTTGACGGCGACCTTGCGCCCCCTCACCTCGGTCTCGTCGATGCCCCAGGACGGCTTAGGGTAGCGGCGCGTGGTGCGCTCAAAGAGTTCGAGCGCCGCAGCAGCACTCCGCCCCAGAGGCGTGTGGTAGGCGGGATTGAGCGGGTTGCGGAACAGCAGACGGTAAGCATCCGCCGCGGCCCGCGCAGGGCTCAACGCCGCCTGGTTCAGCTCATACAGATGATAGAGCACGAATCACTCCTCCTCGTCCGAGGATACATGAAATGCTGCATTGCAGAATCAAATGGTGCTTTTTATGTTGCAGTGCAAGACAACTTGTCGCGGGGGGAGGCGGCCAGGGTCCGGCTAAAGGGAGCGGCGAAGCGTTTCAGCCATTTTTTCGGCCGGGGTGCCGTAGGCGAAGTGGGTGACGAATTCGCCGTCCTTGCCCATCAGATAGACCAGCGCGGAATGGTCGATGCTGTAATCACCCGCCGCTCCGTCTTCCTGGAATTTCGAATAGGCGACGCGATAGGCCTTGGCCGCCTCGGCGATAGCCTCCGGCGAGCCGGTGAGCCCAACAAAGCGAGAGCCGAAATTCTTGAGGTAGTCGGCGATCGCTTCGGGCGTGTCGCGCTCCGGATCGAGCGTGATGAAGATCGGCACCACCTCTTCACCCTTGGCACCCAGCGCCTCGAGGCTCGCCGCCATGACCTGGAGCTCGGCGGGGCAGATATCCGGACAATGGGTGAAGCCGAAGAAAACGAGCATGTAGCGGCCACGGAAATCCCGATCGGTCACTGTTTTCCCGTGCTGATCGGTCAGCTTGAACGGCCCGCCGATGAGCGCCTTGCCCGAGGTCGTGACCGCCCGCTCTGACCTTTGATCGGTGACAGCAAGCACGGCGGCCCCGGCGATGCCACCGATCAGGAAGCCAAGGGCGATGACAATGAGGAGCCGTGTGCGCATCTATTCACCCAATCTGAGCAGCGTGCCGTTGACGCGCGCGCTCGCCAGGAAGCGGCTGAAGGTGACATAGCCGACCATGAGATAAATCGCGTTCAGTCCGAGCGCCCACCAGAGCTGCTCGGCGTCGAAGCGATGTTCGAGCAGAATCGCGCGCATGCCTTCGAACACGTGGGTGGGCGGAAGCGCAAGCGCAACCGGCTGCAGCCAGTCCGGCAACACCGACACCGGGTAATAGACGCAAGCGATCGGCAGCAGCAGAAAGGCGAGCGACCAAGCAAGTTCCTCGGCGCCGAGCCCGTAGCGCAAGATGACCCCGGCCGAGATCAAACCAAGCGACCAGCTTGTCAAAACGAGGACAGCAAAGAAGGCAGCCAGCGCGAAACCGAGGTCGAGTAGATTGAAACCGAAAATGAGATAGGCGGCGAAGGCGACCGGAATCATGCTGACGGACAGGCGGATGATGCTCCAGATGCTCAAGGCAGCGACGAGTTCGTAAGCGCGCAACGGGCTGATCAACAGATTGCCGAGATTGCGCGACCACATCTCCTCGATGAAGGTCGTTGAGAACCCGATCTTGGAGCGGAACAGAATATCCCACAGCAGCACCGAGCCGATCAGGACACCGGCGGCCTGGGCCGCGGGGCTCGTGTTGCCCGCCAGGTATTCTTGCAAGAAGCCCCAGGTCAGCATCTGCAAGAACGGCCAGTAGATCAGCTCAACGAGACGCACGCCGGAACTGCGCAGCAGATAGATGTAGCGCTTGATTAGAGCGCCGATCCGGCGGAGCGAGGCGGCAGGGCCGGTGGGCGCGAGCACGATCGGCGCAACGACCTGCTCTTCTGTGCGAGCCACGCTCATGACGCTTTCCGGTCCGGCAAGTCGGCATGTTTGGCGTGCCCGCGCACCACGTCGAGAAACACCTGTTCCAATGTCTTCCGCCCGTAGGTCGCAATCAAAGCGGCCGGTGTTTCATCCTCGATGATCCGTCCCTGGTGAAGCAAGATGACGCGATCGGCCAGCCGCTCGACCTCCGTCATATTGTGCGAGGCGAGCAGAAGCGTGGCGCCGCGGGTCTCGGCATACGCTTTCAACTTTTGCCTGATCCAATCGGCGGTGTCGGGATCGAGCGAGGCGGTGGGCTCGTCGAGCAGAAGCAGGTCGGGCGCGTTAAGTAGCGCTTTGGCGAGGCCCACGCGCGTCTTCTGGCCGGCCGAGAGCTTTCCGGTCTGGCGTCCGAGCAAAGGCGCGATTTGCAAATCTTCGGCGATATAGCCGATGCGCTCGGCCGCATTGGCGATACCGTAGAGACCGGCATAGACGGTCAGGTTCTCCCGCACTGTCAGCCGCGCCGGCAGATCGACATAGGGACTTTGAAAATTCATCCGGTGGGCAATGGCGCCGCGATTTCGGCTCACATCGGCGCCGAACACTCTGACCTCGCCTGCGCTCGGCACCACGAGGCCGAGCAGCATGGCGATGGTTGTGGTCTTGCCGGCGCCGTTGCCGCCGAGCAGGGCAACCGTCGTGCCTTGCAAGAGCGTGAAGCTGATGCGGTCGACCGCGGTGACGGAGCCGTAGATCTTGGTGAGCTCATACACCTTCGCCGGGACGGCGCCGGACGCAGGATGCCGCTCTGAAGAGCCGCTCTCGTCCCGACTCGCCGTCTTTACTCTTTCATCCATGGGCGTTTAGCGCCTGAGCCTTCGCTTTGTTGGAATTATGGCTGCTCCGTCATGGTAGGGTTCAGCTATGGCTGCTCTGGGCAAGAGTCAAACCATCCGCCGACGTGCCGCGGCGCGGGCCTGGCTGAAGCAGGGCGAGAGCCGGCTGCGGCTTCAGACCATCGTCCGCCTGCGCTGGCTCGCCGTGATCGGCCAAAGCATCACCGTGATCGGCCTTTACTGGGGGCTCGGGATCGATCTCCCGATCGCCGGCTGCCTCGCCGTCATCGCCTTGTCGGCCTGGCTCAACGTCGCGTTGCGCCTGCGCTATCCGGCGAGCCAAAGGCTCAGAAGCGGTTTTGCCTTCCTGATGCTGGGCTATGACATTCTCCAGCTTGCCGTGCTTCTCTATCTGACCGGCGGTCTGGAAAATCCCTTTGCGTTCTTGCTGATCGCGCCAGTGACCGTGTCGGCCTCGACTCTACCGGTCGGGATCACGGCGGCGCTCGGAGCGCTCGCCATCGCCGCGGCGTCGGTCCTTACCAGTTTTCATTATCCGCTGCCGTGGTTCCACCACAGCAACCTGCTGCTTCCCTTCCCTTATGTGATGGGCGTGTGGGCGGCGGTCGTTTCTGGAATCTTGTTCATCGGGTTCTACTCCTGGCGCACGGCCGAGGAAGCCAGGCGCATGGCCAAGGCGCTGGCCGCCGCCGAGATGGTGCTCGCCCGCGAGCAGAAGCTTTCGGCACTCGACGGGCTCGCCGCCGCGGCGGCGCATGGGCTCGGCACCCCGCTCGCCACCATCGCAGTCGTGGCCAAGGAGTTGATGCGCGATGCCAAGCTCGACGATCCGCATTACGACGACCTTGCGCTGCTCAGGGCCCAGGCGGAACGCTGCCGCGACATCCTTGCCGATATCGCCGGCGGCGGCGAGCGGCACGACCTCATCGTGTCGCGCCTCACTTTAACGCACCTGATCGAGGAGGTGGTGGCGCCGCACCGTTTGGTCGCGGTTCCTATCGAAGTCCAGACCGGGCCAATACAGGACGGTGTGATCCGCCAGCCCTCGTCGCGCGAGCCGGTGACCGAGCGTAATCCTGGCGTCCTTTACGGGCTCGGCAACCTCGTGGAGAACGCGGTCGATTTCGCCATGAGCAAGGTCACGGTCGAGGGGCACTGGTCGAACGATAGCGTGAAGATTGTCATCGCCGATGACGGCATGGGCTTTCCGGCCAATGTGCTGGAGGAGCTCGGCGAGCCCTTCGTCACCACGCGACGCGTTCACAGCGAAAGGCTGCAAACCGCCGAGGAGCATGCCGGGATGGGGCTCGGCTTTTTCATCGCCAAGACGCTGCTGGAGCGTTCCGGCGCCCAACTCGAACTTGCCAACCGGCCGCCGCCGGAAGGCGGCGCAATGGTGACCGTGGTCTGGCCTCGCGCCAAGTTCGAGCAGATGCCGGAGAAAACACCGGCAAAGGCCGAGCCGGCGGTTCTCGCCGAAACGCCGTAAATCAAGGCCTTCTGGCTGCCTGGTCACGCCACAAGGGGCGCCGATAAGCTTGCCCTCGGCCCGGATAATGCATAGCTCTAGCTTGAGATTTTAAGGCGAGATGAGAAATACCCTGTTTTGGGCGCAGGGTCCCGGGGCCGATGAAGGAGTGCCAGAACAATGGATGCTGAACAGGCTTTGTCCGTGAGCGAAACAAGTCCGGCGAGGCACGTGGACAACACGCTCCTGGTGGTCGATGACGACCGCGCATTTCTTGTCCGGCTGGCGCGCGCGATGGAAGCGCGGGGTTTCGAGGTCGAGGCGGCTTCTTCGGTGGAAGACGGGCTTTCGTCGCTGAAGCGACGCCCTCCGGCTTTTGCCGTGGTCGATATGCGTCTCGATGACGGTAACGGTCTCGATGTCATTGCCGCGCTGAAGGACGTTCGCCCCGAGGCACGGGCCGTGGTCCTGACCGGATACGGCAATATCGCCACCGCGGTCACCGCGGTGAAGCTTGGCGCGGTGGATTATCTCGCCAAGCCCGCCGATGCCGACGACGTCTATAACGCGCTGGTCGCGCCGGCCACGGCAGTGAAGGCACCGCCGCCGGAAAATCCCATGTCGGCCGATCGCGTGCGCTGGGAGCATATCCAGCGGGTCTACGAGCTGTGCAACCGCAACGTCTCGGAGACGGCGCGGCGGCTCAACATGCATCGCCGCACCCTGCAACGCATCCTCGCCAAGCGCGCTCCGAAATAACCAGCGTCAGGTTTCAAAACCGCAAGACGGGTCGAGGTGAAGTTGAAGCCGTAGCGCCGCGGCACGTGCGAAGCTCAGCATCAAGGCCTTACGCCGCGCCGCCGGAAGACGCTCTTCGGCCGGTTCACGCAAAAGTTCAGCACCATAGCGATCGGCAACGATCAGCCCGGCGGAAGACGGGATGATTTCGCGTGGAAAATCGGATGACACGGCAAAATAGAGCCGGTCGCAGAAGGGAAGATAGTCCTGCCACTTCGCGTCGCTCCGATAGTCGAGCAAGCAGGATTTGATCTCGACGATGATAATATCGCCGGACCCCGACAACGCCACGACGTCGGCGCGCCTTCCATTTGCCAGCGGCAGCTCGGTGACGACCGAGTGGCCGAGCGCCCGCAATGCCCGGCACACACCGCGTTGCAAAGCCGCTGCCGCCGATGACTGGCGACCGTCGAATGGAATGATTACGTCGTCCCTGGCACGATCGTCTTGCAACGCGAGGGCCCTTGCGAAATATTTTTCTTCACGGAGTTGTGCATGCTTAACCATTCCGCTCGCGGGAACAAGCTGTTAAATCTCGCGTTTTCCACGGTACGTGCCGTATCAGCTCGGCAAATCCGGGCTTTTGGCAGCGATCACGCAAGCGCCCGAAGGAGCCGATCATGAATCCCCATAGCGCAACGCTTGCCGCGGCCACGCCTGACACCGGACAGGCTTCATTGCGCGAGCGTCTAATCGCGACTCGGGCGCTTTCTTCCGACCTGGCTCACCCCTTGAGCGACGAGGACCAGGTCGTCCAGGTCATGGACGATGCAAGCCCGACCAAATGGCATCTCGCCCATACCACGTGGTTCTTCGAGGCGTTCCTGTTGAAGCGCTTCCTCTCAGGCTATCGCGTGTTCGACGAGCGCTTCGAATATTGCTTCAACTCTTACTACGAAACGGTCGGACCAAGGCATCCGCGCCCGAAACGGGGATTGCTGACGCGGCCCTCGGCGCAAGAGGTGCGCGACTATCGCGGCTTTGTCGACGCCGCGCTTGATCGCCTGTTCGACGCGGCACTCACGCCGGATGCGGCCCAACTCATCGAGCTTGGCATCAATCACGAACAGCAGCATCAGGAACTCCTACTCACGGACATTTTGAGCTTGTTCGCCGCCGAACCGCTCAAGCCCGCTTACCGCGAGACCGGCCGTGGCGTTGCGACTGGTTCGTCTGAGCCTCTGACCTGGTGGTCTTTCGATGGTGGCATTCTTGCCGTCGGGCATGATGGCAAAGGTTTCGCCTATGACAATGAGGGGCCGCGTCACGACGAGCTGATCCGCCCTTTCAAGCTGGCGAACCGCTGCGTGACCAACGCCGAATGGATCGAGTTCATCGCCGATGGCGGCTATGCCAACCCAACCTTGTGGCTTGCCGACGGCTGGAACACCGTGCGTGCCGAAAATTGGAGCGCGCCGCTTTACTTTGAGCAAGCCGAAGGCGGCGGCGCCCAAATGAGTCTTAATGGCTTTCGCCCGATCGATCCTTCAGCGCCTGTGGCCCATGTCAGCTACTATGAGGCAGACGCGTTCGCGCGCTGGGCGGGTTGCCGCCTTCCGACCGAGTTCGAGTGGGAAGTCGCGGCAGGGACGGTACCGCTCGAAGGCCGCGACCTCGGTCACGGTCATTTGCAGCCGGTCGCCGCCGGGGCCGGTGACGGCCTCAAGCAGATGATCGGCGATGTGTGGGAGTGGACGGGAAGCGCCTACCAGCCTTATCCAGGGTTCAAGGCCGCCCCCGGCGCCGTCGGCGAATATAACGGCAAGTTCATGTGCAATCAGTTCGTGCTCAAAGGCGGCTCCTGCGCCACGCCCGAGGGCCATATCCGCCGCACCTACCGCAATTTCTTTTATCCGCATCAGCGCTGGCAATTCGCCGGTCTGCGTCTGGCTAAGGACGCGTGAACCGGCCGGCGCGATGGAGAGCGACATCTCCCTCGACCTTCCTTCAGATCTAGCGTCCGGTTCGGCGAAGACGCGCAAAGACGCGGCGCAGCGCCGCGGCGAGTTCGCCGAAGCGGTTCTGGCCGGCTTGACGGACAAGCCCCGCAGCATTCCTTCCCGTTTCTTTTACGATGCATGCGGCGCCGAACTGTTCGAGGAGATCACAAAGCTCGACGAGTACTACCTGACGCGGACCGAGACGGAGCTGCTCCAAGAGTATGGCCCGGAGATTGCCGAACGCGTGGGCACGGGCCGCGTGCTGGTCGAGTTCGGCTCAGGCTCAAGCCGCAAGACAAGCCTGTTGCTGAACGCGCTATGGCCGGTTCCGGCCTATATCCCCATCGACATCTCGGCCGATTTTCTGACAGAGGCAGCCGCGTGGCTGTCGGACCGGCATGACGGGCTCACCATTGTGCCGGTTCTGGCGGACTTCAATACCACCCGGACGCTGCCTCCAATCGCGCGCGGGAAACCGATTCTCGGATTTTTTTCCGGGTCGACCATCGGCAATCTCACCCATGACGAGGCGTGCGCTTTTCTTGCAAACGCCGCGAGCTTGTTAGGCAAGGGCAGCGCTTTTCTCATCGGTGTCGATCTCAAGAAGCCGATTTCGATTCTGGAGCCCGCCTATGATGACGCGCAGGGCATCACCGCTGCTTTCAATCTCAATCTGCTCGCTCGCATCAATCGTGAGCTTGAGGGCACGTTCGATCTTGCGAACTTCGCTCATGACGCGGTCTGGAACGCGCGAGCCGGCCGCATGGAGATGTATCTGGTGAGCCTTGTTAAGCAGACCGTGCGCGTCCTTGAGCGTGAGTTCTCCTTCGCCAAAAATGAGCGCATCCATACGGAGAACTCCCACAAATATTCTGTTTCTGAGTTCCAGGTGCTTGCCGCCAGAAGCGGCTGGCGTCCGGTCGAGGCGTGGACCGACGACGGCAATCTTTTCAGCCTGCATCTCCTTCAGGCTTAGCGAGCGGCTTGATCTCATCAAAGGCTGCGGGCAAGGTGCGCGCTCTTCGTCAAAGACAGGAGTGAAACGTGCCCGATCTCGTCACCGGCAATGCAGCCATCGGCCAATCCGGAGGACCGACCGCAGTCATCAATCAGTCCCTTGCAGGTGTGATCGAGGGATTACGCAACGGGCTTGCCGCCTCGGGCAAAGTGGACCGCATCTTCGGCATGCGGCACGGGGTGCGCGGGCTGCTCAAGGCGGATGCCGGCGGCCTTGTCGATTTGACCGCCCTCGATGAAGCAAAGCTCGAGGCCATCGCCCGCACGCCGTCCTCGGCGCTCGGCTCGACCCGCGACAAGCCCGACGAGGCCTATTGCGAGAAGATCCTCGAAAGCTGCCGCAAGAACGAGATCCGCTATTTCTTCTATATCGGCGGCAACGACTCGGCCGACACCTGCCGCATCGTCAGCGAGAAGGCGGCGGCTGCATCTTACGAGCTTCGCTGCTTCCATGTGCCGAAGACGATCGACAATGACCTCGTGGAGAACGACCACACCCCGGGCTTTCCGTCCGCCGCACGCTACGTGGCGATGGCGCTGATGGGGGACGCGCTCGACAATGCGAGCCTTGGCGGCATCAAGATCAACGTCATCATGGGGCGGCA
Organism: uncultured Methyloceanibacter sp.; assembly: GCA_964523345.1. Classification (GTDB taxonomy): domain Bacteria; phylum Pseudomonadota; class Alphaproteobacteria; order Rhizobiales; family Methyloligellaceae; genus Methyloceanibacter. The sequence continues at coordinate 11,317 of CAZFYL010000039.1, forward strand.
TGCCGGCTTTCTCGCCGCTTCGGCCGCGCTTGCCCGAGGCGCCGCCCCTGACGGCTCGGCACCGCCCGACCGGCCTGCGCCCCATCTCATCTATCTGCCCGAGGTGCCGTTCTCGACCGAAAGCTTTCTCGCCGATGTCGAGGCCGTCTATGCCAAGCTCGGGCGCTGTCAGATCGCGGTCAGCGAAGGCATCCGCGACGCTGACGGCAAGGAGATCGGCCCCAAGCTGATGCGCGGGCCCGGAGAAGTGGACGCCCATGGCAATGTGCAGCTGTCAGGCTCCGGCGCGCTTGGCGACGGGCTCGCCGATCTGGTCAAGACCGGGCTCACGCCGAAAGGCGGCAAACCGCCCCGCGTGCGCGCCGACACGTTCGGCTATATCCAACGCTGTTGGCCCGAGCCTTCGCCCGTCGATGCGCAAGAGGCACGCGCCGTCGGCCGCTACGCCGCAGAGCTTGCGGCAAGCGGCGATGCGGCGGCATCGGTGATCCTGGTCCGCACTTCGAATGCTCCGCAAGCCTATCACAGCGATTGCGCCCGCGCCGATCTTGCCGCGGTAGCCCGCCGCACGCGGCATGTGCCCGCGGAATATATTTCAGGCACCAACGATGTCAGCGCGGCGTTCGATGCCTATTGCCGCCCGCTCGTCGGCGACCTGCCAACGCTTGACCGGCTTTAGGCTTCGACCAAGTCCTGCACATAAGGAGGAAGCGCGAACGCCGCGACATGGACCTCGGGCGACCAATAGCGGGTAGGGAATGAGCCTGCTTTGCGGTGACGGCGCTCGATCTTCCTGCGGCCGTGCTCTCTCAGCTTCATGTTGTCGGTGGCCCAGCCATAAGACATCGGCCCGCCGAAATAGCTGGGTGTCGTGGCGAGAAAGGCGGACGCGTCGGCAAAGAGCTCGCGGAAATAACCGACGCTCTGCTTGAGCTCATCCGCCTGCAGCGATGGGAGCCCGTTCTGGGTCACGAGCAGGCCCCCCGGCTTGAGGCAGCGCTTGCAGCCGGCATAGAACGCGCGGGTAAACAGGACCGCGCCGGGCCCGATCGGGTCGGTGGAATCGACCATGATCACGTCGAACCGCTCCTTTGTCTCGGCCACGAATTTGGTGCCGTCGGCGATGACGATCCTGGCGCGCGGATCGTCATAGGCGCCGGCCGATATTTCGGGGAAATGGTTACGGCAAAGATCGATGACGGCGCGGTCGATCTCGCACAGCGTGACCTGCTCGAGCTTTGGATGCTTAAGCGCCTCGCGCAACACGCCGCCGTCCCCGCCGCCGATGATGAGCGCCTTCTTCGCGCGCCCATGGGCGAACAGAGGCATATGCGACATCATCTCGTGATAGATGAACTCGTCCCTGGTGGCGACTTGAACCACGCCGTCGAGCATCATCACCCGGCCGAAGTCGGCGTTCTCGAAGATGATCAGGCGCTGGTGCTCGGTCTCGCTGTCGAAAAGGACGCGGTCCGCCTTCAGTTTGACGCGGAAGCCATGGTGGAGCGTCTCTTCGACCCAGCGTTCCATCGGTTCATTTCCTTGCCGCGCATATACTCTTTGACGACCACTTTGCGGGGCGAGAAGGCCTCTTTGAGGACTTCGATGGACGCCCGCGGATCGGTGTCGCCGCACATGAAGACATCGAGCGCGGCAAAGCCGTATTCCGGCCAGCTATGAATCGAGATATGCGACTCGGCAAGAACCGCGACTCCCGAAACGCCCCCGTTCGGCGTGAAATGATGAAGGTGGATGTGCAGGAGCGTGGCGCCCGAGACATCGACACATCGTCTCAGCGTATGCTCGATGTGGTCTAGGTCGTCGAGCCGCTCTGCCCGAACGAGATCGATGATGAGATGGGTTCCAGCGTAACGAACTCCATCGCGCTCACAGAAAAAGTCCTTGTGTCCCTCTCCATTCTGAGAGAGGCACCCGGAAAGCTTTTCTTCCGTTTGGGCGGTGCTTGAACCATGATCCAAGTCCATCCCCAATTGGAAGAGGGCGTCACTGGACATGGCGTCCTCCCCAACCAGCAGATGTTTAAACGACGGGCTCTTTGCACCTCATGTCTCACGAATGCAAGTATTTTTTGGTGTCATGAGACAGACTGACCCGGAACAGATCGCTCGCCGGCGGGCGCGGGCGCGCCGCGGCCCCTCCCCTCGGCAAGGCGCGTGGCACGTTGCCGCCACGTTTGTCGCCGCTGCCGGCCTCCTTGCGGCCTCGATGGCCGTCCCGTCATCCGCCTTGGCGGCCGAGACATTGCCTAAGCTCGGCGCCGACCGCTCCCAAAGCTCGGTATCGGGGCTGTCGTCAGGCGCTTTTATGACAGTGCAGATCCATGTGGCGCATTCGAGCGACATTGTCGGCGCGGGCGTCGTGGCCGGCGGGCCGTTCGCCTGCGCCGAGAGCGCTGCGAGCAAGCTCTTTCCGTTCTGGCCAACGGCGGTGGCACAGAACGCGACGCAAGCCCTTTATCAATGCATGCAGACGACGATGGGACAGCCGGACCCGGACGCCTCCGTGAGCCGCGCAAAGGAGCTGGCCGAGGCTGGGGCGATCGACCCGCTCGCCGGCCTCGCTGGAGACAACGTCTATCTCTTCTCCGGCAACGAGGATCAGACCGTGACGCGCCCGGTGGTTCAGGCCGCGGCCGATTTCTACCGGAAGGTCGGCGTCGATCCGGACAACATCGCGCTCATCGAGCAGAAAGGCGGCCACGCCTTCATCACCGAGCAGGGCGGCGCGGCCTGCGGCATTTCCGCCACTCCTTATGTCAGCGACTGCGATTACAACCAGGCCAAGGCGATCCTGGCCTGGATCTATGGCCCTCTCGAAGCCTCCTCGCCCGAGCCGTCAGGTCAATTCATTCCGTTCGACCAGGGTGAGTTCGCCGGTCCTGCCGACGGTATGGCCGATGAAGGCGTGGTCTATGTCCCGAAGGCGTGCGCCGATCAGCCCGGCTGCCGAATCCATGTCGCACTTCATGGCTGCGAGCAGTCACGCGAGGCGATCGGCGACACCTTCATCAAGGAGTCCGGCTTTGCCGAAATCGCCGACCGGAACCGGCTTGTCATCCTGTTCCCGCAAACCAAGGCGAGCACGGTCAATCCGAAGGGCTGCTGGGATTGGTGGGGCTATACCGGGCTCGACTATCTCGGCAAGGATGCGCCCCAGATCGAGGCGATCTGGGCCATGGTCGAGCGGCTCTCCTCCAAGCTCGAATGAGCACGCAGGAGACTAAGGGCGATGACGTCCGGATCGTCGAGGCGCCTTACGGCTCGGAACTCTATCGCCGGGCGCTTGTTTTGCGCGAAGCGATCTTGCGGGCGCCGCTCGGGCTCGCTCTAACACCGCAGGAGCAGGCCGACGATGCTGGCCGCCGGCATTTCTGCGCCCTCTCTGGCGGTGTCGTGGTGGGATCGGTCTCGTTTGAGCCGCTCGATGCCAAGACCGCCCAACTTAGGCAGATGGCCGTGGCGGCCGGCCGGCGGCACCAAGGGATCGCAGCCCGTCTTTTGTCCCATGGCGAGGTTTGGGCTTATGAAAACGGCTATCGTCTCATCGTGCTTCATGCCCGGCTCGGCGCCGATGGCTTCTACGCCCGATTTGGCTATCGTACCCAAGGCGAGCCGTTCGACGAGCACACCGTGCCGCATATCCTGATGATCAAGCGCTTAGTCCCGCGGCCAGAGTCCGCCTAAAGGAGCAGCGATCATGCGACGTAGAATTCTTTCGGCTTTGGCCCTCGGAGGGATCGCGTTTCTTTGCGGGCTTCCTCCGCTGCCCGCCTCGGCGCAACAGATCGATCTCGCGTCGATGCGCATTGTCGATCTCACCCACGCCTTCGACAAGGACACCGTCTACTGGCCGAACTCGCCGTCAGGCTTCGAATTGAAAACGCTTCATGACGGCCACACCCACCACGGCCACTATTACTCGGCCTACCTCTTCTGCGCGCCCGAGCATGGCGGCACGCATCTTGACGCTCCAAGCCACTTTGCCGAGGGCGGATGGAGCGCTTCGGACATCCCGGTGGAGCGCTTCATAGGCGAGGGGCGGGTCATCGACATCAGCAAGCAAGCCGAGAGCAACCCGGACTACACCTTGACCGTCGAGGACGTGACGGATTTTGAGGCGGAGCACGGCAAGATCCCAGCCGGCGTCATCGTCCTGTTGCGGACCGGCTGGGGTCCGAAATATCCCGACCGGCTCGCCTATCTCGGCGACGACACGCCAAACGACGCCTCGAACCTGCATTTCCCGTCCTTCGGCCCGGAGGCGGTCGAGTTCCTGATCCGCGAGCGCCGGGTCGGGATGATCGGCGTCGACACCGCAAGCATCGACCCCGGCAACTCGCCGGATTTCCCGGTCCATCGCCTGGCTGCGGCGCTTAACGTGCCGGGACTTGAGAACCTCGCCAATCTCGATCAGTTGCCGCCCGTGGGCGCAACGCTCATCGCCTTGCCGATGAAGATCGAAGGCGGCTCCGGCGGTCCGGTTCGCGCGGTCGCGCTCTTGCCGAAATGACAACGCAATTCACAGAGAAGGAGTTTAAGAATGAGCGTTGAGGTTGGCGACAAGGCCCCGGACTTTACGCTTCCGAGCGACGATGGCGGCAAAGTCTCGCTCAAAGCGCTCAAGGGCAAGACGGTCGTGCTCTATTTCTATCCGAGGGACGACACGCCGGGCTGCACGGCCGAAGCTTGCGCCTTCCGCGACACCCTTCCCGATTTCTCGAAGGTCAAGGCCGCGATCGTCGGGATCTCGCGGGACTCGGTCGCAAGCCATGCCAAGTTCAAGACCAAGTTCGACCTCCCCTTTCCGCTCACTTCCGACGAAGCGGGCAAGGTCTGCCAAGCCTATGGGGTGTGGGTGGAGAAGAGCATGTACGGCAAGAAATATATGGGCATCGAGCGATCCACCTTCCTGATCGACGCAGGAGGCGTCGTCCGCAATGTCTGGCGGAAGGTGAAGGTCAAAGGGCACGCCGACGAGGTGCTCGCGGCCGCTTCAGCGCTCAAATAGATTTTTCTGCACGAAAAAGACGGCTCCGGCCGAACCTGGCCGGAGCCGCCCTGAAATCCCAGGCCATACCAGGCGGCCTGTTTTGAATCCTTACTGTGCGGGCTGATCCGGCGCCGCTGGCTCCGCGGGCGCAGCCGCGGGCGCATCTGCGGGAGCTGCAGAATCTGCGGGCGCTCCCGATTGATCGGCGGGCGCCGCCATATCGTCTTTGTCGTCCTCGCACATAGCAGCCGACAAGCCGACCAGCGCGATTGCCGCGGCCGCTGCCACCAAAGAAAATTTCCTCATATCATCCCTCCATTCTGACGTTCGACCAGGATACCAGCATACACTGATTTTAGGCATTTTGCTGCCGCGTATGGCGCACCCGACAGGATTCGAACCTGTGACCTCTGCCTTCGGAGGGCAGCGCTCTATCCAACTGAGCTACGGGTGCTTGCCGCCAGACCCTAGCCAAAGGGTCTATACGAAGCAACGGCAGGCGCCGCTCTCCACAAGTCAGACGTTCTGGACAGAAAATCAACGGGTAAACCTGTTACACGCTTACCGCGCCTTGATTTCGACGCGCAGCAGCGTAGTTATGACTTCTAGACACACCGAAAGTGACCCATGGCCCAGTCCGCGAACAAGAAGAAAGTCCTCGTGATCGGCGGCGGCTTCGGTGGCGTTTTTGCCGCCAAAGCCCTCGAACGGCAGGGCCGGGGCAAGCTCGATGTCGAACTTGTTAACGCCAACAACTACTTTGTGTTCCAGCCGCTTCTGCCCGAAGTGGCGGCGGCCAGCATTCATTCGGCCGATGCCGTCGTTCCGCTCCGCCAACTCTTGCGCCGGCTCCAGGTGCGGCAGGCCGAAGTCATGGGCATCGACTTCGCCAAAAAGACCGTCACCGTGGTTCAGGGTGCGCGGCGCGTTCCCGTTGACCTCCCCTATGACGAGCTGGTGATCGCGCTTGGTACGGGCGTCGATCTCAAGCGCTTCCCGGGCCTTCCCGAACACGCGCTGACCATGAAGGACCTGGCCGACGCGCATCGTCTCCGCACCCATGTGATCGGTTGCCTGGAAGCTGCCGACGTCACGCGCGATGCCGACGTCAAGAAGCAGCTGCTTGGTTTCGTGACAGTCGGGGCCGGCTTTTCCGGCGTCGAGACCGTGGCCGAGACCCGCGAGCTAGTCAGCCATGCGCTGAAATACTATCCGAACATCCATCCCGACGAGGTGCGGTTTTACCTCATCGAATATGCCGACCGGATCCTTCCGACCTTCCCGGCGGAGCTTGCCGAATACGCGACAGAGCGTTTGGAGAAGAGCGGGATCGAGGTGATCACCGGGATCGGCACCAAATCGGCGACAGGCACCGCCGTCGAGTTGACCGACGGGCGTGAGATCCCGACCTCGACCATTGTCGCGACGATCGGCAACGGACCGCACAGCCTGGTTGAGGCGCTCGGCCTCGATCTGCACTGGGGGAGGATCAAGACCGACCGCTTTATGCAGGTGCCGGGTTTCGACGGTGTGTGGGCGCTGGGCGATGCGGCCCTCATCCCGCTGGTCGATGAGCCGGGCGAGGATCCGGCGCATTATGCGCCGCAGACGGCGCAATTCGCGGTGCGCGAAGGACGGCAGCTTGCCGGCAATATTGTCGCCAGGATCGGCGGCAAGGACCCGAAGCCCTTTGCCTATACCTCGCGGGGCTCGCTCGCCTCGCTCGGCATGAGCAAGGCCGTGGCCGACGTCTATGGCATCAAGCTGTCGGGAACGCTGGCTTGGCTGTTATGGCGCGGCTTTTACCTGTCGTTCCTTCCCGGTTTCGCCGCCAAACTCAGAGTTGGCGTGACGTGGCTGCTCAACAGCGTCATGCCGCCGAATATCGTGCAGATCCAATCGGCGCCCCCGTCGTCCCGCTACATCCACTACCGCAAGGGCGACAAGGTGTTCGAGCCGGGCATGCTGATCGACGGGTTCTACACCGTGATCAAAGGCTCATACCGGCTCACCATCGACAATCCCGAGACCGGCGAGCATTTCGAAAAAGCGTTCGGCCCCGGCGAGCATTTCGGCGAGCGCGTCCTGGTGCGTTCGGCGCTCAGAACGGGGCTCGTGGTCGCGCTGGAAGACGGCATCCTTCTGTTCATCGCGCAGAAGGACTTTACCCGGTTCGCCCGCGCCTTCCCGGTGCTGGAAGAGTATTTCAAGGAGTATATCGAGCGGACCTTCGGCGGCGCCGACAAGGCCTTCGCGCCGGGCAGCACTGATCGGAAGAGCGAGCTCGAGACCCTGCCTTAAGTGACTCCCGGGGATAGTTTTGCGCGCCCGCTGACGGGCGCCCGCCCAATTCCTATATTCTGCCCATCATGAACAGGACGAAGAGCAAGTCCCCGGCCGCGGGCAAGACGGTCGCGCGCGGCGACCACGTCTATTTGGTCGACGGCTCAGGCTACATTTTCCGGGCCTATCACGCGCTCCCGCCACTGACGCGCCCCTCCGACGGGCTGCCTGTGGGCGCGGTGCACGGATTTTGCGCCATGTTGTGGAAGTTGCTGCGGGAGACCGGCGAGCTCGCGCCGCCGACCCACATCGCGGTGATCTTCGACTATTCCGCCAAGACCTTCAGAAACGACATGTTCGAGGGCTACAAGGCCAACCGGCCCGAGCCGCCTGACGATCTCATTCCCCAGTTTCCGCTCGTGCGCGACGCGGTGCGTGCCTTCAACGTCGCCTGCATCGAGCAGGAGGGCTACGAGGCCGACGACATCATCGC
>CAZFYL010000040.1:0-4907 GCA_964523345.1 uncultured Methyloceanibacter sp.
CGCGCCGAACTATCCCATGATCGGCGATCCCGACCTCAAGATCTCGAAGCTCTACGGCATGCTGCCGGCAAGCGCCGAACCCGGCGCGGAGCGGACGCCTGCGGACAACCAGACCGTCCGCAATGTGTTCGTCATCGGTCCCGACAAGAAGATCAAGCTCATCCTCGTCTATCCCATGTCCACCGGGCGGAACTTCGACGAAGTGCTGCGCGTGATCGATTCGATGCAGCTCACCGCCAAGCATCGCGTGGCGACGCCGGTGAACTGGAAAGACGGCGACGAGGTGATCATCTTGGGCTCGGTGTCCGACGACGAGGCGAAGACGATCTACCCCGACGGCTGGAAGGCCCCGCGGCCCTATATCCGCATCGTGCCGCAGCCACGCGACTGATAGGAACTCTATTGGGCCCGTGGCCCGCGCGTGCGAAGAGGGGCGTGTCATGGCGTTACCGAACACCCCTCTGCTCACCACCGATTGCGTGATCTCAGACGGGGAGGGCCGCATCCTCCTCATCCGCCGCAAGAACGAACCGTTCAGGGGAGCCTTCGCTCTCCCCGGCGGGTTCGTCGAGACCGGCGAGACGGTCGAAGCGGCCTGCCGGCGCGAAGTGCTTGAGGAAACCGGCATTAAGATCGGGGCGCTTCGCCTGATCGGCGTCTATTCGGAGCCGGGCCGCGATCCGCGCGGACACACGGTGAGTGTCGCCTATATGGCCTCGGTGCCGCCCGCGACACGCCCGCAAGCCGGATCTGACGCCGAAGACGCGCAATGGCTCGGCGATTGGCGCGACCTCGATCTTGCCTTCGATCACGCGCAAATCATCGCCGATGCCGAAAGACTTGGATTCCCGAGGTAAGATTTCGGCGCCCTCGCTTGAAGGCTAGGCGGCCCGCGGGCGATGCTCTATCTAAGGGTCTAAAGGTCCTTGGGTCTGAGACCCTTGAACGGAGCGGATTCCATGAACGAAACGCCAGGTCCCGGCCGTTTCGCCGCAAGCCCCGCGCGGGAGCAAAAATCCCGCATCGCCGTGCTGCTCATCAATCTCGGCACGCCCGACGGCACCTCCTACTGGCCGATGCGCCGCTACCTCAAGGAGTTTCTCTCCGACCGGCGCGTGGTCGAGACCAACCGGGTGTTGTGGTGGTTCATTTTGAATTGCATCGTGCTGGTGAAAAGGCCGCAGGCCAGCGGGGCCAAGTACCGCTCGATCTGGAACATGGAGCGCGACGAGTCCCCGCTTCGCACCATCACGCGCAGTCAGGCGGAGAAGGTCGCCGAAATCCTCGGCCGGAAGAAAATCGCGGTCGACTGGTCCATGCGCTACGGTAATCCGAGCATTGCCTCGCGCATCGAGGCGCTGATGGCACAAGGCTGCGACCGGCTTCTCGTCTTTCCCCTCTATCCCCAATATGCCGCGGCGACCACGGCGACCGCCAACGACAAGGTGTTCGATGCGTTGAAGACGCTTCGTGCGCAGCCGGCGCTTCGCACCGTGCCGCCTTATCCGCGCGACCCGGTCTATATTTCGGCATTGGCCAATTCGATCAAAACCCATCTCGCCACGCTCGACTTCGAGCCCGAAGCGATCCTCGCTTCGTTTCACGGCATGCCGCAGGACTACATCGACAAGGGCGACCCCTATCAATCCCAATGCGTCGAGACGGTGGAGGCGTTGCGTGCGGCGCTCGGGCCGCTTGGCGACAAGGTCAAGCTCACCTTCCAATCGCGGTTCGGCCGCGCCGAATGGATCAAGCCTTATACCGATGAGACGGTGGAAGGGCTGGCGCGTTCGGGCGTCAAACGGCTCGCCATTGTGACGCCCGGCTTTGCCGCCGATTGCATCGAGACGCTCGAAGAGATCGCCGAGGAGAACAGGGACATCTTCCTGGAGAATGGCGGGGAGACGTTCAGCTACATCCCCTGCCTCAATGACAGCGAAGACGGGATCAAAGTGCTCGTTCATCTGATCGAGCGCGAGCTCGAAGGCTGGATGTAGCGGGAGACCTCATTCGCGAAAAGACGCGACAGCGCACGCAGCGATATGGGGTATGATCCTCGCGCCTTGTTCAGAGGCGAGGATGGGGGAGGGGGATGCGAGCGGGCGCGCCGGTTGTCATTTGGGCCGCGCTGATGCTTGCCGCTTGCGCCGGCATGACGATGCGCGAGATCAATGCGGTCAAGCCGAATTGCGCCAAGATCGACCGGCAGATCGCCATCCTCAAGAAGGAGAAGGCCGAGAACAACCGAAGGGTTCTGGCCGGCATTCAGTCGGTCGCGCCCGCGCTTGCAGCCATCAATATCGTGGCCGGCACCTATGGCCGGAACGTCGCGATCGCCACGGGCGATTGGGGGCGAGCGATCGACCGCAAGATTGCTGAGCTCAAGCGCGCCAAGCAGCGGTGTTGAGATCATGTGGAGAGCGTTCGCCATAGGGCTCGCAGTCATTGCCGCGCTGTTCGTTGTGTTTCCTGCCGCCGCCGAAACTGGTGCCGCGGGCGATAGCGTCGCGCCCTTCGCTTATGTCACGGTGGTGGGCGCTCCGGGTGACGGGGATCAGGCGCTCACCTCGGCGCTCAATAACGAGCTTACCGCGCGCGGATTGAAACTTGCCTCAAGCTTCCAGGCCAATGTCTATGAGGTGCAAGGCACGGTTCGCATGCAGCCGGTGTCGAAGAGCAAACAGAGCGTGACCATCATCTGGGTGGTGCTCGGTCCCGACGGCACGCAGCGCGGCATCACGCGGCAGACCAGGACCATTCACAAAGGCTCGCTTGACCGCAAATGGGGAAGGGCCGCGACGGCCGCCGCTGCCGCCGCGGCGGAAGACATCGACAAGCTGATCCCCCGCTAGAGATGCAGACGCGACACTCTTCAACTCTTGAGCTGCCATCCCCATGTATTTGTTGGATGGCTATTCAGCGTTGCGAGGAAGGCCCTTAAAGCTGAGCTTGAAAAGGAAATGACGGCCAACGCAGGTCGGGAGGACACCCATGTTCGGCTTCGATATTTTTGTCATTGTTCTACTTGCTTTGTTTGTCGCCGTTGTCGCGGCCGGCGTGAAAATCGTGCCGCAAGGCTGGAACTACACGGTCGAACGGTTCGGACGCTATACCCGCACGCTTCGCCCCGGGCTTACGCTGATCATCCCCTTCATCGACCGCATCGGGCGGAAACTCAACATGATGGAGCAGGTGGTGGCGGTCCCGAGTCAGGAAGTCATCACCCGGGACAACGCCATGGTCAGGGTCGACGGCGTCGCCTTCTTTCAGGTGCTGGACGCGGCCCAAGCGAGCTACGAGGTGACCAACCTCGACGTCGCCATCCTCAACCTCACCATGACCAATATCCGTACGGTGATGGGCTCAATGGATTTGGACGCGCTGCTGTCGCAGCGCGATGAGATCAATCACCGTCTGCTCAAGGTGGTGGACGACGCCACCCATAATTGGGGCGTCAAGGTCACCCGTATCGAAATCAAGGATATCGAGCCGCCGCGCGATCTGATCGATGCCATGGCGCGGCAGATGAAATCCGAACGCGACAAGCGGGCGGCGATCCTGATCGCCGAGGGTGAGCGGCAATCGGCGATCCTCATTGCCGAAGGGTCGAAACAGGCCCAGATCCTTGCCGCCGAGGGACGGCGGGAAGCCGCCTTCCGCGATGCCGAGGCGCGCGAGCGGTCGGCCGAAGCCGAGGCCAAGGCGACCGAAATGGTGAGCGATGCCATCTCCAAGGGAAATGTGCAGGCGATCAATTACTTCGTCGCCAACAACTATGTGGGCGCGCTGAAGGCGCTGGCCGAGGCCGACAACCAGAAAGTCCTGATCGTGCCGCTTGAGGCCTCCTCGGTGATCGGCGCCATCGCCGGTATCGGCGAGATCGCCCGCGAGGCATTTGCCGGCGACGGCGGAAATTCAGCCTCGGCACCGGAACCGGAATTGACCAGGGCGCGAAGGCGTCCCGGCGGTTCGGTCCCCGCGGTCTAGACAGACGAGGATTGATCGATGGGATTGACCGAAACGATCCTTACGCTTGGCGCCTGGAACTGGATGATCCTTGCCGCCGTCCTGCTCACCTTGGAGCTGTTCGCTCCCGGTATCTTCCTGATGTGGTTCGGTGTGGCCGCCGCCGTCACCGGCCTGATCGTGTTCCGCTACGATCTCGTTTGGCAATGGCAGCTCGTGTGGTTTTGCGGGTTATCGCTGGCTTCCGTTCTGCTCGCCGCAAGATATCTCCGCCAGCACCCGCTGACGAGCGAGCGGCCGCTGCTAAACGAACGCGCGATGCAGCTCATCGGCCAATCGTTCGAACTGGTCGATCCCATCGTTAATGGCAGAGGCAGCATCAAGTCCGGAGACACGATCTGGCGCGTGGAGGGTCCCGAACTTCCCAAGGGCGTGCGCATCACGGTGGTCGGCGCCGACGGCACCGTGCTCAAAGTGACGCAAGAGACCGCGCGCGGCTAGGCGACGCCGGCGCGCAGCAGGTCGTGAATGTGGATGATGCCCACGGGGCGCCCGTTCTCGACCACGAACAGCGCGGTGATCTTCGAGGCGTTGATCACCTCGAGCGCCGCGCTCGCCAGAAGATCGGGTGAGACGGTCTTCGGCCCAGGCGTCATGATCTCCTGCGCGGTCCGGGAGAGCAATCCACCGCCCATATGGCGGCGGAGATCGCCGTCGGTGATGATGCCTTGGAGGGTGCCGTCGCCGTCGACCACGCCGAGACAGCCCAACGCCTTCTCGGTCATGACCACGATGGCTTCCGACATGATCGTGTCGGCGGGCACGAGCGGTAGGCGGTCTTTCTTATGCATGAGATCGCCGACGAATTTCAGCCGGGCGCCAAGCTGGCCGCCGGGATGAAGCGTCTTGAAGTCCCTTGCGGTGAAGCCCTTGCTCTCGAG
>CAZFYL010000040.1:5007-9285 GCA_964523345.1 uncultured Methyloceanibacter sp.
AAGGCCAAGATGACATCGTCGGGCGTGATCATGCCGAGATCGCCGTGGCTCGCTTCGCTCGGATGCACGAAATAAGACGGCGTGCCGGTCGAGGAGAACGTGGCGGCCGTCTTCTGTGCCACATGGCCGCTCTTGCCCATGCCGGTGACGATCACCCGTCCCCGGCAATCGCGCAAGATTTCGACGGTCTCGGCGAAATTTTCCAGGAGCTCGCTGGTGAGCGCGTCCTTCAAAGCGCTCAAGCCCTCGGTTTCGAGCTGCAACGTGCGTGTCGCCGAAGCCGTCGCTTCACCGCGGTCGTCGCGCAAGACACCATCCCGCTTAAGCCCGGCTGTCATGGACTGCTCCCCGCTGTACTAGCTCGATTTTAGCACGGATCGGGGCTCCGCAAGGGCTAAGACTTGTCAGATTCAGGGCAGGCCGAAATGCCGTTAACGCTGCCGAAAACCTGTGACGGCGCCGGGTCAAGACAGCTTCTTGATCTCGGCGGCAAGCGCATGGGCGAGATCGGGCCGGGCCAGCGCATAGGCGACATTGGCGGCGAGGAACCCCACCTTTGAACCGCAATCGAACGAGCGTCCCTCATATTTCACCGCATAGAAGGGTTGGCTCTCAAGCAGCGTATGCATCGCATCGGTGAGCTGAATTTCACCGGCCGCGCCTTTATCATGCGCCGCCTCGTGCTCGGCGAGAGCGTCGAAAATTTCAGGCTGAAGAATATAACGGCCGAGAATAGTGAGATTGGAAGGCTCGGTTCCTGGGGCCGGCTTCTCGACCATGCCGTCGATCGCAAGCACGCGGCCGTCCGTTTTGCCGCTTAGACTGACCACGCCATAATTCTTTAGGTGTTCGTCGGGCGCGGGTTCGACTGCGAGAATATTGCCGCCATGCTCGGCATAGGCGTCGAGCATTTGGGCAAGGCATCCTTTGCCCGGCGTCTGCACCAAGACATCGGGCAGGAGAAGCGCGAACGGCTCGTTGCCGATCAGTTCGCGCGCGCACCAGACCGCATGGCCGAGGCCGAGCGGTTCTTGCTGGCGGGTGAAGCTCGTGCTTCCCGGATGAGGCAGATAGCTGGTGACGGCTTCAAGCTCGGCCGTCTTGCCGCGGTCGGCGAGAAACTGCTCCAGTTCGGTTCGCCGGTCGAAATGGTCCTCGATGATGGATTTGTGGCGGCCGGTGACGAACACGAAATGCTCGATGCCCGCCTCCCGCGCTTCGTCGACCACATGCTGAATGAGCGGCTTGTCGACCACGGTCAGCATCTCCTTCGGCATGGCTTTGGTCGCCGGCAGGAAGCGGGTGCCTAACCCTGCCACGGGGAATACGGCCTTGCGCACGCGAGCAGCCATCAAATCCTCATTTACATATGCCGGGCCGATCCGGCCGGTCTAACAGTGGAAATTAGAAGTCTCCCAACCGTGATCCGATAGCAAGCAACGAATTGTGAGTTGGCAAGTTGTTCTGTGACTGTTCCGGTCGCGGGCAAAGCGCTATATCGGCTTTACGGCTTTGCCTTTGCTGCGCCTTAAAGGCCCCGCCAGTATGGACCTTGAGGCGCTCGAAATCGTTGGAGGCTCGGGGACGACGCATGGCGATACCGGGTTTGAAGCTCGTGAGCGCGGGTCTTGGTCTTGCGCTGATCGTGCTGTCTCAATTCGCGCCGTGGCAGGCGCGCGCTGCGGAGGACGAAATTGCCGCCTATAAGCGCGCGGTGGAGCAGAGCTTTGCCGCGTGGCTCGAATCTCTGTGGCCGGAGGCGGAAGCGGCCGGCGTCTCGCGCAAGACCTTCGACGCCCATCTCAAGGGATTGAAGCTCGACTGGTCTCTGCCGCAACTCGTGTTGCCGAATCCGGCCGGCCCCGACGGGCCCCCTCTGCCGCAGGCTCTTGCAGCCTCGAAGAAGCCAAAGCAGCAGGCCGAGTTTGGCGTCCCCGCCAATTACTTCAACGCCAATACGCTCAATGCTCTGGCCCGGACGGGGCGCGGGAAGATGAAGAAATATGCGCCGCAGCTTCGCGCCATCCAGAAGCAGTATAATGTACCTGCGAGCGTCGTTGTTGCCATCTGGGGCCGCGAGACGGGCTTCGGTGGAGCAAGCCTGCCTTACGATGCGCTCTCGGCGATTGCCACCCAAGGCTTCATGGGGCGCCGTCCGGAAGTCTTCCGGGGCGAGGTCGTCGCCGCGCTGAAGATCATCGAACAAGGGCATGCGAAACGCTCCGAGATGCGCGGCTCCTGGGCCGGCGCCATGGGCCATACCCAGTTCCTTCCCTCGGACTTCGAAAAATATGCGGTCGATCTCGATGGCGACGGTCATCGCGATATCTGGAATTCGATTCCCGACGCGCTCGGCTCGGCCGCAAACTCGCTGCATAGCCAGGGGTGGGACGGCAATCAGACCTGGGCTTATGAAGTGACGCTGCCCGACGGTTTCGATTGCACCGAGCAGGGACCCGATAAAGCGCATCCGATTTCTGAATGGGTGAAGCGCGGCGTTGAAAGGGTGAAGGGGCGCGAATTTCCCGAGGCCAGGCTTCAGGACGAGACATTCCTCGTGCTGCCCGCCGGGCTCAAAGGCCCCGCCTTCCTCGCTACCAACAATTTCTCGGTGTTGAAGCTCTACAACAACTCCGATGTCTACGCGATGTTCGTCGGCCATGTCGCCGACATGATGGGGGGCGCACCGGTCTCCTTCGCCGGTAAGTGGCAAGAGGTCGAGCGTTTCCCGCGCGCCCGTATCCAGCGCTTTCAAGAGGTGCTGGTGGCCGACGGCCATGATGTGGGCAAAGTTGACGGGTTGGTTGGCTTCAAGACGCGGCGGACTATCGGGCTGGAGGAACAGAAGCGCGGCATGAAGCTGACCTGCTATCCGAGCACCGCTTTGGTCGATGACGTGCTCAAGAGCGCCAGCGCCGCGGCGCCCCGCGTAGTTACGGAATAATTAAGGCCGATTGCCTAGGTTTCGCCTGTCACCATTGATAGGGTTGCCAGATGCAAATCATGAGAAAGCCTAAGTCTCTGATCCTATTGGCAGGAATGGCCGCCATGGGCCTAGGAACGGTCCTCGGCGCCAAGGAAGCCTATAGCGCCAAATGCGTGGAGAGCCTGTGGCCGTCGGCCAAGAGAGCGGGCGTCACCCGCGCCACGTTCAATCGCGCCTTCCAGGGATTTCAGACCGACCCCGAAGTGGTCGAGGCCGCCAGATATCAGCCGGAATACGTCAAGCCGATCGGCGAATATGTCGACCGGGCCGTCTCCCCCAAGCGGCTGGAGAAAGGCAAGGAAAAGCTTGTGGAGTATAAGCCCCTGCTCGATGCGCTTGAGGCACGCTACGGGGTCGACCGCCACATCCTCGTGGCCATTTGGGGGGTTGAGTCGAATTACGGCGAGCAACCCGGCGACAAGAATGTGATCCATTCGCTCGCCACCCTGATCTGCACCGGAACCAAGTCCAAATACGCCAGGTCGCAAATCAATTCGGCGTTGAAGATCATGCAACGCGGCGATGTGCCGTTCGAAGCCATGAACGGCTCCTGGGCCGGCGCCATGG
Organism: uncultured Methyloceanibacter sp.; assembly: GCA_964523345.1. GTDB lineage: Bacteria > Pseudomonadota > Alphaproteobacteria > Rhizobiales > Methyloligellaceae > Methyloceanibacter. The sequence continues at coordinate 8,561 of CAZFYL010000040.1, forward strand.
GGCACACGCAATTCATTCCGACCACATATTCGGCGTACGCCGCCGACTACGATGGCGACGGCAAGCGCGACATCTGGACCAACATCCCCGATGCGCTCGCGTCGACGGCAAGCTATCTCAAAGTGTCGAAATGGCAGCCCGGGCAAACCTGGGGTTACGAAGTCAAGCTGCCCAATAGCCTCAATCCCAACCGCGTCGGCAAGAACACGCTGAAAACGGTCGGTCAGTGGCAGAAGCTCGGTATCGTCAGGATAAATGGCCAACCGTTCCCGCGCCCGGGCGACAAGGCCTCGCTGTTTGCGCCCGAGGGAACAAGGGGACCGGCGTTCCTGGTGCTCAACAATTTCCGTTCGATCCGCCGCTATAATGTGGCCGAGGCTTACGCGCTTGCCGTTGGTCATCTCGCCGACCGGCTCGCAGGATATGGACCCTTCGTCCACCCTTGGCCGACCGATGAGAAGCGCCTATCGCTTGAGCAGCGCACCGAGCTGCAACAGCTTCTGATCTCGCGAGGCTTCATGGGGGGCGAACCGGATGGAATCATCGGACCTGACACGCTCGATGGCGTGAGGTCCTATCAGCGCGCCAGGAAGCTGCAGGTTGACGGATACCCGACCCAGACCATTCTCAACATGCTCAGGGCTGAAATCCCGCCGCCTCTGCCGGTCCGCAAAAGCCAAGTCCTCGGTCAGACGCAATCGGCCGAAGCCGTGCCGCCGCCTGCC
>CAZFYL010000040.1:9385-18988 GCA_964523345.1 uncultured Methyloceanibacter sp.
ATGGCGGCATAGAATTGCCCCCCGGACCGCCGGCAAATGCCGTCACCAACGGCCAGCTGCCTGCGATCGGAAGCGGACAACCGGCTACTCTAGGGGCCGGGGAACCGGCCGTGCGGCAGAACTAAGCCGAGGGGCTTGGCGTTTTCCGCAAGGCGGACTAGGAGTCTCCGGTCGGCGAAGGAAATTTGAGGCAGGGCCCAAGAGGCCCTGGCGGACATGCTCGGTGGCGCAACATGGTTTGGCGCAAAGGCCCCCTCGGGGCGCGCGGGCGCGGGCCTCGCTGCCGCCGTTCTCGCCGGGCTGATCTTCGGCCTTCTTCCCGCCGCCGCGCAGCAACCTCCTGTCGGACGCAGCTACATCAATCCGTTTCCCAATGGCGACCGCTACCGCATCGTCGTGCTCGGCGATTCACTCGGCCAGGGACTGTGGGAGGGCCTGTATCGCGCCTTCGATGAAGACAAGACTCTGGAGTTCATTAATCACACCAAGCCGGGAACGGGATTCTCGCGCACCACGGCCGAAGCCTGGGACAAAGACCTCGACGGCATTCTGAAAAGCGACACGTACCAGATCGCCGTCGTCATGTTCGGCGGCTTTCCCTATCAGGACATTCGCAGCGGCAAGGAACGGCTGAAGGTCGGAACTGACGGCTGGCGCGAGCTTTTCGGTAAGAGGGTCGAAGCCTTCGTCAAGAAGCTTCGCGCCGCCAATCTCGCCGTCTATTGGGTCGGACTTCCGATCATGCGCAGTGGCGAACAGAACGAGCAGGCCGAGGCGCTGAATGATGTGTTCCGCGAGAAAGCCTTCATCAACGGCGCCAAGTTTGTCGAGACCTGGGCCGGGTTCACCGACGACGCCGGGCGCTATAGCGCTTACGGCCCCGACATGACGGGACAGGTCAAGCGGCTCAGAGCCAACGACGGTGTCCACCTCACCATGCGCGGCTATCTTAAGCTTGCGCATTTCGTGGAGAAGCAGCTTCGGCCCGATCTGACCGCCGCCAAGCGCGAACGGAACATCCCGCTGGCCGGCAATGAAGACGAGCAGGCCAAGCTCGTGGGACGCGGCTTCGAGACGCCGGCCGGGTCCGAACAGGCCGCCGCGGGCGCAGGCGATGAACCGGCGGAGCTTCAGCAGAGCGACGTCGGAGAGGTGAGCGTGGTCAGGCCGGCGATCGATCAGACGCTCCAGGCGGCGCAAAGCTTGGCGCCGCAAGGGGGCTCCGCCACCGGACCGGAAGCCGAGATGATCACCAGCGAGCTTGCCAACGGATTGACCGCCGTCGCCACCGTCTCCTCGCTGACCGACCCCTCGCTTGCCTCGTCGCGGCCGCGGCTGCCGCTCGCGCAGCGGCCCTATTACCGCGTCCTGATCAAGGGCGAGCAGCCCAAGCCAAAAGAGGGCCGGGGCGACGATTTCACCTGGCCGCCGAGCTAAGCGCTAGCGGGGCAGGGTGGTCTGGCCCATCAGGAATTTGTCGATGGCGTGTGCCGCCTGGCGGCCTTCGCGGATCGCCCACACCACCAGCGACTGGCCCCGGCGCATGTCGCCGGCGGCGAAGACCTTGCTGCGCGAAGAGCGGTAGTCGAGCTCGTTGGCCTTGACGTTGCCGCGCTTGTCGAGATTGAGCCCGAGATCCTCGATCATGCCCTTCTGCACGGGATGCACGAAACCCATGGCAAGCAGCACCAGATCGGCAGGGATGTGAAACTCGGTGTCAGGGACCGGTTTCAGCTGACCGTCGAGGCGGATGCATTCGAGTTTCTCGACCTTGCCGTCGCTGCCGAGGAAGCGTGTCGTCGCCACGCTGAAATCGCGTTCTGCACCTTCCGCCTGGCTTGAAGAGGTGCGGAGCTTGAGCGGCCAATTCGGCCAGGTCAGATCCTTATTCTCTTTATCCGGCGGCCTGGGAAGGATCTCGAGCTGGGTCACCGAGACGGCGCCTTGCCGGAACGACGTGCCAATGCAGTCGGAGCCGGTATCGCCGCCGCCGATCACCACCACTTGTTTTCCCGTCGCCAGGATCGGCTCGACGTCTCCGAGCGGCTCGCCGGAGACCCGGCGGTTCTGCTGCGGCAGGAAATTCATCGCAAAATGCACGCCGTCGAGATCGCGGCCGGGAACGTCGAGATCGCGGGGGTGCTCTGCGCCGCCGGCGAGCAGAACAGCGTCGTAATCGCGTTCGAGCTCGCGAATGGGCAGGTCGTGGCCGACATGGACGTTGCAATGAAAGGTGACGCCTTCGGCCTCCATCTGCTTCACGCGGCGCTCGACGATGTACTTCTCCATTTTGAAATCGGGGATGCCGTAGCGGAGCAGGCCGCCGGGCTGAGCGTTCTTCTCGTAGACATGCACGTCGTGACCGGCCCGGGCGAGCTGTTGGGCCGCGGCAAGCCCGGCGGGGCCTGAGCCGACGACGGCCACACGCTTGCCGGTCTTTGCCTCCGGCGGCACGGGCTCGACCCAACCCTCTTCGAACGCCTTGTCGGCAATCGCGCATTCGATCGATTTGATGGTGACTGGCTCGTCGATGATGTTCAGCGTGCAGGCGGCCTCGCACGGGGCCGGGCAAATGCGTCCCGTCACCTCGGGGAAGTTGTTGGTCGAGTGCAGGTTCTGCGCCGCCACCTCCCAATCCGCACGATAGACGAGATCGTTCCAATCGGGGATCTGGTTGTTGACCGGGCAGCCGGTATGGCAATACGGGATGCCGCAATCCATGCAACGCGCGGCCTGGCGGGCGATCTCCGCCTCGCTCGGCGCAATCACGAACTCACGATAATGCCGGACGCGGTCGGACGCGGGCTCGTAAGCCCGGTCGTCGCGTTCGATCTCGAGAAAGCCTGTGATCTTTCCCATGTGAGTCATGCTCTTTGGCCTGTGGCCATGCAAAAAGTCAGCCAACGAGTAGTCATCTTGCCGTTTTCGTCAAGCACGAGCTGGTGCTGCGCCGTTCGCGCGCGACAGGGCCTCCCTGGTGTTGCTCTCCAGGACATTGACGTCCTCGCCATGACGATTACTTGCCGTTGCCGCGCAATCCGATCTCGATTTCGCCGAGACCGTCTTTATCGGCCCGCTGCTGGCGCGCCATCTCCTCCAGTGCCCGACGATACTCGACTGGCATCACCTTGACGAATTTGGGCAGATAGGCCGCCCAATCGTCGAGGATCTGTTTTGCGCGGGCCGAGCCGGTGTAGTGGAGATGGTTCTCGATGAGCTTGCGCAGCCGCCGCTCGTCGAAGCGGGTCATATCGGAGAGGTCGCCCAGATCGACCAGACCGTGACTTTCCAGGTCGCCCGACTGGTGGCGGTCCTGCTCCATGTAATGCTCCTCGCTCGGCACCGGCTCGAGCTCGACCATGGCGAGGTTGCAGCGGCGCTCGAAATCGCCGTCTTCATCGAGCACATAGGCGATGCCGCCCGACATGCCGGCGGCGAAATTGCGGCCCGTCGGCCCGATCACCACCACCACGCCCCCGGTCATATATTCGCAGCCGTGATCGCCGGTGCCCTCGATCACGGCGGTGGCGCCGGAATTGCGCACGGCGAAGCGCTCGCCGGCGATGCCGCGGAAATAGCATTCGCCGGAGATGGCGCCGTAAAGCACGGTGTTGCCGATGATGATCGACTTCTCCGGAACGATGCCTGAGTCCGCCGGCGGCCGGACGATGATGCGGCCTCCCGACAGGCCCTTGCCGACATAGTCGTTGGCCTCGCCGACGAGATCGAGCGTCACGCCATGGGCAAGCCAAGCGCCGAAGCTTTGGCCGGCCGATCCGGTCAAGCCGATCCAGATCGTGTCTTCCGGAAGCCCCGTGTGGCCGTAACGCATGGCGATTTCGCCCGAGAGCATGGCTCCGGTGGTGCGGTCGGTGTTGTGGATCGGCAGATCGATCTTGACCGGCTTCTTGTCCTCGATCGCCTTGCGGGCAAGGTCGATCAGCTTCACGTCCATGACCTTGTCGAGCCCATGGTCCTGCCGCTCGGAATTGTAGATCGCGACCGCAGGCGGCACTTCCGGCTTGTGGAAGATCCGGGTGAAATCGAGACCTTTCGCTTTCCAATGGTCGATCGCCTGGCTCTTATCGAGCACGTCGCTTTGCCCGATCATCTCGGCGAAGGTCCGGAAACCGAGCGCGGCCATGTGTTCGCGCACCTCTTCGGCCAAGAAGAAGAAATAATTGATCACGTGCTCGGGCTTGCCCTGGAACCGCGCGCGTAACACCGGGTCTTGCGTGGCCACGCCGACCGGGCAGGTATTCAGATGGCACTTGCGCATCATGATGCAGCCCGCCGCGATCAAAGGCGCGGTCGAGAAACCGAACTCATCGGCGCCGAGTAGAGCGCCGACCACCACGTCACGGCCGGTGCGTACGCCGCCATCGACCTGCACGGCAATGCGCCCGCGCAAGCGGTTGAGCACGAGCGTCTGCTGAGTCTCGGCCAGGCCGATCTCCCAGGGCGATCCGGCATGCTTGATCGAGGTGAGCGGGGAGGCGCCGGTACCGCCCTCGAAGCCGGCAATCGTCACATGGTCGGCCATGGCCTTGGCCACGCCGGCGGCGACCGTGCCGACCCCCACCTCGGCCACGAGCTTCACCGACACGTCGCCCTTAGGATTGGTGTTCTTGAGGTCGAAGATCAGCTGCTTGAGATCCTCGATCGAATAGATGTCGTGATGTGGCGGCGGCGAGATCAAACCGACGCCCGGCGTCGAGTGACGGACCTTGGCGATGACGGCATCAACCTTGTGGCCCGGGAGCTGGCCGCCTTCGCCGGGCTTGGCCCCTTGCGCCATCTTGATCTGCATCATGTCGGAATTGACCAGATATTCGGTGGTCACGCCGAAGCGGCCCGATGCCACCTGCTTGATCTTCGAGCGCATCGAGTCGCCATTGGGCAGAGGGGTGAAGCGGTCCGTTTCCTCGCCCCCTTCGCCGGTATTCGACTTGCCGCCGATCCGGTTCATGGCGATGGCAAGCGTGGTATGGGCCTCGCGGCTGATCGAGCCGAACGACATCGCGCCGGTGGAAAAGCGCTTGACGATTTCCTTGGCAGGCTCGACCTCGTCGAGCGGAATGGCTTTGCGGCCCATCTCGTCGGCGCCCCTGAGGCGGAACATGCCGCGAAGCGTCATGAGCTGCTCGCTCTGCTCGTTGATCTGCGCGGCGAAGGAGCGGTACTTCTCGGGCAGGTTGCCGCGCACGGCATGCTGAAGGTCGGCGACCACCGGGGGGCGCCAGACATGCGCCTCGCCGCGGATGCGGAAAGCGTACTCGCCGCCGACGTCCAGCGCTTCGCGCAAGACCGGCGCGTCGGAGAAGGCGAGCGCGTGACGCTCCGCGGTCTCGCGCGCGATTTCCTCTAATCCGACGCCTTCGACTTGGCTATTAGTGCCGGTGAAATATTTCGCGACGAAGTCCGATCTCAAGCCAACGGCGTCGAAAATCTGCGCGCCGCAATAGGATTGATAGGTCGAGATGCCCATCTTCGACATCACTTTGAGGATGCCCTTATCGACCGCTTTGATGTAGCGCTTGACCGCTTCCTCGGCGGTGATCTCCTCTTCGAGCTCGGGCAGCACGGCCTCGATAGTCTCGAACGCAAGATAAGGGTTGATCGCCTCGGCGCCGTAGCCGGCAAGCGTGCAGAATTGATTCACCTCGTAGGCCTCGCCGGTCTCGACCACGAGGCCGACAGACGTCCTCAGCCCGCAGCGGATCAGATGATGATGCACCGCGCTGGTGGCGAGCAGAGAGGGGATCGGAATCCGGTCGGGGCCGGCCGCCCGGTCTGACAAGATAATAATGTTCTCACCGGCGCGAACGGCTTGTTCGGCGCGTCGGCAAAGCCCGTCGAGCGCCTTGGCCATGCCGGTAGCACCCCGGTCGGCGCTGAAGGTAATGTCGAGCGTGACGGTGCGAAATTCATTGTCGGGCACCTCGCCGATGCCGCGGATCCGCTCCAGATTCTCGTTGGTCAGGATCGGGTGCGCCGCCTCGAGCCGCTTCTGTTTGGAGGTGCCTTCGAGGTCGAGCAGGTTCGGCCGCGGCCCGATAAAGGTGACCAGCGACATGACGAGCTCTTCACGGATCGGGTCGATCGGCGGGTTCGTCACTTGGGCGAAATTCTGCTTGAAATAGGTGTGCAGCAGCTTCGGCCGCGAGGACAGCGCCGAGAGCGGCGTGTCGGTGCCCATCGAACCGATCGCCTCTTGGCCCGCCTCGGCCATCGGCGCCATGAGGAATTTGAGGCTTTCTTGCGTGTAGCCGAAGGCCTGCTGGCGGTCGAGCAGGCTGATATTGGTGCGCGGCGCGTCGGGCGTTGAGCCCGGCAGCTCATGAACGTGAATTTGCGTGCGGTCGAGCCATTGCTGATAAGGGTGCGCCGAGGACAGCTCGGCCTTGATCTCCTCGTCGGAGATAATTCGGCCCTTCTCAAGGTCGATGAGCAACATCTTGCCCGGCTGCAGCCGCCATTTCTCGACGATGGCCTTTTCCTCGATCGGCAGGACGCCGGTTTCCGACGCCATGATGACGAGCCCATCCTCGGTGACGAGATAGCGGGCCGGGCGCAAACCGTTACGGTCAAGCGTCGCGCCGATCTGCCTGCCGTCGGTGAAGGCCACGGCGGCGGGGCCGTCCCACGGCTCCATCAAACAGGCATGGTACTCGTAGAAGGCGCGGCGCTTGGCATCCATCAGAGGATTGCCGGCCCAGGCCTCGGGGATCAGCATCATGGCCGCATGGGCCAGGCTGTATCCGCCTTGCACCAGGAACTCGAGCGCGTTGTCAAAGCAGGCCGTGTCGGATTGACCTTCCCAGGAAACTGGCCACAGCTTGCCGATATCCTTGCCGAACAGAGGCGACGACACGCTGGCCTGCCGCGCGGCCATCCAGTTGAGATTTCCCCTGAGCGTGTTGATCTCGCCGTTATGGGCGACCATGCGGTAAGGATGGGCGAGCTTCCAAGACGGGAAGGTATTGGTCGAGAAACGCTGATGCACGAGCGCGAGCGCCGAGGCGAACAGCTTGTGATGCAGGTCGGGGTAATAGGCGCCGAGCTGATAGGCGAGGAACATCCCCTTATAGACCAGCGTGCGGCATGACAGCGATACGATGTAGAAACCGAAATCCCGGCCTCCGGTCTCGCCCATGATCGTGGTGGAGATCACTTTGCGCAGGATGTAGAGCCTGCGCTCGAACTCGTCCTCGTCCTCGATATCCGGTCCGCGGCCGATGAAAATCTGCCGATGTACGGGCTCGGTCTCGATCACCGACTCTGACAGACAAGATTTGTCGGTGGGAACGTCGCGCCAGCCGAGAAGTGTAAGCCCCTCCGTCTCGATCACGCGCTCAATGGCCGACTCGCAATGGATGCGCTGCGCCTGATTCTGCGGCAGGAACAACTGACCGATGCCGTAATGGCCCGGCTCCGGCAGCGCGATGTCGAGCGGTTTGCAGACCTCGCGGAAGAAGTCGTGCGGGATCTGCACCAGGATGCCTGCGCCATCGCCGGCCAGCGGGTCCGCGCCCGCGGCACCGCGATGGGTGAGGTTCACCAGGATCTGAAGCCCGTGTTCGATGATCTTGTGGCTCGGCCGGCCTTTCAGATCGGCGACGAAGCCCACACCGCATGCATCGTGCTCGTTCTTCGGATCGTAGAGTCCTTGCGCGGGCGGAGGCGAAGGCCACGCGCCAGACGAAGAACCCAATTTTGAGCCACCAAATGCCATCGTTACTTGAAACCTCGGCTACCGTACACGCCGCCTGCGCAAGCGTTCGAAGCGCCTCTGCCGACGCCGGACCATCGGAAGCTTAGGGCATCGATGGGCTGAGAGCGAAGGCGGGCACTCCGGTGGCCAACCGCCTCCGATCCGGCAATACGGGCGAGGACCAAGTCAAATCGTGGGAAAAATCCCTTGGAATCCTTGCGCCACGGCTCCGAAACAAAGGTCAGCAAGCCTGTCCTATTTGCCCCCAAAATGACAGATTTACAAGGGGCACACAAGCGCCATTCCGGGGATTGGCCGGCCTCTTGGTCTTCCTCACCGCCATCTGGCGGAGCTGTGATTTGACGTGACCGGACGCGCCCGGCCTTACTGGTTAAAGTGCAACCAGGAGCGCCGGCAAAGAGTTCCGGCATTGTGCAATCCGACCGAGAAGGAGCCTCTGATGAAGGATCAAGTGAGCAATCTGCCGGGATTGGCCATTGGCTGCGCGTTTGCCGCCGCGCTTGGGATGGCGGCGGCGAGCCAGACCGTCAACGCCGCCGATGACAAAGAGAAATGCTACGGAGTGGCCAAGGCGGGCAAGAACGATTGCGCCGCCGGACCCGGTACGAGCTGCGCCGGAACCTCTACGGTCGATTATCAGGGCAATTCCTGGAGCCTCGTGCCGAAGGGAACCTGCGAGACAATGGACCTCCCTGGCGATCGCAAAGGCAGCCTTGAGGCGCTCGACCGCGACGTTCCGCCGGCCTGAGCTTAAGCCGTCAAAGCGGGTGGACGGTTTGCCGTCCACCCATTCACCTGAAGAGCCGTGATGACCGGAGCCCGTCCCGATAGGCCGAACGGCCAGATCCCGCCGCGGGCCGGCGTCGGGCTGAAGCCCGAGCACTTTCAAGAGATCCTCGAGACCGGCCCCGACATCGGCTGGTTCGAGATCCATGCCGAGAACTATATGGGCGAGGGCGGCCCGCCCCATCACCATCTCGCCGCCATCCGCGAGCGTTATCCCGTGTCGCTGCACGGTGTTGGACTGTCGATCGGCGGCAGCGCGCCGCTCGACCGCGACCATCTCGGCCGTCTCAAGGCGTTGATTGCGCGCTATGAGCCCGCGCTGTTCTCCGAGCACCTCGCCTGGTCGAGCCACGACAGCATCTATCTCAACGACCTTCTGCCGCTGCCTTACACCGAGGAGACGCTGGCGCGGGTCTCAGACCATGTCGACGAGGTGCAAGAGACGCTTCAACGGCGCATGCTGCTGGAGAACCCCTCGACCTATGTCGACTTCGCCGACGCGGCGATGAGCGAGATCGAATTCTTGCGCGAGATCGTGCGCCGCACCGGCTGCGGGCTTCTGCTCGACGTCAACAATGTGTTCGTCCAATCCGTCAATCACGGTTTCGACGCTCAAGGCTTCATCGATAAATTCCCGGTGGAACATGTCGGCGAGATTCATCTTGGCGGCCATGCCACTGACAGCGACGACGATGGCTCGGCACTTCTCATCGACGACCATGGGCGCGAGGTTGCTGACGCTGTGTGGGCGCTCTACGCGCAGGCGCTGTCCCGCACCGGCCCGAAACCCACGCTGATCGAGTGGGACAATGACGTGCCGGCCTGGGGGGTCTTGTTCGCCCAGGCGAAGCGAGCCGAGGAGGTCATCGCCGGCCGCCGATCCAATCGCATCGTGGCCTGATCCATGCCCCGGTTTGCCGATGTCGAGCGGGATTTTGCCGGAGCCGTGCTCGATGCCGATGCCGCCATACCGCCAGGCTTGACGCGAGAGGCCGGGGGCGTTCCGGCGCGCCGCTTCGGCGTCTATCGCAACAATGTCTATGCCAGCCTGATCGACCTGTTGGCCGGGCGATTTCCGGTGG
>CAZFYL010000041.1:0-4529 GCA_964523345.1 uncultured Methyloceanibacter sp.
GCATTTCGGCCGGGGGACCCTGGATTTTGGGCGCGCGATCCGTTAAGTCGCGACCGACACGCTAACGGCCGTCAACCAACAAGGATGCGAGGCCATGGCCGGCCATTCGAAGTTCAAGAACATCCAGTTCCGCAAGGGCGCTCAGGACAAGAGGCGGGCAAAGCTCTTCTCCAAGCTCGCGCGCGAGATCACCGCGGCGGCGCGGTTGGGCATGGCCGACCCTGCGATGAACCCGCGGCTCAGGACCGCGGTGCAAGCGGCGCGGGCCCAGAATATGCCCAAGGACAATATCGAACGCGCCATCAGCAAGAGCCAGGAGGCGGACGGTGCCAATTACGAAGAGGTGCGCTACGAAGGTTTCGGCACCGGCGGCGTCGGCGTGATCGTCGAGGCCCTCACCGACAATCGCAACCGCACCGCAAGCGAGGTCCGCTCGATCTTCGCCAAGTTCGGCGGCAATCTCGGCGAAACGGGCGCGGTCTCTTTCAACTTCGACAGGCTCGGCGCGGTCGAGTTCGAGCCGGACAAAGCATCCGCCGATGCGATGCTGGAGGCGGCGATCGAGGCCGGCGCCGAAGATTGCGAGTCGAGCGCCGAGGGCCACCTGATTTACAGCGATCCTGAAGAGCTGCACGAGGTCGCCAAGGCGCTCGAGGAGAAATTCGGCGAACCGCAGACCATACGCATCCTGTGGCGTCCTAAGAGCACCGTGCCGATGGATGAAGAGGGCGGCGAGCGCCTGTTGCGCATGCTCGAGTCGCTCGAAGACTCCGATGACGTGCAGAACGTTTATGCCAATTTCGACATCGCCGACGACGTGCTCGAGCGCCTCAGCGCGTAACACGGCAACGCCATCATGGGCTGGCAACTTCGCGGCAGTGAGCGGATTATTAAGGGCAACGAGGCACTGCTCGGCCGCAAGCATTTCCTGGTGGGGTTGACCCGCGTCCGTAACGAAGCGCTGCTCCTGCCCGATACGCTCGATTATCTCGCCCCTCATGTCGATGCGATCGTCGCTTATGACGATGCAAGCACTGACGAGACGGTCGAGATCCTGCGGAAGCATCCCAAGGTCGCGTTGATCGTGGCAAACGAAGCGTGGGAACAGGACATCGCCGCGCGGAAACTCGCCGAAGGGCGCCATAGAGGACTCCTGCTCGAAATGGCGCGGACGGACCTCCCGCATGACTGGATGCTCTGCTTCGATCCCGATGAGCGTGTGACCGGAGACTTGCGAAAATTTGTGAGCGAGTTGGGGGACAGCGAGTGCGATGCGGTGCGGGTTAAGCTGTTCGACGCCTATATGACGCAAGACGATCACGCGCCTTATGCGCAAGGAGAGCAACTCCTCGACTTCCGCCGGTTCTACGGCCCCGAGCAGCGAAACATTTTGATGCTATGGCGCAACCGCCCCGAGATTGTCTTCGCCGAAGGCGATGGCAGGACGCCGCGTGGCGTCAGACGCGAAACAATCGCGCTGCATTGCCAGCATTACGGCAAGTCGCTGTCGGTCGCGCATTGGGAGGAAACTTGCGACTACTATATCAGTCACTTCCCGTTTGAGACCTACGGCAAGAAATGGACCGCGCGCAAAGGCAAGGCGATCCATACCGAGTCGGATTTCGAGCGGCCGCTTTACGAATGGGGCGAGACGCTGTTCGCCAACGCCGTGCCGATGTGAAATCGGCGGCCAAATCTAATCAACTAAAAAAATGGGCGGCGGCTCGCGCCAGCCGCCGCCCGCGTTGCCTCATTGCTCCGACGCTGGGGGAGCGACGTCGGAGTCATCAGGCGCGTCATCATCATCGTCAGGCGCGGCGCTTCGGTCAGGCATAGGAGAGGTGAAGCCGTGCCGCGGGCCGCGACCATGACGGGCGCGAATTCGAGACTCGATTTCAGAAACCTTTTCGAGTTGTTCTGGCGTGAGCTTGGCGCGCAGAGCTTCGGTCGCCTTCAACAGATCCTCGGCGCTCTTGCCTCGGTCGATGACATTATTGGCCAGGCCTTCGACCAGGGCGAAGGGCTGTTGTTTCCCCTCTGCCGCCTTAGGAAAGTGCGGCCGCTTCATCACCGCTTGCAAGGCGTCGGTGAAGTCGCGCCAGGCGTCGAGCTGATTTGCCCGAATACCGATCATGGTCTCCGCGGCGCTCAGTTTCATAGCCAGGTGGCCCGGACCGTGCCGCCAATGCTTGCCCGGTCCATATCCGGGACCGTGATGAGGCTTGTGGCATTGTTTGCCGTGATGCCCCGGACCCGGTTTCCAACCGGAATATGAGTGTGAGGTTGAAGCCAGGAGTGCGAGGCCGGAGAGACCAAGGATCGCGACCACGAGGTAAGGGACGAACTTGGGAAGAGATTTCATGCTCTGTGTCCTTGAGCTGCTGTTGTCCAGTCTGTACCTAATGCGTGAAGTTTGCACCGCTAGGTCTTGGTGTATCCAAACGTTGCTCAGCGCCGGAATTTTGTGTCGAAATGTTTCAGCCGAGCCGGGCCGCCGGCTTTCGTCACAAAAATCCCCTCATTGAACCCGCTTGCGGCAGTAGAAGAGGGAAATGATCAAGGCCGCCGTTCCGATGAGCTCAGTTGCCCCGCGCATTCTCGTCGTCGATGACGACCCGGAGATTCGCAAGCTCTTGGCGCGCTATATCGAGAGCCAGGGCTTCCGGGTAGCACTTGCGGCAACTTGCGCCGAGCTCCGCGAGCGGCTCGCCACCGCGCAAATCGATCTCATCGTGCTCGACGTGATGCTGCCCGACGGCTCGGGACTCGAAATCTGCCGGAACCTGCGCGCCGAGCGCTCGCGCATCCCCATCATTCTGCTCACGGCGCTGAAAGAGGATGTCGATCGCATTATCGGCCTTGAGATTGGAGCCGACGACTATCTTGGCAAACCGTTCAATCCGCGCGAGCTGATCGCAAGAGTCCGAGCGGTGCTTCGCCGCCGTGGCGAGGTGTTGCCGCAAGCCAGTGAGACCAAGATCTATCGGTTTGAAGGATTCACCGCCGACCCGCAGACGCGGCGCGTCACCGATCCCCAAGGCAGCGATATTGCTCTGACCGGCGCTGAGTTCGATCTGCTTAAAACTTTCCTCGAACGCCCTGGCCGGGTCTTGTCGCGCGATCAGCTTCTCGATCTGACGCGCGGCCGCGAGGCCGATACGCTCGACCGCTCGATTGACGTTCTCGTCAGCCGATTGCGCCGCAAGCTCACGGGCGACGGCACAGCGCAGCTTTTCAAGACCGTGCGCAACGGAGGCTATCAGCTGGCTGCCAAGGTCGAAGTTCAGGACGCCGTCTCATGAACACGCTTCGGGTCAAGATCACCTTGCTCATGGTCGTCGTCATCGTCGCCGTCGTGGGACTTCTGACCGTCATGCTGTTCTATTTGTTGGGACCGCCTAAGCGCATGCACTCGATGGTCCCGTTGGCGCAGCAAGTCGAGACGCTCTTTCACGTCGCCGAGGAAGGCAGCACCGCGGTTCCACTCGTTCCAGAACCGGCTTCGGGACATGTTTTTGAAGGCTTCACGCAGAGACTGCGCGACACGCTTGCCGGACGCGGGCTAAATCTTGACGTCACCGTCTCGCGTGGCGGTTGGCGTGCGCCGCTTGTCGTGTCGATACCGGTAGACGGAAAGGGCTGGGTGCTCCTTCCGATCACGGATTTCCCCCGGCGCGGAGTCCCGTGGCGCGCCCTCGCCAAATGGCTTGCCCTGATCGCGATCGGCGCTATTGCCATCGGGGTTTTCTTCGCCAATCGCATGGTCCGACCGCTTGCGCTGCTGGAGAGCGCGGTCGAATCGGTCGGGCCTGACGGCGCTCTGCCAATACTACCGGAACGGGGTCCAGCCGAGGTCAGAGCCACGGCCAAGGCTCTGAATTCGCTTTCCTCCCGGCTCAAACACGCCATGGAAAGCCGCATGCGGCTCGTGGCGGCAGCCGCTCACGATCTCCGCACGCCGATTACCCGCATGCGGTTGAGAGCTGAGTTTGTCGAGGATGAAGAAGAGCGCGACCGGTGGCTCACCGATCTCGACGAGCTTGAGCGCATTGCCGACAGCGCGATCCTTCTGGTGCGCGAGGAATCGATCAAAGCGCCGGTCGAGCTGATTCAACTTGACCAGCTGGTTGGCTCGATCGGCGATGAGCTCAGAGAGCAGAAACTTGACGTGACCGAGACGGCCGCCGAGCCGGTGAAGGTGCGCGCGAGCAGGCTTACGCTTAATCGGGCGCTGCGCAATCTCATCATCAATGCCGCAACGCATGGAAAACGGGCGCGGGTCGAGGTCGGCCACGCTAACGGGATGGCGCGCATCGTTATCGAAGACGACGGGCCGGGGCTTCCACCCGATCTTCTCGATCAAGTGTTCGAGCCGTTCTTCCGCGCCGATCCCGCTCTCGAACAAGAATATCGTGGTGCGGGACTTGGGCTCACCATCGCGCGTGAGATTGTGCAGCGGGCCGGGGGCACGATCGCCATTTCTAACCGCGCGGATGGCGGCTTACGGCAAGTCGTCGAGTTGCCAAGAG
>CAZFYL010000041.1:4629-13841 GCA_964523345.1 uncultured Methyloceanibacter sp.
GCGCGCCGCTTTGTCGGCGCTCATGGCGACAGAGCCGAACTCGAGGCGGCACAGAAAGCCGCCGAATGCGAGCGTCAGGGTCAAAACGGCGAGGCGGCCGATTGGCGCAAGATTCAGACGGCGATCAAAGAAATGCGCGGACCGCATGCAAGCTGAGGCGGTGTCCGGCTCAGTTCGCCCGAAGGCCGGAGAAGCGGTCCTGCTTCGGCTCGTAGTGGATGAGCGCGGTACTTCGCCTAATCACCAAGGCCCGATGAGCCGGGCTTTGCGGGTCGCGCCTGTCAGCCGGTGATCGTCGCTTCGCGGTTAGAGGGAGCCGGGAGAGGCCGGCTGACGCGCCGCTTACGGACATACGGGCAAGGGCTTGTGCGCGCAAAACGACCGACGCGCTTGTGGCCAAGAGTCCCCCGTGCAGCTTTTGGGAAGACTTTCGCGTGTTCTCTGCGAGCCATGACGATGCCGTTTTGCTCTTTTCAACGCCGGCGTGGGTCACGTGTCCGGTGCGCCGCAAAGCCGACGCGCCAATTGCCTGTGACCTGGCGGCAAGGTTACGCGACCGCGCCATGAGCGACGCCGCCGCGACCGCCAAGACTTTGTGCAGGCGTCTGGCCGAGGTTTGCGCGTTCGCTGCGAGCCATGACGATGCAATTTTGCTCTTTTCGACGCCGGCGCGGGTCACGTGTCCGGTGTGGCGCAAAGCCGACGCGCCAATTGCCTGTGACCTGGCGGCAAGGTTACGCGACCGCGCCATGAGCGACGCCGCCGCGACCGCCAAGACTTTGTGCAGGCGTCTGGCCGAGGTTTGCGCGTTCGCTCCGAGCCATGACGATGCAATTTTGCTCTTTTCGACGCCGGCGCGGGTCATGTGTCCGGTGCGGCGCAAAGCCGACGCGCCAATTGCCTGTGACCTGGCGGCAAGATGACGCGACCGCGTCGTGAGCGATGACGCCGCGCGCGCGGAGAGTCTGGCCGAAGCGCGCGCCAGCCGCTTCGCCTGGAAAAGGGTCCATGCGCCGAATGCCGCGCATGAGCGCCGAAACGCGATGCCGAGCGTTTGTGAGCGGGCGACAACCCAGGAAAGTGCGCGCGAGACTGCACGAATTGCGCTGTCCGCCAGGACGCGGGATTGCAGAACCAGCCACGCCACAGAGAGAGTCAGTTTTCGCCACAGCGTACGGGCAAGCGCAGAGGCCCTTGGGCGCAGCCACAGCACAGCTTCCGTGATCCCGCGGTAGATGGCGGCAAAAAGATTCGCGACTGTCTTTGCTAATGACGTCGCGGCGGAGCTTATGAGGCCGAGCACAAATAGGACGAGCCGCTTCGACCGGCGCCAGAATAGAAGGCTGCGGAGCTTGAGCCGATGGATCTGCTCCTGAAGCCGGATCCGGCGCTCACGGCGCTCCTCGGCGCGCTGATAGCGGGCAAGCCAGAGTTCTTGCTGACCGAGATCGCGCGCCACTTCCGCCATGAGGTCTTTCGACCCGGCGATATCCCGCTTAGCCGCAGCAATGGGATCGAGCGTATCGCTTGCACCGGACAACGGTGGTGCTCCTCATTCAGGCGCGGGCGATACGCAAACCCGGACCAGCGCCTTCCCCTAAGGACGTGTGTTAAAAGGCTTTTTTGCCGAACTGCCGCACGCCCCAGTCAGCCCAAATCTTAAACGCCAAGGCGGGCCTCGTGTTCCCGCCGCTACCGATACTACCCCCTTACGTGGCAGAATCCGACAGTGATTCGTCGAAACGGGGCGGACCTTGGAAAACGCGCGCGAAGCAGCCTCAACGGTGCAACCGGGTCAGGTGCGGATCATCGGCATCGACCCTGGGCTTCGGCGCACCGGCTGGGGGGTCATCGACAGCGACGGAGCGAGGCTCCGTTTCGTCGCTTGCGGGTGTGTGGTCTCCGATGACGCTGGGAGCTTGGGGGCGCGGCTGCGGCAGATTTTCGACGGGCTGTCGCTTGTGCTCGCCGAGCTTACGCCAATTGAAGCGGCCATCGAGCAGACCTTCGTCAATCGCGACGCCTCGGCCACGCTCAAGCTCGGCCAGGCGCGGGGAATCGCGCTGCTCGTGCCGGCGTTGTCGGGGCTCCTCATCGCCGAATATGCGCCGAACGCGGTGAAGAAGACCGTGATCGGAGCCGGTCACGGCGATAAGGGTCAGATCCGCGCCATGGTGCGATGCCTTTTGCCGCGAGCGACTTTCGACAGCACCGACGCCGCCGACGCGCTCGCCATTGCTATCACCCATGCCCATTCGCGCACCTGGCGGCAGATCGAGGCGCGTATCTCGGCAGAGAGGGCGTTGCCATGATTGGCAAGCTGACCGGACGCATCGATTCCGTTTCGCTTCACACCGTGACAATCGATGTCGGCGGGGTGGGCTACGAGGTGACCGTGGGCGCCCGCACGCTTGGAGGTCTGCCGCGGCCGGGCGAGACCGCGACGCTTTCCATCGACACCCATGTGCGGGAGGACGAGCTCACGCTTTACGGCTTTGCCAACGAGCACGAGCGGGCTTGGTTCAGAGCGCTTCAGACGGTGCAAGGCGTGGGCGCGAAAGTGGCGCTTGCCGTGCTCGGCATGTTTTCCGCCGCCGACCTTGCCAATGCCGTGGCGCTTCAAGACAAGGGGCAGATTGCCCGCGCGCCCGGCGTGGGTCCCAAGGTTGCCGCCCGCATCGTGGCCGAGCTGAAAGACAAGATGCCGTCGCTTGCGCCGGCGATGAAGCCCGGACCCGGGCTTGCTGCGGTTGCGGCCTTGCCTGAGGGGCTTGCCGCGCGCGACGCGGTATCGGCGCTCACCAATCTGGGCTATGCCCATGGCGAGGCCGCCGCCGCCATTTCTGCGGCTATCGGCAAAGCCGGGCGCGAAGCCCGCGCCGAAGAGCTGATCCGTCTCGGCCTCAAGGAGCTGGCGCAATGAGCGAAAGGGTGCTCCAGGCCATGCGGCGCGACGAAGACGGCGGCGAAACGTCACTCCGACCGCAGACGCTTTCGGAATTCATCGGCCAAAAACAGGTCTGCTCGAACTTAAAGGTGTTCATCGATGCGGCGCGGTCGCGCCGCGAAGCGCTCGACCATGTCCTGTTTGCAGGTCCCCCGGGTCTCGGCAAGACCACGCTCGCTCAGATCGTGGCGCGCGAACTCGGCGTCAATTTCCGCGCGACATCGGGCCCGGTCATCGCCAAAGCGGGCGATCTCGCCGCGCTTCTGACCAATCTTGAGGATCGCGATGTGCTCTTTATTGATGAGATCCACCGCCTCAATCCCGCGATCGAGGAGATCCTTTATCCAGCGCTCGAAGATTTTCAGCTCGATTTGATTATCGGCGAAGGACCTGCGGCGCGTTCGGTGCGGATCGATCTTGCGCGCTTCACGCTGATCGGCGCCACCACGCGAACCGGTCTTCTCACCACGCCGCTCAGGGAGCGGTTCGGCATTCCGATCAGGCTCGAGTTCTATGGCGTGGAGGATCTTGAGGAGATCGTACGGCGCGGCGCGCGCCTATTGGGGCTTACGCTCACGCGCGAAGGCGCGCACGAGATCGCGCGCCGCGCGCGCGGAACGCCACGTGTGGCGGGCAGGCTGCTCCGCCGGGTTCGAGACTTTGCATCGGTCGAAGGGGCTGCTTCCGTCGACGCCAAGCTTGCCGACAGCGCATTGTTGCAGCTTGAAGTGGATAAAAGGGGGCTCGATGCCCTGGACCACCGCTATCTCAGCTTGATCGCGGTCAATTACGACGGCGGGCCGGTCGGAGTCGAAACCATCGCCGCGGGTCTGTCGGAGGCCCGCGATGCGATCGAGGAGATCGTCGAGCCTTATCTATTGCAGCAAGGTTTCATCGCGCGCACGCCGCGGGGCCGGGTTCTGACCGCACAAGCCTTCGCCCATCTCGGCCTGCCGCAGCCCGCCCGGTCGGCGGGGCAATATCCGCTGTTCAATGGCAGCGAGGATGAATGACAGCGAATGCGAAATGGCCTGACATCGCCGGCCGCATCGAGGGGGAGACCCACGTCCTGCCGGTGCGGGTCTATTTCGAGGACACCGACTGCGCCGGCCTCGTCTACCACGCCAATTTTCTCAAATTCTGCGAGCGCGCGCGCTCCGACTTCATCCGGTTGCTTGGGTTAGACCGTCAAAGCCTGGCCAATCCCGAACGGGGCGACCCTGCCGTGTTTGTCGTGCGCCGGGTCGAGATCGACTATCTCAAACCCGGCCGCATGGACGATCTACTCGAGATTGTCACCTCTTGCGCCGAGATCGGCTCGGCCCACCTGGTCCTGCAGCAAGACGTCCGGCGGGGCGATCGGCTCCTGGTTCGCGCCAAAGTAATGGTCGTTCTCGTCTCGCAGGCAGGGAAGCCTCAGCGGCTCGGCGCCCTGGTACGCGACAAGCTTCAACCATTCGTTAACCAACACCGTGAAACCTAGTGGATGCCGGACTTGCGTCGCACTCGGGAAGCAAGCCGTGGGGCTTGCGCGTTAGGGTAACGGGTCCAAGTTTCGTCACCATTGGCTCGCAAGACTCGGTTCGCGAGCAAAACGCGCGCTCCCCCGGCGATGCTTTCAGCCTGCGGCGAAGGCCGCGGCGCCGCGCTGCCCTCTTGATGGAGGCGGCGATCTTGGAGTGCATGCCACGAGGCCGTCATGAATCCGCCGGATGTCGCCGTCGATCTCTCAATCCTGGAGCTTTTCAGCAACGCTCATATCGTCGTGAAGCTGGTCATGCTCGGGCTTCTGTTCGCGTCGGTGTGGAGCTGGGCGATCATTCTCGAAAAACTCTTCCTTTACACCAAGGCGCGAAAAGACACCGACAAGTTCGAACAGGTGTTCTGGTCGGGACAATCGCTCGATGAGCTCTACGGGGCTCTGTCGCAACGCCGCAACACCGGCATGGCGGCGCTGTTCGTCGCGGCGATGCGCGAGTGGAAGCGGTCGACCGAGCGCGAAGGAGGCGAGCGTGGCACGAGGCCGATGCCGGGCGTTCAGCTCAGGGTCAACAAGGTCATGGACGTGACCATCTCGCGGGATGTGGAGCGGCTCGAACGCAGGCTCACCTTCCTCGCCACGGTCGGCTCGACGGCGCCCTTTGTCGGCCTGTTCGGTACGGTGTGGGGCATCATGACGAGCTTCCAGGCGATCGCGACGAGCAAGAACACGAGCCTCGCGGTGGTGGCGCCGGGCATTGCCGAGGCCTTGTTCGCCACCGCGCTCGGCCTGCTCGCGGCCATCCCGGCCGTGATTTTCTATAACAAATTCAACAGCGACGTGGCGCGTCAGGCGGCCCGTCTCGAAGGCTTCGCCGACGAGTTCTCGGCGATTCTGTCGCGGCAAATCGACAAGACCGCATGAGGTTGAAAGATGGGTGCAGGTCTACAGCCAGGAGGCGCGCTTTCGAAGCGCAGAGCAAGACGCCGCTCTGCCGCGCCGATGAGCGAGATCAACGTCACCCCCATGGTCGACGTCATGCTCGTGCTGCTCATCATCTTTATGGTGACGGCGCCGCTGCTCACGGTCGGGGTCGACGTCGAGTCGCAAGGCGCGTTGCCCGAGGTCGATCTGCCGAAAACGGAGGCCGGCAGTGTCGAGCCTGAGAAGGCACCTTTGAGCGTCACGGTCGATCCGCAAGGCAAGATCTTTCTGCAAAATACCGAAGTCAGCTTCGACGAGCTCGTGCCTAAGCTCACCGCGATTCGCGAGGCGGGTGGAGGCAGCAAGGTTTGGGTGCGCGGGGACGAAGGCACCGCTTACGGAAATGTCGCCAAGGTCTTGGCCAGGATCGGGCAGGCCGGTTTTCCGGTGACGATTGTCACCGATCAGATGGATCAGCCTTAACCGCGAGCAGCTAAAGGGATCATGCGCAAGAGTACGCTCATATCGGCCGCGATGCATACGGTGATCCTGGTGTTTGCGCTTGTGGCGTTCCCGGCGGCCAAGATGGACCGGACGCCGCTCATTGCCATTCCCATCGATCTTGCGACGCCATCGGAGATCACCAAGATCAAGGCAGGCAACGCGAATGCCAAGGACGAAGCGCCGCTCGCGGGCAAGCCTGAGGAGAAAAAGCCCGAGGCGGTAAGAGAGAAGAAGACGGAAAAAACCGCCGAGCTCGCGCCGGCGCCCGAACCGAAGCCTGAGCCGAAGCCTAAGCCCGAGCCGAAAAAGACCGAGAACCCGGAGCCGAAAAAGGCGCAAGCAAAGAAGCCCGAGCCGAAGCCGGACAAGCCCAAGAAGGATGCCGCGGCGAAAAAGCCGGCGCAAACCAAGAAGAAGCACGAATTGGACACCGACCGAATCGCCGCTCTGCTCAACAAGGTTCCCGACGCCGCGAACGCGCCGGCCCCGGTCGTGCCCTCTGACGAGGCGCCGAACGAAGTGCACGGCCAGTCGAACGGCACCCAAGACAGCATGTCCGTGAACGAGATCGATGCTCTTCGCGCCCGCATCGCTCAGTGCTGGAGCCCGCCGCCGGGGGGTCTCGGCGCCGACCGGATCGTGGTGAAGCTCAGGCTCAAACTCAACGAAGACGGGACGCTGATCGGCTATCCGGCCGTGGCCAATCGCGGCGCATCGCCCTTCTTCCAGGCGGCGGCCGATAGCGCCGTGCGCGCGGTCTACCAATGCCAGCCTTATACGCTGCCGAGCGACAGATATGCGCTGTGGCGCGACATGATTCTCAATTTCGATCCGAGCGATATGTATCGCGCGGGCTAACCAGTGACGGCAAACATGACCTCGATCCAAGGCACCACCCGATACCAAGACCGCCGGCTGAAATTTCTCGCGCTTGCGCTGTTAGCGCTTGGCGTATTCCCGGCGACCCCGGCGCGTGCCGTGCTTGAGCTCAACATCACCCAAGGAAATATCCAGCCACTGCCGATCGCCATTACCGACTTCGTCACCGACGGTTCGATCGACGCCGAGACCGCACGCGAAATTTCCGGCGTTGTCGCCAACGACCTGAAATCCTCGGGCCTGTTCTTGCCGATCGACCGCGCCGCGTTCCTCGAACAGGGTCTGGGTCCCGACCGGGTCCCGCGCTTCGAAGATTGGCGCGTGGTCAATGCGCAAGCGCTTGCGGTTGGCCGAATCGGCTTGAGCGGCGGCAGGCTCAAAGCCGAGTTCCGGCTATGGGATGTGTTCGCCGGAAAGCAACTCACGGGCGAACAGTTCTTTGCGCGGTCCAAGGATGCGCGGCGCATCGGCCATATCATCGCCGACGCAATCTACGAGCGAATCACCGGCGAGAAGGGCTATTTCGACACAAGGATCGTGTTCATCGACGAATCGGGCCCCAAGAACAAGCGGGTCAAGCGCCTGGCGATCATGGATCAGGACGGTTTCAATGTGAGACTGCTGACCAAGGGGCAGAATTTGGTGCTTACGCCCCGTTTCAGCCCCTCGACGCTGGAAATTACCTACATGTCCTTTGAGGGCGAGAGGCCCAAGGTCTACCTGCTCAATATCGAGACCGGGCAGAAAGAAGTCGTCGGCGCCTTCCCGGGGATGACCTTTGCGCCGCGCTTCTCTCCGGACGGCCAGCGCATCGTCATGAGCCTGGAGCAGGGGGGCAATGCCAATCTGTTTGCCATGGATTTGCGCAGCCGGCGGACCTATCAGCTCACCAATACGCCCGCCATCGACACTGCGCCCTGCTATTCGCCCGATGGGCGCCAGATCGTGTTCGAGAGCGACCGTGGCGGAGCGCGCCAGCTTTACGTCATGGGCGCCGATGGGTCCGGCCAGCGCCGCATCAGCCAGGGACGGGGGAGTTACTCGACCCCGGTATGGTCGCCCCGTGGCGATTTGATCGCCTTCACCAAAATGAGCGGCGGCCAGTTCCTGATCGGGGTGATGCGGCCCGACGGGTCGGGCGAGCGGATCCTCACCGAGGGTTTCCACAATGAGGGGCCGACCTGGGCCCCAAATGGCAGGGTTCTGATGTTCTTCCGGGAGCAGCCCGGCGCGGCAGGCGGCCCCCGGCTCTTCACCATCGACCTGACCGGCTATAACGAGCGCCAAGTGGCGACGCCCGCTTTCGGCTCAGACCCCGCCTGGTCTCCTCTGATCAATTAAGCCTGGAATTTCGCCTGAGCCACGAATCTGCGAGAAAGTGCAGGGTTTTCATGGGCTTGGCCGAAAATGGCACTGCGGCTCACCCTTTATTAATCATGACGGGTCAGGCTGTTAACCAATTGCAGGCGACCCCCTGAAGGGGCTAGTCTTGGCGTCATCGAGGGAAGCTTGGCGTGGCATTTTGGCACCAATCGCCCGGAAAACAGTCCGGGAGGGGACTCCGTTCTTGATCTGAGGCCGTCACACCGGGTACATGCAAAGACGGCTATCGCCGTTTTAACCAAAGGAGAGAAGACCATGCAGGGTTTGAAGGGCGCTATCGTCGCTGCCACGCTCGTGGCCGCCAGCATCGCGCTAGGGGGCTGCTTCGGCCACCACGAGAAGGCTGTGATGGCCGAGCCCCTTAAGCTCGGATCAGCCGACATCGTGGTCGAGCACGTCGTTCGCGTTTAAGCTTACGGCCGACACACGGCGGAAGCGTCTAGCTTCCGCACTATGGGATATGGATGCCGGGACGCCGCACGCGTGATGCAGCGGTGGGCCGGCATCTTTCCTTTTTTGGGGCCCCGAATCCTCCCGCTCGTTTCTCAAGGCCGCTAGGGGATCGTTAAGGACTTCCCTTTTACGGTTTCCTAAGAGCTGACGAGCGGGGTAACCAGTCATGCGTTGGAATGGTGGGGTTGGCCGCGTCTGCATGATCGCGGGCGTGGTCGGATTGGCGATCGTGCTGGCGGCCTGTTCGCGCCAAGCGCAGCCGAAGCAATACGGACTGGGCGGTGGGGGACCTGCCACGCCTGGGTCGGAACGAGACTTCGCCGTCAATGTCGGCGACGTCGTGCGTTTTCAGGTGGACAGCTCGTCTTTGACGGGCGAGGCGCAAAACACCCTGCGCAACCAGGCCCGCTGGCTGGGCCAATATTCACAATACAGGGTCACGATCGAAGGCCACGCCGACGAGCGTGGGACCCGCGAATATAACCTCGCGCTCGGCGCGCGGCGGGCGATCGCGGTGAGGAACTTCCTGGCAAGTCAGGGCATCAGCGCGGCGCGCATCAAAACCATCTCCTATGGTAAAGAGCGCCCGGTCGCCGTGTGCGACGACATTTCCTGCTGGTCGCAGAACCGGCGCGCCCAGAC
>CAZFYL010000041.1:13941-18954 GCA_964523345.1 uncultured Methyloceanibacter sp.
AACGAGTAAGCTGCCGGCATGACCGCCCAACCCATCACAGCCTCAGAGGCCGAGACGCTGTTTGCGCCTCTGGCACGCTTCCCGCGCCTGGCGCTCGCCGTATCCGGCGGGCCTGACAGTGTCGCGCTAATGCAGACCATGGTGCGGTGGGCTGAAGCACGCGAGGCAGCTCCACAACTCAGCGTGCTCACCGTCGATCACGGACTTCGCCCTGGCTCACGCGAGGAGGCCGAGCAGGTTGGGTCTTTGGCTTCGGCGCTTGGACTGCGTCAGGCGATTTTGCGCTGGGAGAGAGAGGAGCCTCCGGCGACGAATCTCCAAGCGAAAGCGCGGGCCGCGCGTTACGACCTCATGGCCGCTTATTGTCACGCGCAAGACATTCCGGCGCTGGTCACCGCCCACACCCAGGACGATCAAGCCGAGACCTTTCTGATGCGGCTCGGACGCGGCAGCGGCCTGGATGGCTTGGCGGCGATTCCGCACGAAAGCGCGTGGGCAGGGATTGCGATCTTCAGGCCTCTGCTCGATGTGCCGAAGGCGCGGCTTGTTGCCACGCTTGAGCAGGCAGGCATTCCGTTCGTTTGCGATCCGAGCAATGAAGATCCGCGGTTCGAACGCGCCAGGCTGCGGCAGCGCGCCGACGCGCTCTCGGCGCTCGGGCTGACGCCGGAAGCGCTTGCGTTGTCGGCGCGCCGCTTGCGGCGGGCCCGCGAAGCGCTCGATGCGGCGGCGCGCGATTTTCTCGCCGAGCACAGCGAGGTGAGCGAAGCCGGATATGCCCTGCTCGATCACGAGGCGCTGGCGGCAGCGCCGCAAGAGATCGCGCTCCGCGCCATTGGTCACCTGGTGGCAGCAATTGGCGGCGGTGAAACGCCGGTGCAACTTGCCAAGCTCGAAAAACTCATGGCCGCGCTTGAGGCTCATCCCGACAAGGCGCACACGCTCGGACGCTGCCGGCTCCAGGCCGTCTCGGGGCGCCTTGGCCTGTTTCGCGAGGTGAGGGGCAGCGGGCTTCCCGTTGCGCGGCTTCATCCGGGCGAACGGACGCTTTGGGATAACCGGTTCAGGGTCGAGCTGGGGCTAGCCGCGCCAGGGGCCGTCACCGTTAAGGCATTGGGCGAACAGGGTTTGCGGGCGATGCGTGAACGCTCCGCAGCGGTTTCGTCCATGCCCCCATTGGCGGGCAGGGCGCTTCCGGCCTGCTTTCGGGGTGAGGTGCTGGTGGGGCTTCCGGCCCTTGGCAGGGTAAAGATGGAAGGAAGCCTCGATTGCCGGGCCCGTTTCGTCGGCTCGGGGCTTGCCGACGAGGCCCTGAACCGCCCATAGGCGTTGAGAATACGTGCACCCCTATGTCGTAGGTTAGCTTGGCAAAAAGAAGCGAAGTTCCTATCTTATCAAGGCATAGCCTTAATCTGCCCGTAGTATTCACGGCTGAGCCTGCTTGGCAGCGGTCGCCGCGACAGAAGAGAGCCATCAGTACATGAACTCGAACTTTCGTAACTTTGCCATCTGGGTCTTCATCGGCCTCCTTCTGGTCGCCCTGTTCAACCTGTTCCAAAGCCCGGGCGCGCGCGTCCGCGGCAACGAGATCAGCTTCTCCCAGCTTCTTTCCGAGGTTGAGAACGGCAACATCCAGGACGTGACCATCGCCGGCAATCAAATCACCGGGCATTTCTCCGATAGCCGCACTTTCCAGACCTACGCGCCGAACGATCCCAACCTGGTCGACAAGCTCAACCAGAAGGGCGTGAAGATCACGGCCAAGCCGTCCGAGGACGACGTTCCGTCTCTGCTCGGCGTGCTCGTGTCGTGGTTCCCCATGCTGCTCCTGATCGCGGTGTGGATCTTCTTCATGCGCCAGATGCAGTCGGGCGGCGGCCGCGCCATGGGCTTTGGCAAATCCAAGGCCAAGCTCCTGACCGAGCGGCATGGCCGGGTGACCTTCGATGACGTGGCAGGCGTCGATGAGGCCAAGGAAGATTTGCAGGAAATCGTCGAGTTCCTGCGCGACCCGCAGAAATTCCAGAAGCTCGGCGGGCGCATCCCGCACGGCGCGCTCCTGGTCGGGCCTCCCGGCACCGGCAAGACGCTGCTCGCCCGCGCCATCGCCGGCGAGGCCAATGTGCCGTTCTTCACCATCTCCGGCTCCGATTTCGTCGAGATGTTCGTCGGCGTCGGCGCGTCGCGCGTGCGCGACATGTTCGAGCAGGCGAAGAAGAACGCGCCCTGCATCATCTTCATCGACGAGATCGACGCGGTCGGCCGTCATCGCGGCGCCGGTCTCGGCGGCGGCAATGACGAGCGCGAGCAGACGCTCAATCAGTTGCTGGTCGAGATGGACGGCTTCGAGGCCAATGAGGGGATCATCCTCATTGCCGCGACCAACCGTCCCGACGTGCTCGACCCGGCGCTGCTCCGCCCCGGCCGTTTCGACCGCCAGGTAGTGGTGCCGCGTCCCGATATCATCGGCCGCGAAAAGATTCTGAAAGTGCATGTGCGGAAGGTGCCTCTCGCGCCCGATGTCGATCTGCGCGTCATCGCGCGCGGCACGCCGGGCTTCTCAGGCGCCGATCTCGCCAATCTCGTCAACGAGGCGGCCCTTCTCGCCGCGCGCCGGTCCAAGCGTCTGGTGACCCAGATCGAGTTCGAGGACGCCAAGGACAAGGTGATGATGGGCGCCGAGCGCCGCTCGATGGTGATGACCGAGGAGGAGAAGACGCTGACCGCCTACCACGAAGGCGGGCATGCGCTGGTCGCGCTGCATATGCCGGCGTCGGACCCCGTGCATAAGGCGACCATCATCCCGCGCGGCCGCGCTCTTGGCATGGTCATGCGGTTGCCCGAGCGGGACATGCTGTCTTACACCCGCGCCAAGCTCCACGCCGATATCACCGTGGCGATGGGCGGCCGCGTCGCCGAGGAGCTCATCTTCGGCTACGACAAGGTGACCTCGGGCGCTGCCGCCGATATCAAGATGGCAACCCAACTCGCCCGGGCCATGGTCACGCAATACGGCATGAGCGACAAGCTCGGGCCTCTTGCTTACGGCGATAACGAGGAAGAGGTGTTCCTCGGACATTCGATCGCGCGGCAGCAGAATCTTTCCGACGAGACCCAGACCGTGGTCGACGAGGAAATCCATCGCATCGTTGACGAGTCCTTTGAGAGCGCGCGCAAGATCATTACGGAGAATGTCGACGATCTGCATACCATCGCGCGGGGACTGCTCGAGTACGAGACCTTGACCGGCGAAGAGATCAAGAACCTGCTCAAGGGCAAGCCGCCGGTGCGCGAATTCGCGGCTGACGTGCCGCCGCGCCCCGGACCAGCCTCGGCCGTTCCGGCCGCAGGCCGGAGCAAGAGGCCGCCGGAGCCTGAGCCCGATACCGGCGGCATGGAGCCTCAACCGCAGACTTAAAGGGCACGTTTGCCTGCTAGGAAATGCCCGGCCATCCTGCCGGGCATTTTCGTTTCGTGTTAAGCCTCACCAATGACGAACGCCAAGCTCTATGCCAGGCCGATCGGATTGCTCTATGGGCCGGACGCTGCCGCCGCGGTCGACAATGGCGTGGCGCTGCCCTTGGCAGGCGGACCCATCGCCTTCACGCTCGCCGAACTGATCGAGGGTGTGCCCGGCAAGACAAAGACCGGACGGTTCACCGCGCACGCGCTTGCCAAATCCACCGACCCTGATCTTGCCGCTTTGCTTGCCCGCGTCACGGCCAAGCGCGATCCTTTCGCGGGTCTCAGCCTCGACCGTCCGATCCTCATGGGCATCGTCAATGTCACGCCGGACTCGTTCTCCGACGGCGGACTCTACGACCGCAAGGAGCTGGCGATCGCTCATGCCGCCGAGCTCGCGAACGCGGGCGCGCGAATCGTCGATATCGGCGGAGAATCGACCAGGCCCGGCTCGGATACGGTTGAGGCGGAGGACGAGGAGGCGCGCATCGTCCCGGTCCTCAAGGGCGTTTCAGGCCTGCCGGCGGTCATCTCCGTTGACACGCGCAAGGCTTCGGTGGCGCGGGCCGGTGCCGAAGCAGGCGCTAAGATCCTTAACGATGTGTCGGCGCTCACTTACGATCCCGACAGCGTCCGGGTCGCAGCCGAAGCCGGTTTGAGTGTCGTTCTGATGCATGCGCAAGGCGAGCCCAAGACCATGCAGGACGATCCGCGCTACGACGACGTCGTGCTTGAAGTGTTCGATTATCTCGCGGCGCGGATCGCGGCGGCCATGGATGCGGGCATCGAACGGTCGCGCATTGCCGCCGATCCCGGCATTGGGTTCGGTAAGACGCTTGCGCATAATCTCGCGCTGCTCAGCCATACCTCGCTGTTTCACGGGCTCGGCGTGCCGCTGCTGATCGGCGCCTCGCGCAAACGGTTCATCCAGGGCGTCTCTGGAGGCGCGGAGCCCCGGAGCCGCGAGCCCGGCTCCCATGCCGCTTCGATATCGGCCGCCGCCCAAGGCGCGCAGATCTTAAGGGTGCACGATGTCGCAGGGGCCGGTCAGGCGCTTGGCGTGTGGCGCGCGTCGGTAACCGGTTCTGAAGATTGAGCTAAATCCCGCTTCTTTGCGCCGCGATCTGGTGTAACGTTTGCTTACATTTGTTGAACGCGAGGGCCCCAGGGCGGAGCGCATAATCCCATCCGGCGGCGGTCAGGCCATTCTGCGGCGGGCGCCAAACGGGATCAACCAAGAGGGCAGCCGAATGCTGCGCAAGTTTTTTGGCACGGATGGCATCCGTGGCAGCGCCAACACCTATCCCATGACGTCCGAGGTGGCCCTCAAAGTTGGCATGGCCGCCGGCAAGCTGTTCACCAAAGGGACCCATCGGCACCGCGTGGTGATCGGCAAGGACACCAGGCTTTCCGGCTATATGATCGAGTCCGCGCTGGTGTCGGGCTTCACCGCGGTTGGCATGGATGTGTTCCAGCTCGGACCGATGCCGACCCCTGCCGTCGCCATGCTGACCCGCTCGCTTCGCGCCGATCTCGGCGTGATGATCTCCG
>CAZFYL010000042.1:0-18833 GCA_964523345.1 uncultured Methyloceanibacter sp.
TCGCTGTCGCTGGAGAAACGGTTCACCGCGACCACCACCGGCACCTGATATTTTCGGATGTTCTCGACGTGACGCTCGAGATTGGCGAAGCCTTTCTCCAGCGCCTCGAGGTTCTCTTTCTTGAGATCGTCCTTGGCCACGCCGCCATGCATCTTGAGCGCCCGGATCGTGGCGACGACCACGACGCAGTCAGGCTTGAGGCCCGCTTTTCGGCATTTGATGTCGAAGAATTTCTCGGCGCCGAGATCGGCGCCAAAGCCGGCTTCGGTGACGACGTAATCGGCAAGCTTAAGTGCGGCCTTGGTGGCGATCACCGAGTTGCAGCCATGGGCGATGTTGGCGAACGGGCCGCCATGAATGAACGCCGGATTGTTTTCGAGTGTCTGCACCAAATTCGGGGCGAGCGCGTCCTTGAGCAGAGCCGCCATGGATCCCGCAGCGGAAAGCTCCTTGGCGGTGACGGCTTTCTTGTCACGGGTCTGACCGATCTGAATTTGGCCGAGGCGCCGCTGAAGATCGGCGAGGTCCTTGGCCAGGCAGAAAATCGCCATGACCTCCGAAGCCACCGTGATGTCGAAGCCGGCCTCGCGCGGGAACCCGTTGGCGGCGCCGCCGAGAGAGGTGACGATCGAGCGCAACGCGCGGTCGTTCATGTCGATGCCACGGCGCCACGTCACGCGGCGCGTGTCGATATCGAGCTTGTTGCCCCAATAGACATGATTGTCGATCATTGCCGCGAGCAAATTGTTGGCGGCGCCGATGGCATGAAAATCGCCGGTGAAGTGGAGGTTGATGTCTTCCATCGGCACCACTTGCGCATACCCGCCGCCGGCGGCACCCCCTTTCACGCCGAAGCAAGGACCGAGCGAGGGCTCGCGGATGCAAATCACGGCCTTCTTGCCGATTTCGTTCAGCGCGTCTCCGAGGCCCACCGTGGTCGTGGTCTTGCCTTCGCCGGCAGGGGTCGGCGTGATGGCGGTGACGAGGATCAGCTTGCCGTCGGGCCGGTCGGCGAGCGAGGCGATATAGTCGAGCGAGACCTTTGCCTTGTAATGCCCGTAAGGAAGCAGCGACTCGGCCGGAATGCCAAGTTTCTCGTCCGCAACTTCGAGGATTGGCCGCATCGTGGCGGCCTGAGAGATCTCGATGTCCGATTTCGGGTTTCTGTGCTGGTCGTGTGAACGCTTTTTACCATTCTCGCGCGACGAAACTGCCATGATCCTTGGGCCCCCAGGACTTGCGGAACAACTTCAAAGGAAGCGGCAAGTTAATTCATTCGCTTGCCTTCTTGCAATCGTCTGTGCAGGTTCGTCGCCCTGAACCGGAGAAGAGCTTAACCAATGGCACCTAGAGAGCTTCTAAAAGCCATGTTCCAGGCCGCAGTCGATGCTGCGCTGCCCTCGCTCTGCGTACCGGCGCATCTGCCAGCTAAGCCTAAAGGCCGTACCATCGTGATCGGCGCCGGCAAGGCGTCCGGAGCGATGGCAAAGGCGCTCGAGGATGCTTGGGAAGGGCCGATCGAAGGGGTGGTGGTGACGCGCTACGGCTATCGCGTCCCCATGGACCGGCTCGAAGTGGTGGAGGCGGCCCATCCGGTGCCCGATGCCGCCGGCCGCGAGGCCGCGTCCCGCATCTTCAAACTGGTGCAGGGGCTCACCGCTGACGATCTCGTGCTGTGCCTGATTTCCGGCGGCGGTTCGGCCCTGCTTGCGCTCCCGCCGGAAGGACTGACGCTTGAGGACAAGCAGGCGGTCAACAAGGCTCTGCTCAAGAGCGGCGCGACGATCTCCGAGATGAACACGGTGAGAAAGCATCTCTCGGCCATCAAGGGTGGCAGGCTCGCCGCCGCGGCCGCCCCGGCAAAAGTCGTCGCGCTGATGATCTCCGATGTGCCAGGCGACGATCCTTCGATCATTGCCTCAGGCCCGACCGTGGCCGACCCCTCGACCAATGCGGACGCGCTCGCCATTATCGAAAAATACCGGATCGACGTGCCCGCTTCCGTGCGCGAGCGGCTCAAGAGTGGCGACGAGACGCCGAAGCCCGGCGACAAACGTCTCGCCGCCGTCGAGAACATCATGATCGCGACACCGCAAGCTTCGCTTGAAGCCGCTGCCGCAGTCGCCGAGCGCGCGGGCGTGAAGCCGGTGATCCTCGGCGATTCGATCGAAGGCGAGGCGCGCGACGTGGCGCTCGTTCATGCCGGCATCGCGCGGCAATGCGCGTTGCGCGGTCAGCCGGAGAAGCCGCCTTGCGTGCTTATCTCAGGCGGCGAGACGACCATCACGCTCAAAGGAAACGGCAAGGGCGGGCGCAACACTGAATTTTTGCTTGCGTTGGCCATCGCGCTCGACGGCATGAAGAACATCTATGCCATTGCCGGAGACACCGACGGCATCGACGGCTCTGAGGACAATGCCGGCGCGCTGATCGATCCCGAGACGCTTGCCCGCGCCGAAGCCAAGGGCGTGAATGCCAAGGCGATGCTCGCCGACAACGATCCTTGGACCTTTTTCAGCGAGATCGGCGATCTCCTGATGACCGGCCCTACCCTCACCAATGTCAACGATTTCCGCGCGGTTCTCATTGAGAAAAGCTGAAGGCCCGCCGCGCTTGAGCACGGCGGGCTCTCCTGATGCGCAAAGCTAAGGGGGGGCGTGCTTAGCTTGGCAACAGCACCGTGTCGATGACGTGGATGACGCCGTTCGACTGCATCACGTTCTCGATGGTGATCTTGGCCGCGTCGCCTTTAGAGTCCCACACCCAGATCGCGCCGTCCTTGGCCTCGAACGTGAGATCCTCGCCTTCGACGGTTTTGAGCATGGCCTTACCGCCGCCCTTCTTGATCGCCGCCATCAAATCCTTGGCGGTGATGCGTCCGGGAACGACGTGGTAAGTCAGAACCTGAGTCAGCTGACCCTTGTTCTGCGGCTTGAGCAGAGTGTCGACCGTGCCGTCGGGCAGCTTGGCGAAGGCATCGTTGGTCGGCGCGAACACCGTGAACGGGCCTTTGCCTGACAGCGTATCGACCAGGCCGGCGGCCTTCACCGCGGCGACCAGCGTGGTGTGATCCTTCGAGTTGACAGCGTTCTGGACGATGTTCTTCGAGGGAAACATCGGCGCACCACCCACCATCACGGTCGCCTCTTTGGCGAAGGTCGGAGCGGCGGCAAGCGCTGCAAGAACGAGACCGGCGGCGGCGGCACTGGATAAAGCGAATTTGGCGAACTTCATATCATCCTCCTGTATTGCCTGGTGTCCCTGTTGTGGGTACGGCCTGAGTTACGGAGGAGGCAGGTGCGGCGGATGCAGCGCGCGCAATGACGTTTTCGTGAGCGGCGTCGGCGCCTAGAGCCGCGCCAATTTGCCGTTGGCGATCACGGGCCCGGTGGGCTGGCCGGTGGGCGAGCCGCCTTCCGGTTCGAGCGAAACCGCAAGTACGGCCTCGTCATCGACGCGCCTCAGCAAACCCTTCGGCACCTTGACCGTGACGGGCCGGTTCGGATCGATGAGTCCGAGCGAATGCGGCTTGCCGCCGGAGGGGATCAACCAAAGTTCCAAGGATTTTCGCTCGGCGCCGAGGAGTGTCGCCGGGACGATGGTCAGGCTGCCGCCGCCGCTGTTCACAGCGGCAACGAAGCCCGCCTGACCACCCTCGGCGTCGAGTCTGGCGACAAGCGGCGGGCTCGGGGTTTTGATCGCGCCGACATAGATCAAAGTGACGAGACAAGCCGCGGCGAGCGCGCTCGCGCCAAAGGCAAGGGAGCGCCAAAAGCTCAAGCTTTGCCATAGTCCAGCACGCCGCTGATCGGCCCCTCTGGCGCGCCCGAGCCCAGCCTCGATCCGCGACCACAGACCCGGCGTCGGCGCGACCTCGGGAACAGCCGTGGCAAGTCCGCCGAGCCGCTCCTCCCAGAACGCGACTTCGCGGGCGAAGGCGGCATCGCGGCTGATTCTCCGCTCGGCGGCACGCCTCTGCGCAGCATCGAGCACGCCCAGCACATATTCGGCCGCAGTCAGGCTCATACCCTCAAAGTCTCTCTTGCTGGTGTCGCTCATCGCTCGAGACACGCTCTCAATTTGGCAAGTCCGCGCCGGATCCAGCTCTTCATGGTGCCGAGCGGCACGCCCATGCGTTCGGCGAGTTCCTCATAGGTCAGTCCGTCGATGAAGGCCGCACGTATCGCCGTCCCCTGCCGCGACTCCAGCTCCTCAAGACAGGAATAAAGTCGGCGATTTTCTTGAGCGGCTTCGATCGTCTCGGTGGCGAGGGGCGCGGGATCGGCGATCTCGGCGGCGTCTTCGATCGGCGTGCTCAAACGCGCCACTGCCCCAGAGCGCACGCGATCGATGGCACGATTGCGGGCAATGGCGACGAGCCAGGTGATCGGACTCGCGCGGCTCTCATCAAAGCTCACGGCTTTGCGCCATACATTAAGATAAACCTCTTGTAGCACGTCCTCTGCCTCGCTGCGGTCATTCAAGATACGGAGGCAGACACCCAAAAGCTTCGCCGCAGTCTCGTCATAGACAAAGCGCAAGGCGGCGCGATCGCCCCCGGCGACCCTTCGGAGCGCCGCGGCAAGTCTTCTGCGCCTTGACTCTGCATCCATGACGTTGGCCTAAGCCGGTTGGACCGCGCGACCGAATTCCGGCCACGCAGTAATCCTCTTGCGAGCCGCCAGCTACAATATCGCAAAAAGGGGCGCAAATTTCGCGGTTGCGCCTCGGAGGAGGCGCGCTACTCTCCCCCGCAGATCACCACGCTTTCACGATACGGGACGGAAGGGTGCGGCTGTTTGCACCCTCAGGTGGTGTGCGGAATTCGATTTCTTTCCAGACGCCATGGAACAGTCGAATTTTGACGCACAATAGGGACCGGCCTGATCGCGAGGGCTGGGGAGACCAACGCCCATAACGTGTTTCGTGTTCGGTGGACCGCTAAGGATGCGGTGCCAGGGTGCGAAGCTTAGATGAAGGATTAGGGATGGTGTTGCGGCGCGCCGGATTTGGCATCGTTGTCGGAGCCCTGCTGATGGTTCCGACCGCCGTCTCAGCCGGCCCGACCCTTGTCTTCGAGCCCTATAACGGCACCGTATTCTATGCCGAGGATCCGGACGCCGCCTGGTTTCCCGCCTCGCTTACCAAGCTGATGACGGCCTATGTGGCCTTTCAGGCGCTGAAGGCCGGAAAGATCAAACTCGACGATCAGGTCGTCTGCTCTGAGCACGCGAGGAAGGAGGCGCCGACCAGGCTCGGCCTCCCGGTTGGCGGCTCGATCAGCCTCGACGTCGCGCTCAAGGTGTTGATCGTCAAATCGGCCAACGACGTCGCCATGATGATCGCCGAGGCGGTGGCCGGCAGCGAAGAAGCCTTCGTTGCACGCATGAATGAAGAAGCGCAGCGGCTCAATATGACGCGAACGACATTCGCAAATCCCAACGGTCTGCCGGACGAACGCCAAGTCACCACCGCCCGCGACCTTGCCAAGCTCGCCCGCGCGATCATCATCGAATTTCCCGAGCACGCCGATCTGTTCACCGCCAAAAATGTCCAAGTGGGCAAGAAGAATTTGCGGACGCATAACGGTCTCCTGATCAGATATCCTGGCGCTGACGGTATGAAGACCGGGTTCATTTGCGACTCCGGGTTCAACGTGGTGGCCAGCGCCTCGCGCGAAGGCCGCAGACTCGTCGCCGTCATTCTGGGCGAGCCCTCGGTCGCGTCCCGCAATCAGCGCGCCATCGATCTGCTCGATAACGGCTTCAAGCGTTATTTCTGGAAGTCGCTGTTCGGCACGAGCCTTGACGGTCTTGCCATTCAAACCTCGCTGAACGCGGGTCCTGCTCATCTGCGCGACAGCATCTGCGGCGCGAAGCGCAAGCGCAGTACGACCCGCAAAAGGCGGTCGCGGAGCACGGCGCGCAAGCGTTGACCGCCTCACTCCACCAATTCCGTTTCATCGCCGCGCTTGTGTTTTTGGCGGCCGGTTCAACTTTCGCTTCCGCCAAGGCAGCCGAACCGCCCGAGAACATCGCCGAGGCTGTTTCCGAAGCGGCGCGTGCCTGCAAGCATACCAAGGGCACACCCAACACCGATGCCGTGCTCAGCGCCAAGGATCTGAACGGAAACGGCGGCGAGGATTGGATCGCCGATTTTGGCAAGATGACGTGCGACGGCGGAACCAATCCTTTATGCGGCGACGCCGGCTGCACGATCAGAATCTATTTTTGGGACGGCGATAAGGAATGGGATCTCGTGTTCGAGGATTTCGTGCGCGGCTACACATTCGGCAAAGACGGCGGCAAGCCGATGCTCTACGTGACCACTTCAGGCATCCCTTGCAACAAGCCTGTCACCGAGACTTGCGAATACAATTACCGTCTCGAGAAAGACACGGTCGTTCCTGTGGAGAGCGTTGCGGCGGAATCCAGCGCCGCTAAGAAGAAGAAGTCTGAGCCGTAATCGCCGCCTTGATGACAGCGACGGCTTCCGGCGAGGCCCAATCCGCCGGACCGACCAGGCGGGCGATCTCCTTGCCGTCACGGTCGACGATCAGCGTGGTCGGCATGCCGACGGCCTTTACCGTCGCAAACAGCTTGCCGGTCGGATCGGTGTAAAGGGGAAGTTGCGCGGCCCCGGTCTCCTTCAGAAACTTGGCCGCCTTTTCCGGACCCCCTTTGTCGATGTTCACGGCGACCACGGCGAAGTCCTGGCCTCCAAGCTCGGCTTCGAGCGCATCGAGCGCCGGCATCTCCTCCCGGCAGGGAACGCACCAAGTCGCCCAAAGGTTAAGGAGCACGATCTTGCCGGCGAAGTCCTTGAGCGACCTCTCGGCACCGTCGCCGTCAGCAAAGGTAAACTGAGCCAGATCAAAGGGTTCTGGCCTAATCACGAGCGGCGCCATGGCGCCCTTGTTGAGGCCCTTCAAAGGACTTGAAGCGGCCGCCCCCTCACCGCCTGGACGGTTTTGAGCGACCGGTTCGCCCGAGCGGCCATTGTCAGAAGGGGCCAAACTCACATATACCGTGGCAAACCCGGCGATCGCCGCAAGACCGGCGGCGAGGAGATAGATGGCCGGCGGCGCGGCGCGTTTCTGTCCGTTGCGTTTGCTCAAATCTTTCCGCTCACAACGTCTAGCTCAGGCTCGACAGCGATGACGAACACTATGTGGGGCGGCCGCTTTGCCGCCAGTCCTTCTGAAGTCATGGAGGAGATAAACGCCTCCATCGACTTCGACAAGCGCCTGTGGCGTCACGATATCGTGGCCTCCAAGGCGCATGTCGCCATGCTCGGAGCGACCGGCATTATCCAACCGAAAGAGGCCGATGAGATCCTGGGAGGCCTGGACACGGTCGCCGCCGAGATCGAGTCCGGAACCTTTCCGTTCTCACGCTCGCTTGAGGACATTCATCTGAACATCGAAAACCGGCTGCGGGAGCTGATTGGGCCGGTGGCCGGCAAGCTGCACACGGCGCGGTCGCGCAACGATCAGGTCGCGACCGACTTCAGGCTCTATGTGCGGGACGAGATCGTGACGATCGATGCAGCGCTCTACGCGCTTCAGCTCACGCTTGCCAACAAAGCCCTTGAGCACGCCGGCGCCGTGATGCCGGGCTTTACGCATCTGCAAACAGCACAACCCATCACCTTTGGCCATCACTTGCTTGCTTATGTGGAAATGCTTGCGCGGGACCGGGGCCGTTTCGCCGACGCCGCCAAGCGGCTCGGGGAGTGCCCGTTAGGCGCCGCGGCGCTTGCCGGCACGTCCTTCCCCATCGACAGGAAGGCAACGGCCCAGGCGCTCGGCTTCGCCCGGCCCGCGGCCAATTCGCTCGACGCGGTGTCCGACCGCGACTTCGCGCTCGAGACCCTGGCGGCGGCCGCAATCGCCGTGATGCATTTGTCGCGGCTGGCTGAAGAGATCGTGAACTGGGCGTCGCCGCAATGGGGCTTCGTGCGCCTCACCGACAAATTCACCACCGGCTCATCGATCATGCCGCAAAAGCGCAATCCCGATGCGGCCGAGCTGGTGCGCGCCAAGACCGGACGCATCGCCGGCGCCTTTCAGGCGCTGCTGATGGTCATGAAGGGGCTCCCGTTGGCCTATGCGAAGGATATGCAGGAGGACAAGGAACCGGTGTTCGACGCACTCGATGCGCTGAAAGTCGGGATTGTCGCCATGACCGGTACGATTGAGGACCTTGAGCCGGATCTGAAGGTCATGAGGCGGGCCGCCGCGGCCGGCTACGCGACTGCCACCGACCTTGCAGATTGGCTCGTGCTCAAGCTCGGGCTCCCGTTCAGGGAGGCCCATCACATCGCCGGTAGAATTGTGGCGCTCGCCGAATCGCAGGGCGCGACCCTGGAAAAACTGCCGCTTTCCGACCTAAAATCGGTCGAAGAGCGGATTACCGAGGACGTTTACTCGGCCCTCAACGCCCAAGGCTCGGCCCGGAGCCGCACGAGCTATGGGGGCACCGCCCCTGCTAACGTCAAGCGGGAGGCGAGACGGTGGATAAAGCGTTTGGAGAAGGACGCCGAAACGCGATAAAAGGAGAGATCAAGGGCCGCTGACAAGGCTCAAGCGACAGGGGCACGACCATGGGAAGCGCCTTGCGCGTCCTGTTAACACTTCTGCTGGTGCTGACGATCGGGCTCACGGCCTGCGGTCGACGCGGCTCGTTGGACCGGCCCAAGGCAAACTACCCTGAAACCAAGGCCGACCCGTCCACGAAGATGTCGCAGGTTCCCAAGCGCAGCCTCTGGATCGATCGCCTGCTCCAATAGACGCCCCTCTCTGCAATGCACCATTTCGCCTACCGGCGCGGCGTGTCCCACACAAATGTGCTCCACGCCGAGGAGGTCGATCTTTCCGAACTCGCCCACGCGGTAGGAACGCCCTTCTACTGCTACTCGACCGCGACTCTCGAACGTCACTACCGCGTGTTCGCCGACGCCTTCGCCGGCATGCCCGGCACGCTCGTGTGCTATTCGGTGAAGGCGAATTCGAATCTTGGCGTGTTGGCCACGCTCGCCCGGTCGGGCGCCGGCATGGATGTGGTGTCGGAAGGAGAACTGCGGCGCGCGCTTGCCGTCAACGTTCCGCCCGAGCGGATCGTGTTCTCAGGCGTGGGCAAGACGGAAGCAGAGATGGCGTTCGCGCTCGATGCGGGAATTCTCGCGTTCAACGTCGAGTCGGAGCCCGAGTTGCGCGCGCTGAGCGCGATTGCCGAAGCGCGGGGACTGACCGCTGAGATCGCCTTCCGGGTCAATCCCGACGTCGACGCCAAGACCCACCACAAGATCGCGACCGGACGAGCCGAGAACAAGTTCGGCGTGCCTTTCGCCGAGGCTCCGTCACTCTACGCGCTCGCCAGCACGCTTCCCGGAATCTCACCCACCGGCGTGCATATGCATATCGGCAGTCAGATTACCGATCTTGCTCCGTTCAGGAATGCCTTCGCGCTCCTGAAGGAACTGGTCATTACTTTGCGCGACACGGGCTTCACCATCGACTTCGTCAATCTCGGCGGCGGACTTGGTATCCCTTATCGCGGCGATGAGCCGGCGCCGCCTCTTCCTGACAAGTACGCCGAACTGGTCAAGGAGGTGGTGGGCGGACTTGGGGTGCGGCTCCTGTTCGAACCGGGCCGCATGATCGCGGGCAATGCCGGCATCCTCGTTGCCCGCGTGCTTTATGTGAAGCGCGGCGCGTCGAAGGTCTTCACCATCATCGACGCGGCAATGAACGATCTGTTGCGGCCGACGCTCTACGACGCCCATCACGAGATCTTGCCGGTGATTGAGCCGGAACCCGGGACTCCGGTCATCGTCTCCGATATTGCCGGGCCGGTTTGCGAGACCGGCGATTATCTGGCCTTGGCCAGGCCGCTGCCGGAGCTTCGGGCCGGCGATCTCATTTCCGTGATGACGGCCGGCGCCTATGGCGCCGTGCTCGCGTCTGAGTATAACAGTAGGCTTCTGGTCCCCGAGGTGCTGGTGGCCGGAAACCGCTATTGCGTGACGCGGCCCAGGCCGGGCTACGACGATATGCTGGACAAGGAGCGTCTGCCCGATTGGCTGTAGCTTTACGGGCCTCGCTTTCGCCCGCTTCGCACCCCAAATTACAGTGACGATGACACGCTCCGCCTCTCGACCCGAGACATCCTCACCCCAAGCGGTGGACACTCTTGCCCAGCGCTTCGACAAGCGCGTGCGGCTGAGCTGGCTTGCGATTCTCGGCGAGCGGGTGTGGGAGGCGTTGCTGTGGCCTTTCCTGGTCGTCTCGGCCTTTTTGGTCGTGTCGCTGTTGGAGCTGTGGAGCTTGCTCCCGCCGCTCGCCCATCGCCTTTTGCTCGGCGGTTTCGGGCTTGCGCTGATCGTCTCTTTCCTGCCGCTGTTGAGACTGTCGCTGCCGACGCGCCAAGACGCGCTGCGGCGTCTTGAGCGCCATGCCGGCATCAAGCACCGGCCCGCCTCTTCTTATGAGGATCGCCTCGGCACCACGCCGCCGAAAGAGACGGCGGCGCTTTGGGCCGCCCATCGAAACCGTCTGGCGGGTCTCATCGCCAAGCTTAGGCCGTCCTGGCCGGCGCCCCGCACCGACCGCAAGGACCCGTATGCGATCCGGGCCGCGCTCCTGCTTGGCGTGGTCGCCGCAGCGCTTGCGGCAGGCGGCAATATCTCCGACCGCTTGCGCGCCGCTTTCACGCCGGCCGCCTCGGGCGCGCCCGCACTGTTCCGGCTGGACGCCTGGATCACCCCTCCCGTCTATACCGGCATTGCGCCGATTGTGCTGGCCGACGGCAGCGAGAAAGTGGGAACGGGCGCCGAGTCTTTCCGTGCTTTGTCCGTGCCTGAGCGCAGCGAATTGATCGTTCGGACTCACGCGCCACAAGGCGAGACCGTCAGCCTGATCACCACAAGTGACGGCACGGCGGACGCCACCAAGATCGCGCCGAAGGCCGAAGGCGCCGACGGTCTGGTCGAATTCGCGGTTACGCTGAAAGAACCTCTCAGTGCCGCGATCGAAATCGACGGCCATACGGTTTCCAAATGGCAATTTGCTCTGATCGAGGATGCGCCTCCAACCATCGATCTCACGGGAACGCCGACAACCACGCCGCGCGGCGCCCTGCGCTTGGAATACCGCGCCGGCGACGACAACGGTGTTGAAAGTGCTGAGGCCCGCTTCGCCCTGGTCGAAGGCGAGGAGCGCAACTTCGCGCCGCTCGCCGCCGAAGCCTCCGCCAAGGTTGAGGCCGATCCCTTGCTCGAACCGCCGGTCATGCCGTTGCAATTGCCGCGCGCCAACGCCAAGCAAGTCGAAGGCCGCGCCACACAGGATCTCAGCGGCCATCCTTGGGCGGGATTGAAGGTGCGCATGACGCTCATCGCCCGCGACCAAGCCGGACAATTGGGCGAGAGCCAGCCTTATGAGTTGGTTCTTCCCGAGCGGACCTTCACCAAGCCTTTGGCCCGCGCCGTGGTCGAGCAACGCAAGAAGCTCGTGCGCGATCCGAGCGCCCCTGAAGACGTGGTCAGCGCGCTCGACGCGCTTACCCTGGGCGGCGAGAAAGTCATCGACGACAGTGTCGTCTATCTCTCTTTGCGTAACAGTTACTGGCGCCTGCGCACCGACGACTCCCGTGAAAGCGTCGCCAGCGTGGTCGATCAGCTTTGGTCCACGGCGCTGCGCATCGAGGAGGGAGATTTGCCTGAGGCTGAGCGTGCCTTAAGTGCCGCCCAAGCCGCGCTCATGGAGGCTTTG
This sequence comes from uncultured Methyloceanibacter sp., assembly GCA_964523345.1. Classification (GTDB taxonomy): domain Bacteria; phylum Pseudomonadota; class Alphaproteobacteria; order Rhizobiales; family Methyloligellaceae; genus Methyloceanibacter. Next base: position 11,774 of record CAZFYL010000042.1, read on the forward strand.
AAGGGGGATGCGCCGGCCGAGGAGATCGCCAAGCGCATGGATGAACTGCGCGCGGCGCTGTCGCGCTATCTTCAGGCGCTGGCTTCCCAACAGAATCAGCAAAACGAACAGTTGCTCCCCCAGCAAGAGGGCGATCAGCTCGTGTCGCCGCAGGATCTGGACAAGATCCTCAGCAACATCGAGCAGCTTGCCCAATCGGGATCGAAAGATTTGGCCGAGCGCATGCTGTCGGAGCTCAATGACCTGCTCCAGCGGCTGGAGAACGGCAGCGTCGCCGAAAGTGAAGAGCAGCAGCGCGCCAGACAAATGATGAAGGATCTGAGCGATCTGGTGAACAACCAGCAGAAGCTGCTGGACGACACGTTTGCCGCCAAGCGCGAGCAAGCCGCCACCAGCGGCCGCGACAGTCAGCAGCAGTTTCAAGTGAGCCCTCCCGGCCAGCCGATGGAGTTCGCTCCCGGCATGTCGCCATTGTTCGAACAGCTGCCGGGCCAAGCCCAACAGGGGCCTCTCAAGGGACAAGGCGAATCGGGCGGTCAGGGCAAACCTGGCCAGCGCGGTCAGCTTGAGATCGGCCCGCAGCCGCAAGACCATTCAGGGCTCGCCGAGCGGCAGCAGCAATTGCGCGACCGCTTGCAAGCGATGATCGACCGCCTCCGCACCGAGGGAAGCGAGGCGCCGGACGAGCTTGAGGGCGCTGAAGAGGCCATGGCCGGCGCCAAGGAGGCGATCGGGGAAAGCGATCTCGAGCGCGCCACGCAGCAGCAAAGTCTCGCTCTGGAGCGCCTCCGCAACGGTGCGCAGTCGATGGCCGAGCAAGTGATGTCAGGAGCCGAATCGCAGGCGGGGCAAGGTCCCGGCAATAATGGCCGCGATCCGCTCGGGCGCCCCGACCGCTCGAATCGGCCCGATCTCGGTCTGTCGGTGCAAATCCCCGACAAGATCGACATTCAGCGCGCGCGAGAGGTGCTCGACGAGCTTCGCCACCGGCTCAGCGATCCCTCGCGCTCCGTGCTTGAGCTCGATTACCTGGAACGTCTGATCACGCCATTTTAGTTTCCGCCCGCGCCCGTTATCGCTCTACCACTTCGCCGATGAAGGGAAGCTCACGGTAGCGGTGGGCGAGATCCATGCCGTAGCCGACCACGAAGACCGGCGGACAGCGAAATCCTAGAAAGTCTGGCTCGATCGGTGCGGCGCGCGGAATCTGCTTGTCGAGAAGGACGCAAGTCGTGACGCGGGTAGCGCCGCGGCCTTCAACGAGCGCCTTGGCGAAGTGAAGCGTTCGTCCTGAATCTAGAATGTCGTCGACGATCACGACGTCGCGTCCGGCAAGATTGGTCTCGATATCGCGCAAGATGCCGACCTCTCCGCCCGAGACCGTGCCTTCGCCGTAACTCGCGAGGAACACAAAATCGATCTCCGGCTCCAGGCCCTGGCGGTACAACGCCCTGATGAGATCCGCGGCGAAGATGAAACTGCCCTTGAGAATAGCGACAACGACCAGATTGCGCGGCGCCGAGGCCGCGATCTCGCCGGCCAGGGCCTCCACCCTCTCGGCAATTTGCCCGGCGCTGAACAGCGGCTTGATCGTGTCAGCCGCATCTTGCCCAGCCATTCTTATTCGGCCTTGGCGAAATGCACCTTGACGCTGCTGACATTGCTCGGCGGCGATGAGATCTGCCTTAAGAACGGGGCGCGCTCGCCGGCTCCGAGCTGCTCCGCACCAATCTCCGTGGTCCACGCGGAGATTTCCTCGTCGTTCGCATCGTGAAGCGCGATCGTAAGCGTCGGCACCGTGCGCGCGCTCGAGGTGAGGTTCACGACGTTGCCCTCAACTTGGAGCACGGTCTGACCGCCATTGTTGGTCCAGGTGTAGCGCACATCTTCAAAGTCGAGGCCCTGCGCGCCGACCGAAACGCCGAACAGCGCGTACAGGCGGGACGCCCCAGGCAGCATCGAAGTCACCATCGAGGGTGCAAACGCGAGCGTCCCGATCACGCCTGCCACGACAAGCCCAAGGACCAGCCAGCCGATGGTCACGATCGAAGGCTTCTGGCGTGGCGGCTTCTCGCCGGGGAGCGCCTGGTCGGCAAGGCCGGCGTCGAGGCCCATGCCCGTTTCGCCCATCGAGGCCTCGGCCCCCTCGCCCATGCCGGCGTCAGCCATTAGCTCTTCTTCACTCATGCTGGCGTCGCCCAGACTGGCATCGCCAAAGGCGGCATCGCTGATGCTTGAGGGCTGCTCCTGCGGCGGCTCCGGTGCTTTCTCGCGCCCGCGGATGAACCGCGCGAAGAACCCGCCCGGCTTTGCCGGAGCCTCGGCAGGCTCATCCATGGCTTCGGCATTGATCCGGGCCACTTGAGCGGCGAGGTCCTGCTCGGACGGCTCTGGCGGAGAAGGAGGGGGAGCAGGAGGCATAGGCGCAATGCCTGCAAATCCGCCCATCCCGGTACCTACGTTCGAGGGCGCCGGCGGTTGAGGACCGGCCGAAGGCTGAGGCGGTGGGGGCGCCGCTGAAGGTTGCGGCGGAGGGGGTTGAGGAGCCGCGAAAGGCGGCGGCGAAGGCGGTTGAGGCGGCGCCGAAGGCCCTGGCATCGGTTGTTGGGCCGGTGCCACAGACGGCGCGGGTGGAGCCGGCCTCACGGCGGGCCTCGCGGGGGCCGCAGCCGGAGCAGGCGTGACCGGGGTCGCCTGCCAAACATGGGCGCATTTCGAGCAGCGGACCTTACGACCCTCAGGCGGGAAGACCGCCTTGGTCTCGTAACGCGTTTCACATGCTGGACAGATAATGACTGTTGCCATCGGAAAAGCCTAAATGGCCGTTTATCGTGTATTTGCCTAGGGCCCCAAAACGCCGCCCAAATCCATTGATACCGAACCCGGAGTTCAGCATAAAGTACCAGTCTTCCGCAATCTTAAGAGCCCCACGGAGCACGGGTGATCCGCTTTGACAATGTCGGTCTGCGCTACGGCTCAGGCCCTGAAATCTTGCGCGATGTCACCTTCCACGTGCTCCCCGGGTCTTTTCACTTTCTGACGGGACCTTCGGGGGCGGGGAAGACCACGCTTTTGCGGCTCCTGTTCATGTCGCTCAAGCCGTCGCGGGGCCTGATTTTTGTGTTCGGAGAGAATGTCGGCAAGCTCTCGACCGCCTCCCGCTCGTCGTTGCGCCGGCGCATCGGCATCGTGTTCCAGGACTTCCGGCTGCTGGACCATCTCACCACCTGGGAGAACGTGGCGCTTCCTTTGCGCGTCACCGGCAAACGGGAAGCGGACTACCGCGAGGACGTGACCGATCTGTTGCGCTGGGTCGGACTGGGCGACCGCATGAATGCCTATCCCGAAATCCTGTCGGGCGGCGAGAAGCAGCGAGCGGCAATCGCGCGCGCCGTGATCGGGCGCCCCGAACTCCTTCTTGCCGATGAGCCAACAGGCAATGTCGATCCCGCAATCGGTAATCGCCTTTTGCGCCTCTTCGTCGAGCTCAACCGGCTCGGCACCTCGGTGATCATTGCCACGCACGACTACGCGTTGATGGAGCAACTCGACGCCCCGCGGCTCGTGCTTTATGACGGCCATCTGCAAATAAGCCGAGCCCCGTGACCCTGCTGTCCGACATTAAGGACTATCCTTGGAAGAGCTTGCTCATCGGGCTGTTGCCGGTGCGGCTCGCCGCACTGTTGCCCGCGCGGTTTCAGACCAAGGCCGCTCAGATCGTGCCGTCGGCTTCGATCGCCGGCAATGCGCTTACCGTGGTGATCGCCATCATGTCCTTCCTCGCCTGCCTGACCTTGGGCGCGGTGTACATGATCAATCAATCGGCCAATGCCTGGGTCAACGACATCGCAAGCGAGATCACCGTCGAGCTCAGTCCGGTAAATATCCCCGACATCGATAAGAAGATGACGCTGGTCGCCCTGTTTCTCGCCAAGCAGAAGGGCATCACCGAGGTCAAGCCGCTGACCGCCGAGGACAGCGCCAGCTTGCTCGAACCTTGGCTCGGGCAAACGGCCGCGCTGGAAGCGCTCCCTATTCCACGCCTCATCGCGGTCGAGATTGACCGCTCCGATCCCCCCGACATCCAGTCGATCAAGACAGCGTTGTCGGAGAATTTCGAGGGCGTGACTCTCGACGACCACCGCCGCTGGCAGGCCGAGATCCGGACGCTCACGCGTTCGGCCGCGCTTGGCGGCCTTGCCGTGCTTGGCCTGGTCGCCGCCGCGACCATCGCCGTCATCGTGTCGGCGACGCGAAGCGCGATGGCCTCCAACCGCGAAATCATCGAGGTTCTGCACTTTGTCGGTGCGAATGAACGCTTCATTAGCCGCGAGTTCGAACGCCATTTTCTCGGGCTTGGCGTCCGCGCCGGCTTGATGGGCGCCCTCGCTGCCGCCCTCGCTTTCTTGTTGCTGCCCATCATGATGGACATGCTTGGGGGCGGAATCGTCACTGCCGCAGAAGCGCAGCGCCTGGTCGGCTCGGGCGAACTCGACCTCAAGGGCTATCTGCTGTGCGTGCTGGTGGTGATCGTGGTGGCCTCGCTCTGCATGGTGACCTCACGACTCGGCGTCATCCGCGTACTCAAGAATTACGCTTGAAGTGCGGAGACTAGGACCGTGCTGTTCGATCACGCTCGGGTTTCATGTGTACGCGAATTGTGACTATTCTTGCGCCGATTTGGCAGGGCCTGGAGTAAGCGGTGAGTGAGCAACGACAAGAAAGACGCGGCCGGTTTAGCGGCTTCTTGGGCGGCGTGCGGCTCATCTTCGATGGCATGCTTTTCCTCTTGGTGCTGCTGTTCATCGGATTCATCGTGTTCGCGAACAGCATCGACCGGGAAGCGCAAGTGCCGCAACAAACCGCCGACGGCATCGTCGTGCTGACCGGCGGCACCTCCCGAATCGACCGGGCCATGAAGTTGCTCGCCGCAGGCAAGGCCCAACGCGTCTTCATAACCGGCGTGTATCGCAGCACGACTGTCGAGGAATTGAAGCAGCTCGCCAGCCAAGGCGATCAATATTTCAACTGCTGCGTCGATATCGACAAGGAGGCGCGCAACACCATCGACAACGCCACCAAGACCGCCGAATGGGTGGCGCTCCACGGTTATCACTCGATCATCGTGGTGACGTCGAACTATCACATGCCGCGCGCGCTGGCCGAGCTCGCCCGCGTGATGCCCGGCGTCACTTTCATTCCCTATCCCGTGGTCGACAATAACGTGCACGTCCACCGCTGGTGGACCTATCCCGGCACGACCAACCTGCTTCTCTCCGAATATCTGAAATATCTGCCGGCGCTTGGGCGACTGGGCGCGACCAACCTCGTGCGCAATTTTCTAGGCGGCGATTCCAGCACCGCCGAAGTCCCCGAGCCATAGCGGTGTCAGGCGTGATGGTGCGCTCGCTTCTGTTCAACGTGTTGTTCTACGTGACAACCGCGCTATTCCTCCTGCTCGGCAGTCCGCTTCTGTTCGGCCCAAGACGCTGGGCCATGGCTGCGCTTGCCATCCATGGGCGCTTCGAACTTTGGCTGCTCGAGACGATCGTCGGCACCAAGCTCGAGGTCCGGGGGCTTGAGAAACTTCCCCCCGGCGCCTGTCTCGTTGCCGCCAAGCATCAATCGGCGTGGGAGACCTTCGGCCTGATCCCGCTGTTTCGCGACCCTGCACTCTTGATGAAGCGAGAACTGTTTTGGATCCCCTTCCACGGCTGGTTCTCGCGCAAATTCGAGATGATCCCGGTGGACCGCGACCGGGGCCCGTCGGCGCTTAGGCGCATGGTGCGGGAGGCCAAAAAACGGGCCGCCCAGGGGCGCGAGATCATCATTTTCCCGGAAGGGACGCGAAGGGCGCCCGGCGCGCCGCCCGACTACAAGACCGGCGTGGTCCTGCTTTATGAGACGCTTCGCATTCCTTGCGTGCCGCTTGCGCTCAATTCCGGCGCGTTTTGGCCGCGCCGCAGCCTGACGCGGAAGCCCGGGACCATCGTCGTGGAGTTTCTCGACCCGATTCCCCCGGGATTGCCCAAGGCGGAGTTCCTGGAGCGGCTGATCGGCGCCATTGAACCGGCCTCGGCGCGGCTTTTGGCCGAAGCAGGCGGTAAATGACGCCGTATTGGGCAGCCCGTTAACCTTTGAATGGTTGACTAGAGCGGATCGATGTTCTATATTTGTTCTAGGCAGTGAAAAGACCGTCTTGAATTCGTCATCACGGAACCCATTTCACAAAGCTCTGTATTGGTTAACGGGCCGGGATCGTAGGTCGATGCGTAAAGTCGAAGTTGAGACGCCGCAATTGGGGCCGGCCGATGAGCCCGCTCTGGTCTGCTCCGAGGCTGCTTTCGCCCAGGCCTTTCACTATTGGCGCGGAGCCTCAGGCCGGCGTTATCTGCACAGTGTCTACACCTTGGTCGGCTGCCCCGCTCTGCCCGGGGCGAACTATATCCTCGTCCGGCGCGGCGAGGATGGGACCCGGTCGGCGCTTGCCTTCGGCCAGACCCGGGATATCACGGCCACGCTCAATCTCGCCCATCTGCGCCACCAGGGCGCCAAATGCGGGGCGAACGAAGTGCATATTCATCTTCTCGCCGAGGGGACCGAGGCGCGCGCCTCGGTAGAAGCCGACCTCATCGCCGCCCTTTCGCAAAAGCCCGCCGCAGCCAACGCGGCATAATCCGCAACGCTCAATTTTGCCGCAGGGTTCAGCCGCAAGCCGCGGTTTCAAGCCGCGCCGCCAGCATGATATGGAGGCGCCGGCGAGCGTCGAGAAATAATTTGCAACGGGGCCGGTTCGTTTGGCGGGGCTTTGGAAAATTCCATGGATGCGGCGTCAAAGGGCACGTTTGCGGCGTCCTTTGCAGATTCTCGCAGCCCCCGTGCTTGCCAATTACATCAAGCTCGTCCTTAACACCTCGACGCAAGTCGCCGATCCGCCCGATTTCATTGCGCGCGCCAAAGCGCGCCATCCCGTGATCATCGCGGTCTGGCATGGGCAGTTTCTGCTTCTTCCCGGCATCTATCCGCGAGAAGTCCCCGGCCGCGCCATGATCGCGCGGCA
>CAZFYL010000043.1:0-18676 GCA_964523345.1 uncultured Methyloceanibacter sp.
GCCGAGCTCAAACCTGCCGCCCAGCCCGGACCGGCTTCTCACTAGTTTTGCCTGACATCATCCGGCTCGCCCGTTTCTTGGCGGGCCTTTTGCTTGTCTGGGGGCTCGTTGCCCAAGACGGGGCTTCTGCTGCAAGCACCGGTACGCTTGTGCTCAAGACCGAAACCGGCGAGCACAGTTTCACGGTCGAAGTGGCCACGACCGATCAGAAGCGCGCGCTGGGGCTAATGTTTCGGCGGTCCCTGCCGGAGAATGGCGGGATGCTGTTCCTTTACGACCGGCCGCAACCGGCGGTCATGTGGATGAAGAACACGTTGATCCCGCTCGACATGGTGTTCATCGCTCCCGATGGCCGGGTGCATCGCGTCGAGCGCAACACCGAGCCCTTTTCCACCAGCCGGATCTTGTCTGAAGGGGTGGTGGCGGGCGTGCTTGAGATAAACGCCGGAGCCGCCGACCGGATCGGGCTCAAGCGCGGCGATCTCGTGGTTTATCCGGGTCTGGGCGGCGGCGACTAATCAGTTGCCGCAAGGGCGCCACCTGCCTCCCTAAACACTAGCCTCGGGCGCGGCCACGAATTATGTATCTGTGCGCGGACGCGGGCCCTAAGGCTTGCGGTCGTGAGCCAGGGAGACGATCGGGGCATAGCGCAGCCTGGTAGCGCACCTGCTTTGGGAGCAGGGGGTCGCAAGTTCGAATCTTGCTGCCCCGACCAATCCCGCCGGCTCTTTCGCGACTGCGAGGATATTCGATGGCCGCACGGATCTATAAGCCTGCCAGGACGGCGATGCAGCAAGGTATGGCGCCGCGCGAATGGGTGCTGGAGTACGAGCCTGACAAGCCGCTTCTGATCGAGCCTCTGATGGGCTGGACCAGCTCCAACGATACCAGATCGCAGGTTCGGCTCAGTTTCCCCACGAAAGAAGAGGCGGTCGCGTTCGCCCAGCGCCACGGCATTGCTTTTCGTCTCGAGGAGCCCAAGGAAACGGCGCTGAGACCGAAATCCTACGCCGAAAACTTCAAATTCGGACGCCCCGACCGCTGGACACACTGAATCTTGTCGTTTCGGGTTATAGTCTAAGCCGATTGAAAACCGGTCCCGTAGCTCAAGGGATAGAGCATCTGCCTTCTAAGCAGAGGGTTCAAGGTTCGAATCCTTGCGGGACCGCCACTTCTTTGGGGGGACTGCCCGGCTACCGTTCATTCAATGCAGGCGAGGAAACTCATGCGCCCTGTCGTCATGCTGCTGCTCGTGACTTCGACGCTCGCGTCCTTGACGCTTGCCTCTTTGACGCTGTGCCCGTCAACTGCGTTTGCGGCGGAACTCCTTTGGGAGGTCAAGGGCATGCAACAGCCGGAATCGGTGGTCCAGGATCCGGCGACCGACTTGCTCTACGTCAGCAACATTGCCGGGGCCGTCATGCAGAAGGACGGCAACGGCTTCATCGCCAAACTGCAGCCCGACGGAACCGTCGTCGACCGTAAATGGGTGGAGGGTCTGAACGCGCCGACCGGGCTCGCGCTTCACGACCGCACGCTCTATGTCGCCGATGTCGACGAGCTGGTTGAAATCAATGCGGCGTCGGGAAGAATCCTAAAGCGCCATCAAGCCAAAGGCGCGATCTTTCTGAACGATGTTGCCGTCGATCAGGACGGAACGGTCTATGTCTCCGACACGCCGATGAACGCGATTTGGCGCCTCAAGGACGGCGTGTTTGAACCTTGGCTCGCGAATGACGATCTGAACGGGCCGAACGGTCTCATTGTGCAGGATGGCAAACTTATCGTCGCATCGTTCGGCAAGTTGCCGCCTCAGGGGGAGCCCGAATTGGGAGGGCTCTTTGCCATCAACCTTGAGGACCAATCGATCAGCAAACTCGGCGACACGCTTGGCAATCTCGACGGCCTGCAGGCATTGAAGCCCGGTACCTACCTCGTGACCGATTGGGGGGCTGGCGGGCTTTATCGCGTCGCGAAAGGCAAGGCCGAGCGTCTCCTCAAACTGAACAAAGGCAGCGCCGACTTTATTTACTTTCCAGAGCCGAACACGGTGATCGTGCCGATCATGCTGAGCAACACTCTGGTCTCCTACGCGCTCGACTAAGAACCGAGCCGCGCGAAGCCCGCTTCGAGATCGGCCTTCAAGTCTTCGACGTCTTCGAGCCCGACATGCAGCCGGAGCGCCGGGCCTTTCTCGTTCCATGTCGTCGCGCTGCGGTAACTCCGCGGATCGAACGGCAGGATGAGACTCTCGAAGCCGCCCCAGGAATAGCCCATGCCGAACAGGTCGAGACCGTCGAGCATGGCGGCGAGCTTTTCATGGGCAACGGGTTTGAGCACGATCGAGAACAGTCCGGGCGCGCCGGTGAAATCGCGGCGCCACAGCGTGTGGCCCGGATCCGAGGGCAGCGCGGGATAAATCACGCGCGCGACCTCGGGCCGATCGGCAAGCCAGCGCGCAAGCGCAAGCCCCGAACTCTGATGACGCGCGAGCCTGACGCCCAAGCTCCGCAAGCCCCGCAAGCCGAGATAGACGTCCTCCGGTCCCGGGCACGGTCCAAGCTCGTCATGCGTCCGGGAGATCGCCGGGAACGCCTCTTCCGTCGCCGTGATGCAGCCGAGCATGGCGTCGGCATGACCGACAATGAACTTGGTGGCCGCCTGGATCGAAACATCGACGCCGTGTTGGAACGGCTTGAAATAGAGCGGCGTGGCCCAGGTATTGTCCATGATCACCATGGCGCCTGCGGCGTGCGCGGCGTTGACGATGGCCGGCACGTCCTGCACCTCGAAGGTCTGCGAGCCCGGAGATTCGACGAAGACGACTTTCGTCTTCTTGGTGATTAACGCCGCGATGCCGTCGCCGATCAGGGGATCGTAGTAGACGGCCTTGACCCCGAGCCGCCTCAGCACGTGATCGCAGAAGCGCCGGGTCGGCCGGTAGACGCTGTCGGAGACAAGCACCTCGTTGCCGGCGGAGACGAAGGCAAGAAGAGCGCATGCGATGGCCGACAGGCCTGACGGCGTCAGCCGGGCGCCGTGACCGCCTTCGAGTTCGACCATCGCCTCCTCGAGCGCCCTGACCGTGGGCGTGCCGAGCCGGCCATAGCTGAACTCCTGATCGTCAGCCTCAAGGCTCGCGAGCGTCGGAAAGATCACCGTCGACCCGCGGTAGACCGGCGTGTTTACGAAGCCGCATTGGCGTGAGGGATCACGCCCTGCATGGGCAAGCTTGGTTGCGTCGGTGTGTTTCCCGGTCCGTTTGCTCATCTGGCCTCGGCCAAGCAACGGGGCTCTGTTCGCTTTAAGCCTCGCCAGTTTCGATGGGAAGACTCTGATCGGCGCCCCATTCGGACCATGACCCGTCATAGACCGCAATCCTGCGATGTCCGGTCTGGGCGAGACCAAGCGCCAACACGCACGCCGTAACGCCGGAGCCGCAACTTGTCACCACAGGCTTGTTGAGGTCGACATCCGCGTCCTCGAACAGGCGTTCGATCTCGCCGGGCGATTTCAGCGTGCCATCCTCGTTAAGGAGCTTGGCGAAGGGCAGGTTATGGGCTCCCGGAATATGCCCTGCGCGAAGCCCTTGGCGGGGCTCAGGGACCTTTCCGGCAAACCGGTCGGCCGAGCGCGCGTCGACAATCTCCGCCGACTTGTCCTTGATCAGCAGCTTGACGTCGGCCGCGTCGCGGACCAGGTCGGCGTTGCGCCTGACCGTAAAGTGACGCGGGGTCCGCGGTCTCGGCGGGCCGCTCTCCAGCGGTCTGCCTTCCCGTTTCCATTTCGGCAAGCCGCCATTCAGCACCGTCACATCGTCGACGCCCATCACGCGGAACATCCACCAGACGCGTGCCGCGCTGAACAGCCCGCGCGAATCGTAGACGACGATGCGCGAGCCGTCGCCAATGCCCTTGCTGCGCATGCGCGAAGAGAATTTCTCAGGCGGCGGCAGCATATGCGGCAGCTCGCTCTTAGTATCGGCGATCTCATCGATGTCGAAGAAGATCGCGCCGGGAATATGCTCGTCGAGATATTCGGCATAGGCGTCCTTGTCTTCGCCCGGCATGTGCCAAGAGGCATCGATAATGACGAAATCTGGCGCATCGAGCTCTTGGGCCAGTTCGTCGGTTTCGGTCAACCAAGTCTTGGTCTGCAACAATTGAAAATCTCCGTTTGAGCCTAAACGAACACGCTGGGGGTCGGAGCCGGTTCTCGCTCAAGCCATTCGGGAACCGGCAATCCCTTGTCGCGAAGGAATTTGGGGTTGAACAGGCGACTTTGGTAGCGGGTGCCGTAATCGGCCAGGACCGTGACGATGGTATGACCGGGGCCGAGATCGCGCGCGAGCCGCTTGGCACCGGCAAGATTGATGCCGCTGGAGCCGCCGAGGCAGAGTCCTTCTTCGCTCAACAGGTCGAAAATGATCGGCAGCGCCTCTTCATCGGGGATCTGGTAGGCCTCGTCGATCTTGGCCCCTTCGAGGTTTTTGGTGATGCGGCCCTGGCCGATGCCTTCGGTAATGGAACTGCCCTCGGCTTTCAGTTCCCCATGCTTGTAGAAGTTATAGAGCGCAGCCCCTAAGGGATCGGCAAGTCCGATCACGATGTCGGGGTTGTGGGCCTTGAGCCCCATCGATACGCCGGCAAGGGTGCCGCCGGTTCCGACGGCGCAGACAAAGCCGTCCACCTTGCCGTCGAGTTCGTCCCAGATCTCTTGGGATGTCGTCTCGATATGGGCATCGCGATTGGCCACGTTGTCGAACTGGTTGGCCCAGACTGCGCCGTGCGGCTCTGACCGGCTGAGCTCTTCGGCAAGGCGGCCCGAATATTTCACGTAATTGTTGGGGTCCTTGTAAGGAACGGCGGGAACTTCGATCAGCTCGGCCCCGGTCAAGCGGAGCATGTCCTTCTTCTCATCCGACTGCGTGTCAGGGATGACGATAACGGTCTTCAAACCGAGCGCATTACCGACCAGCGCCAGGCCGATACCGGTGTTGCCGGCCGTGCCCTCGACGACCGTGCCGCCCGGCTGCAGCCTGCCAGAATTGAGCGCATCGCGGATGATGAACAGGGCGGCACGGTCCTTCACCGACTGCCCGGGATTCATGAATTCCGCCTTGCCAAGGATGGTGCAGTCCGTTTCCTCCGAGGCACGCTCAAGCTTGATCAGCGGGGTGTTGCCGATCGCTTCGATAATGCCGTTGCGGATGGTCACTTGGGGCCTTTGGGTGTTCTGTCAGTCGGCGGGAAAGTACTGAGCCGGAGGAATGCCCGCAAGGCGAGGAAATTTCAAGGACAGACGCCCGGGCCGATGGCGATTAACCGGAAGGGCCTCAACAGGCGCCGGTTGGGCTAGCAGCCGGCGAATCGGGCGTGTTATAGACGCCGGTCGAAAGGTCACGATCGCGGGCGTGGTGGAACTGGTAGACACGCCAGATTTAGGTTCTGGTGGCTTCGGCCGTGGGGGTTCAACTCCCTCCGCCCGCACCAAGCATCAGAGGTCACGAAACCGGTGTCGGCGCGGCCCTTTGGCGCGAAGAACGAGTTGAGGACAGGATGAACATTACCGAGACGACCACGGAGGGCTTGCGCCGCCAATTAAAGGTGGTGATTGGCGCCGACGAGCTTGAACAGCGCCTCTCCGCGCGGCTCGACGAGCTCAAGAGCAAGGCCCGGCTCAAGGGCTTCAGACCCGGCCGTGTGCCCAAGGAGCATTTGCGCAAAATCTTTGGCCGCTCGGTCATGGCCGAGGTGGTGCAGCAGGCGGTTGCCGAGACAAGCCGGGAGGCACTGTCGCAGCGCGATGAGCGCCCGGCGTTCCAGCCAACGGTCGGGCTGCCGGAGAACGAGGCCGAGATCGACGGGGTCTTTGCCGGCAAGAGCGATCTTGCATATACGCTGTCCTTCGAGGTCCTGCCTCATTTCGAGTTGATGGATTTCGGCAAGCTTGCTTTGGAAAGGCCGGTTGCCCCGGTCACAGATGCCGACATCGACAGCTCGCTCGACCGCGTTCTTGCTGGCAATGTGCGTTACAAGCCGAAGGACGGTGCGGCGAAGCCCGGCGATCGGCTAATTATCGATTTCACCGGATCGATTGCGGGCAAACCGTTCGAAGGCGGTGCGGCCGAGGACGCCCCTGTGGTGCTCGGCAGCGACAACTTCATTCCGGGTTTCGAGGAGGGTCTTAAGGGCGCACGTGCCGGCGATGCCCGCGACATCGATGTGACCTTCCCTGACGATTATCCCGAAGCAAAACTGGCAGGAAAGACTGCGCAGTTTGCTGTGAAGGTCAAGGACGTGGCCGCGCCGGAAACGCCGCCGCTCGACGACGAGTTTGCCAAGAGCCTAGGCATCGAATCGGTCGATGCCTTGCGCGACACGGTCAAGCAGCGGTTGGAACAGGATCGGGCCGCGGCCTCGCGGCTGAAGGTGAAGCGCGCGCTGCTCGACGCCCTCAGTGAAGGCCATAAGTTCGAGCTTCCGCCGACACTGGTCGACAACGAGTTCAAGACGATTTGGGATCAAGTGACCGCCGATCTCGAACGCAGCAAGCACAGCTTCGAAGACGAAGGCACGACCGAGGAAAAGGCGCGCGAGGAATATCGCGAGCTTGCCGCGCGGCGGGTCCGGCTCGGGCTGGTCCTTTCGGAGGTCGGCAACCGCAATCAGATCGCTGTGAGCGAGGATGAAATCAACCGGGCGCTGCTTGAGCGTGTCAGGCAGTTTCCCGGCCAGGAGCGCAAGGTCTACGATCATTACCGCAACAACCCAGATCTTCTGGCCGAATTCAAAGCCCCGATCTTCGAAGACAAGACGGTCGACTTCATCCTCGAACTGGCCAAGGTGACGGAAAAGAAGGTCAGCGCCGAGCAGCTTTACGCCGACCCTGATGGGGACCACGACCACCATGACCACGATCATGACCATGACCACGATCACGATCATGGCCCCCGGCGCCGTGGCAAAAAGCGCGCTAAGAAGCGGGGGTAGAGAGTCGCTCCGGTCCCCCCTTCCGTTTGGGGCGCGAACCCCATATGTAGTAGGACCAACGGATAGACAGATTCGCGTGGAACCCTCCACGCTCGCAGGACAGCAATGCCAGATCCCGCCGATATCTACCTGAACACGCTTGTACCCATGGTCATCGAGCAGACCAATCGGGGTGAGCGTGCCTACGACATTTACTCCCGGCTGCTCAAGGAGCGGATCGTCTTCGTGACGGGACCGGTCGAGGACCACGTGGCCTCGCTGATCACCGCACAGCTCCTCTTCCTGGAGGCGGACAATCCGAAAAAAGAGATCTCCATGTATATCAACTCGCCCGGCGGCGTCGTGACCTCGGGGATGGCGATCTACGATACCATGCAGTTCATCAGGCCGGCGGTCGCGACGCTGTGCATCGGGCAAGCCGCCTCGATGGGCTCGCTGCTGCTATGCGCCGGCGAGAAAGGCATGCGCTATGCGCTGCCGAATGCTCGCATCCTGTTGCACCAGCCCTCGGGCGGCTTCCAGGGCCAGGCCAGCGACATCGAACGTCACGCCGAGGACATCATCAAGATGAAGCGGCGCCTCAACGAGATCTACGTTCGCCATACTGGGCAGGAATACGACTTGATCGATCGGACACTCGACCGCGATTATTTCATGTCGGCGGAGGACGCTCGACAATTCGGCCTGATCGACGAAGTCATCGCCAAACGCCACCCGTTGGAAGAGAAAATAGAAAAGCTCGAGACGGTGTCTTAGGTCCGTACACGGCGTAGCCTCAAGCTAATCTGCCAATTTTCACCCGGGATCCGATGGCGAGAGCGGGGGCGAGCAGGCCCCGCGGCAACGTATTGTGGGCTTTGCATTGCGCAGGAATCGGGGATTAATCAATCCTTGATAGTGGGCCCCTAGCATGCTGAGATTGTGCTTCGGGCAGCTTTTGGCTGAAACGGGGCTCACGCTTGCGAGGCGGCGAGGATCACCGATGGCGCTGGGCTAATGATAAGGCTTGGCGCCACCTTAAGAATGAGAATGGATGATTGAATGAGCAAGGTGAGCGGAGCTGATTCGAAGAATACTCTCTACTGCTCCTTCTGCGGCAAGAGTCAGCACGAAGTCCGTAAGTTAATTGCCGGGCCGACCGTGTTCATCTGCGATGAATGCGTCGAGCTGTGCATGGACATCATCCGCGAGGAGAACAAGAGCTCGCTGGTGAAGTCGCGCGACGGCGTGCCCACGCCGATGGAGATTTGTGCCGTCCTCGACGACTACGTCATCGGTCAGGACTACGCTAAGCGCGTGCTCTCGGTTGCCGTTCACAACCATTACAAGCGGCTCAACCATTCGACCAAGAATGCCGACGTCGAGCTGGCCAAGTCGAACATCCTTCTGATCGGGCCAACCGGCTGTGGCAAGACTTTGCTTGCCCAGACCCTTGCCCGCATCCTCGATGTGCCTTTCACCATGGCCGATGCCACCACCTTGACCGAGGCCGGTTATGTCGGCGAGGACGTCGAGAACATCATTCTGAAGTTGCTGCAAGCCGCCGACTATAATGTCGAGCGGGCGCAGCGGGGCATCGTCTATATCGACGAAGTCGACAAGATCAGCCGCAAGTCCGACAACCCGTCGATCACCCGCGATGTTTCGGGCGAGGGCGTCCAGCAGGCGCTGCTCAAGATCATGGAAGGCACGATCGCGTCAGTGCCGCCGCAAGGCGGGCGCAAGCACCCGCAGCAGGAATTCCTGCAGGTCGACACCACGAACATCCTATTCGTGTGCGGCGGTGCCTTTGCCGGGCTTGAAAAGATCATCTCCGCGCGCGGGCGGTCCACCTCGATCGGTTTCGGTGCCAAGGTAGAATCGGTCGATGATCGCCGCACCGGCGATATCCTGAAAGAGGTCGAGCCCGAGGACTTGCTCAAATTCGGCTTGATCCCGGAGTTCATCGGCCGTGTTCCGGTGATCGCGACACTCGACGACCTCGACGAGGAAGCGCTGATGCGCATCCTGAGCGAGCCGAAAAATGCTTTGGTCCGGCAATATCAGCGCCTGTTCGAGATGGAGGACGTGCAGCTGAGCTTCGCCGAGGAAGCCTTGCGCACGATCTCGAAGAAGGCGATCGACCGCAAGACCGGCGCTCGCGGCCTGAGGTCGATCATGGAGGGCATCCTGCTCGATACCATGTTCGAGCTGCCGTCCTTACGCGGCGTCGAAGAGGTCGTGATCAGCTCCGAGGTGGTCGAAGGCAAGGCCAGGCCCTTGCGGATTTACTCCGACCGCCAGGAAGAGCTCGGATCGAGCGCCTAACCGGCCAGGCCGTCTTTCCTGCTTGCTAGGGTGGCCGAATCCCGCTCAAAATAGCGGGAAAAGGCGATTCTGCCCGCCTAGAGCCTACTTGACGGCGGCCCTAGAGCACGCCACGTAGGCAGTGTGGCAGAACCTGTGCCGCGAAGCCCTGAACACCCGTTGACCATCAGGTTTGTGTTAACCAACGGGGCCAAAGGGGAGGGGATAAAAGACTGAGGGTGGGAGCGCCTGGCGCTCTTGCTCCACACAAGAAAGCGACGGAACTGCCATGACTGATCCGACACCGTCCACGATCGAGGAAGGCGCGCCAGAACTCTACCCGGTGCTGCCGCTTCGCGACATTGTCGTCTTCCCCTACATGATTGTGCCCCTGTTCGTGGGCCGCGAGAAATCGATTGCGGCCCTTGAGGAGGTGATGCGGTCCGACAAGCAGATTCTGCTCGTTGCCCAGAAGAACGCCAGCGACGACGAGCCCGCGACCGACGGCATCTATGCGACGGGCACGCTCGCCTCCGTCCTACAGCTCTTGAAGTTGCCCGATGGCACGGTCAAGGTGCTGGTCGAAGGCACGCGACGCGCTGCCATTCGTCGCTACACCGACAACGAGAACTATTTCGAAGCCGAAATCGGGAGTGTCGCCGAGACGATTGGCGCCGAAGACGAGATCGAAGCGCTTGCGCGTTCGGTCGTGTCGCAGTTCGAGAGCTATGTGAAGCTCAATAAGAAGATCTCGCCCGAGGTGCTCGGCACCGCCAGCCAGATCGAAGACTATTCGAAGCTTGCCGATACGATTGCCTCGCATCTCGCCATCAAGATCGCTGAGAAGCAGAAGATCCTCGAGACGACCTCTGTTTCGGAACGGCTGGAGCGCGTCTTCACTTTGATGGAGAGCGAGATCTCCGTGCTTCAGGTCGAGCGCAAGATCAGAAGCCGCGTCAAGCGTCAGATGGAGAAGACGCAGCGCGAGTACTATCTGAACGAGCAGATGAAGGCGATTCAGAAGGAGCTCGGCGACAACGAGGAAGGGCGCGACGATCTCACCGAGATCGAACAGAAGATCGAGAAGACCAAGCTGTCGCGCGAGGCGCGCGAGAAGGCGCTCGGCGAGCTGAAGAAGCTTCGCCAGATGAGCCCGATGTCGGCCGAGGCGACCGTGGTCCGGAACTATCTCGACTGGCTGCTCACCATTCCGTGGGGCGTCAAAGGCAAGATCAAACGCGATCTCGACGAGGCGCAGAAGATCCTCGACGAGGACCATTACGGGCTTGCGAAGGTTAAGGACCGCATCGTCGAATATCTCGCGGTGCAGAACCGTACCAACCAGCTGAAGGGTCCGATTCTTTGCCTGGTCGGTCCTCCGGGCGTCGGTAAGACGTCACTGGGCAAGTCGATCGCGCGCGCCACGGGCCGTGAGTTCGTGCGCATGAGCCTCGGCGGCGTGCGCGACGAGGCTGAGATCAGAGGCCACCGCCGCACCTATATCGGCTCGATGCCGGGCAAAGTAATTCAGTCGATGCGGAAGGCGAAGAAGATCAACCCGCTGTTCCTGCTCGACGAGGTGGACAAGATGGGCGCGGATTTCCGCGGCGACCCGGCTTCGGCGCTGCTGGAGGTGCTCGACCCTGAACAGAATCACACCTTCAACGATCACTATCTGGAGGTCGACTACGACCTCTCCAACGTGATGTTCGTCACCACGGCGAACACGCTCAACATTCCCCCGGCCTTGATGGACCGCATGGAGATCATCCGTATTGCGGGCTACACCGAGGACGAGAAGACTGAGATTGCGCGTCGCCACTTGATCCCGGCGATGACCAAGGGGCATGGCCTCGAGCCCGAGGAGTGGAGCCTCCATGAGGACGCGCTTAAGGAAGTGATCCGGCGCTATACGCGGGAAGCCGGCGTGCGCAATCTTGAGCGGGAGATTGCCAAGGTCGCCCGGAAATCCGTGAAGGAGCTGCTCACCAGCGACAAGAAGTCGATCGAGATCACGCTTAAGAATCTCGAGGATTATCTCGGCGTGCCGAAGTTCCGCTATGGCGAGGCTGAGCTTGAGGATCAGGTCGGCGTGGTCACTGGCCTGGCCTGGACAGAGGTCGGCGGCGAGCTTCTCACGGTTGAAGGCGTGATGATGCCGGGCAAAGGCAAGATGACCGTGACCGGCAATTTGCGCGATGTGATGAAGGAATCGATCCAGGCGGCGAGCGCTTATGTGCGGTCGCGGGCGGTCGATTTCGGCATCGAACCGCCGCTGTTCGAAAAGCGCGATATCCACGTCCACGTGCCTGAAGGCGCCACTCCCAAGGACGGTCCTTCGGCCGGCGTTGCCATGGTCACCGCTATCATTTCGCTCATGACCGGGATTGCGGTCAAACGCGAGGTCGCCATGACCGGCGAAATCACGCTGCGCGGGCGGGTTCTGCCCATTGGCGGGCTCAAGGAGAAGCTTCTCGCGGCCCTTCGCGCCGGCATCAAGACGGTGATCATCCCAGACGAAAACGCCAAAGATCTCACGGAGATACCGGATCAATTGAAGAATGCGCTGGATGTTCGCCCGGTATCGCGCATGGAGGAGGTGCTGACGATCGCCTTCAGCCGGCCGCCTCAGCCGATCGCCTGGAATGAGGAAGGCTCGGACAAAGCTCAAGTCGTTCCACCTAAGGACGAAACGCAGCCCGGCGTGACGGCGCATTGAGCGTCGGCACGGTCGCTCTTCCCGTCCGTTTGCTTTCGTCGCGTGGTTGGGCCAGGTCCCGCCACTAGCCCCCTTTTTGTTGATTCTCTGGGTTTTTTGCGCCAGTCATACGTCACGTGTTGGGTGCATCGGAGCGTACCGAAGGCCTCGAGGGCTCAAGGACCCTCTTGATTGGGGCCCGAGCGAAAGGACGGAGACTCGTGAACAAAGCAGAGCTGATCGCCCATGTGGCGAAAGATTCTGAGCTGCCGAAAGATGCGGCCGAGAAGGCCGTCGAGGCGACCTTCAGCAACATTCAGAGAGCGCTCCGCGACGGAGAGACGGTGCGGATCGTCGGCTTCGGCAATTTCCAGGTCACGCAGCGCAAAGCCTCCATCGGCCGTAACCCGCGCACCGGCGCCGAGGTCCAGATTCCAGCGTCCCGCGTGCCGAAATTCCGCGCGGGCAAGGTTCTGAAAGAGGCCTGCAACAGCTAGGCCCCCAAGCCCGACCTTCGTTCAAGGCCGAGCCTTGCATTTCTAGGGCAGGGGCTTCGCCTTTTGTTTGGTATGACAAGACCCGTTGGAACGCTCTATCGCGACCTGTCGGACGGGCGGTTAGCTCAGCTGGAAGAGCGCCTGGTTTACACCCAGGAGGTCGGCAGTTCGAACCTGTCACCGCCCACCATTTGCGCGTTAGCGGGGTGTTTTCCGCTCGTATACCGGTCCGGACCCTCGCCTTGACTTGGCGAATCCGAACCCGTACATGCTGAGAGGATCGCCTCTGGCTGCTGGTTGTGGCCCTTAAGGGGGGTGTAGCTCAGTTGGTTAGAGCGCCGGCCTGTCACGCCGGAGGCCGCGGGTTCGAGTCCCGTCACTCCCGCCACCGTTCGGCCCCCCTAGTATTCGGAAAGACCCGATCATGGGCCAGTTGCTTCAAGACTATTTGCCCCTTGTCATCTTTATTGGCGTCGCGTTCGTTATCAGCGCAGCACTTCTGCTCGCGCCGTTCGTGATCGCGAAGAGAAATCCCGACCCGGAAAAGGTTTCGGCCTATGAATGCGGCTTCGATGCGTTCGATGACGCGCGGATGAAATTTGATGTCCGCTTCTACCTTGTCTCGCTGTTGTTCATTATTTTTGATCTCGAAGTGGCGTTCCTGTTTCCTTGGGCCGTGGCCTTCGGCGACATTGGCGCTTTCGGCTTCTGGGCGATGATGATCTTCCTGGCCGTGCTCACCATCGGCTTTATCTATGAATGGCGGAAAGGCGCGCTTGAATGGGATTGATGCCTGAGCCCCAATTGGAGAAGGAAGGGCGGAGCGGCGGCATCATCACGCCGGGCGCGACGAGTTTCGGCCTGTTCTCCGAAGAGCTTGCCGATAAGGGGTTTCTGCTGACCACCGCGGACGATCTCATCAATTGGGCCCGCACCGGCTCGTTGATGTGGATGACCTTCGGGCTTGCCTGCTGTGCCGTGGAAATGATGCAGGCATCCATGCCTCGCTACGATCTCGAACGCTTTGGCTTTGCCCCGCGCGGCAGTCCGCGGCAATCCGATGTCATGATCGTGGCAGGCACCCTGTGCAACAAGATGGCGCCTGCGCTGCGCAAGGTCTACGACCAGATGCCCGAGCCGCGCTATGTCATTTCTATGGGATCCTGTGCCAATGGCGGCGGCTACTATCATTATTCCTATTCCGTGGTGCGGGGGTGCGACCGGATCGTTCCGGTCGACATCTATGTCCCGGGCTGCCCGCCCACGGCTGAAGCGCTTGTTTATGGAGTGCTGCTCCTACAAAAGAAAATCAGACGGACTGGCACGATCGAGCGCTAATCTGATTGTCAACTCCCGCCGGAGCCTTGATGGACGACGCTCTTAACAAGCTCGCCGCTTACCTCGGCGACACTCTTGGACAGAAGCTCTTAAGCACGGAGCTTACGCTCGGTGAACTCACCATCGAGGTCGAGCGCGACGACATTGTCGAGGTTCTCACACTCTTGCGCGAGGATGCTCGCTGCCGGTTCGGCTGTCTCATTGACATCTGCGGCGTGGATTACCCTGAGCGAGAGCAGCGCTTCGATGTTGTCTATCATTTGCTGAGCCCGTGGCTGAACCACCGCATCCGTGTCCGCATCAGGACCGATGCCGCAACGCCGGTCCCCAGCGTTATCGGCGTGTTTCCGGGGGCGGACTGGTTTGAGCGGGAGACCTACGATCTGTACGGCGTCTTGTTCGCCGGGCACCCGGACCTGCGCCGGCTTCTCACCGATTACGGGTTTCAAGGCCATCCTTTGCGCAAGGATTTCCCGCTCACCGGCTTCGTCGAGCTCCGCTACGACGATACCGTGAAGCGTGTGGTGTACGAACCGGTGAAGCTGATGCAGGAATATCGCAGCTTCGATTTCCTAAGCCCTTGGGAGGGTATGGACAGTGCCATCCCCGGCGATGAAAAAGCCGGCGAAGCACCCGACCGGAACGATAAGCCATGAAGCCATCCCTCACGGCCGGGCTGAAGCACCGTTTCTCCTACAAGGTGCCCGACACCAAGACCGTTCCCTACCTTTATCGCGAATCGCCTGAGCTTCAGGCCATGCCGGAAGTGTTTGCCACGGGGTTCATGGTCGGTCTGATGGAATGGACCTGCGTGCAGCTTCTTGCGCCTCATCTCGACGACGGGGAAGGGAGCCTCGGTACGCATATCGACATCTCTCACAAGGCGGCAACGCCTATCGGCTTTACCGTTACGGTCGATGCGGAATGTATCGAGGTCCGTGGGCCGAGAGCCTGGTTCAAGGTTGTGGCTCACGATGGCGTCGACGAGATCGGCGTTGGCACGCATGAGCGTTTCATCGTCAGCTGGGATCGATTCAATCGCGGTGTCGCGGGCAAAATAGACAAAGCATCGAGCGAGGTTGGCGCGTGATGGCGGAAGCAGACATCCCGTCCGTCGACGCCGATAGCGGCAAGCGGGAAGGGGACGACCGCAAGTTCACCATCAATTTCGGTCCGCAGCACCCGGCGGCGCACGGGGTCTTGCGGCTCGTGCTTGAGCTTGACGGCGAGGTGGTCGAGCGTGTCGACCCGCATATCGGTCTGCTTCACCGCGGCACCGAGAAGCTCATCGAGCACAAGACCTATCTCCAGGCGTTGCCCTATTTCGATCGCCTCGATTACGTGGCGCCGATGAATCAGGAGCACGCCTATTCGCTGGCGGTCGAAAAGCTGGTCGGCGTGACCGTGCCGAAACGCGCCCAGTTGATCCGTGTGCTTTATTCCGAGATCGGCCGGCTTCTGTCGCATCTCCTCAATATCACCACCCAGGCCTTGGACGTCGGGGCGCTGACGCCGCCGCTTTGGGGCTTCGAGGAGCGTGAAAAGCTGATGGTGTTCTACGAGAGGGCGTCGGGCAGCCGGATGCACGCGGCTTATGTCCGCCCGGGCGGAGTCCACCAGGACCTGCCGCCTGAACTTGTCGCCGATATCTACGCCTTCTGCGATCCGTTCCTCAAAGTCTGTGACGACATCGAGGGTCTGCTAACGGAGAACCGAATCTTCAAGCAGCGCAATGTCGATATCGGGGTGGTGGAGCTCGAAGACGCCTGGGCGCGCGGGTTTTCCGGTGTCATGGTGCGCGGCTCGGGCGCGGCTTGGGATTTGCGCAAAGCCCAGCCTTACGAATGCTACGACGAACTCGCCTTCGATATTCCTATCGGCAAGAACGGCGATTGCTACGATCGTTACCTGGTGCGTATGGAGGAGATGCGCCAATCGGTGCGCATCATGAAGCAATGCTGCGATCGGCTGACCACCGAACTCGGGCCGGTGACGGTCGAGAATCACAAAATGGTGCCGCCGCGCCGGGCCGAGATGAAGGCCTCGATGGAAGCTCTAATCCACCATTTCAAGCTCTATACCGAGGGCTATCACGTGCCGGAGGGCGAGGTTTATGCCGCGGTCGAGGCACCGAAAGGCGAATTCGGCGTCTATCTCATCTCCGATGGAACCAACCGGCCCTATCGGTGCAAGATCAGAGCCCCGAGCTTTGCCCATCTTGCCGCCATGGACCATTTGTGCCGGGGCCATATGCTTGCCGATGTCTCGGCCGTTCTCGGTTCGATTGATATCGTGTTTGGAGAAATCGACCGCTGAGGGAAAACAAGAAGTAGAAACATGAGTGTCCGCCGTCTCGCCACCGATCAGCCTGAGAGTTTTGCCTTCACGCCGGAGAACCTTGAATGGGCCCGTGCCCAGATCAAGAAGTACCCGGAAGGGCGGCAAGCCTCGGCTGTTTTGCCGATCCTGTGGCGTGCGCAGGAGCAGGTGGGCGGGTGGCTGACGGAGCCCGCACTCCGCTACGTCGCCGACATGCTCGGCCTCGCCTATATCCGCATCTATGAAATCGCGACTTTCTACACCATGTTTAATCTGGCGCCGGTCGGACGCCATTACGTCCAGGTGTGCGGCACCACGCCGTGCTGGCTTCGTGGAGCCGATGCGATCAAGGACACCTGCCGCCGGCTGATCGGCGCACCGGACCATGTGACGAAGGACGGGCTGTTCTCCTGGACCGAGGTCGAGTGTCTTGCCGCCTGCGTCAACGCGCCGGTGGTTCAGATCGATAAGGACTATTACGAAGACCTCACGCCCGAGAGCCTGGAAAAAATCCTGAAAGACCTGAAGGCTGGCCGCGCCGTGGCGCCGGGTCCGCAAAATGGACGGCAGGCTTCGGCGCCGATCGGGGGCCCGACCACGCTGACGAATCCGGAGCTCTATGGCAATGAGGCGCCGGACGAACCGGTTCCTCCGAAGCCGAAACGGGCGTCGCGCAAGAGCCAAAGGCCGGAGCCGCGCTGATGCTGCAAGACAAAGATCGCATCTTCAAAAATCTTTATGGCATCCATAGCTGGCGGCTTGATGCTGCTCGCGCCCGGGGCGCCTGGGACGGGACTAAGGCGATCATCGAGCGCGGCCATGAAGCGATCATCGAGGAGGTGAAGGCGTCCGGCTTGCGCGGCCGCGGCGGCGCGGGTTTCCCTACAGGGCTCAAATGGTCCTTCATGCCCACCACCTCAGACGGGCGCCCGTCCTATCTTGTGGTCAATGCCGACGAATCCGAGCCCGGCACTTGCAAGGACCGCGATATCATACGCCACGATCCGCATCTTCTGATCGAAGGCGCGTTGCTCGCCTCTTTCGCCATGCGGGCCCATGTCTCGTACATCTATATCCGCGGCGAGTTCATCCGCGAACGTGAGGTCCTGCAAGCGGCCATCGACGAAGCTTATGACGCCAAGCTGATCGGCAAGAACAACGTCAACGGCTGGGATTTCGATCTCTATCTCAGCCACGGGGCGGGCGCCTATATCTGCGGCGAGGAGACGGCGCTGCTCGAAAGCCTTGAAGGCAAGAAGGGCATGCCGCGCTTGAAGCCGCCGTTCCCCGCCAATGTCGGGCTCTATGGCGCGCCGACCACGGTCAACAATGTCGAAACAATCGCCGTCGTGCCGGACATCTTGCGGCGCGGCGCCACCTGGTTCGCTTCGCTCGGCAAGCCCCACAATACTGGAACGAAGCTCTTTTGCCTCTCCGGCCACGTAAACACACCATGCAATGTGGAAGAGGAGATGGGGATTCCCTTACGTGAATTGATCGATCGCTACGGCGGAGGGGTGCGCGGCGGCTGGGACAATCTGCTTGCCGTCATTCCCGGTGGCTCTTCAGTGCCGTGCATTCCGGCGAGCGCCTGCGTCGATCTCGATATGGATTTCGACAGCCTCAAAGCGGCTGACACGGCGCTTGGAACCGCCGGCGTGATCGTCATGGATAAATCGACCGATATCATTCGGGCCATAGGACGCCTGTCCTATTTCTACAAACATGAGTCCTGCGGGCAGTGCACCCCTTGCCGCGAAGGTACGGGCTGGATGTGGCGGGTGCTCGAGCGCATGGCCAAGGGCGAGGCTGAGAAACGCGAGATCGATATGCTGCTCGATGTCAGCTATCAGGTCGAAGGCCATACGATCTGCGCCCTCGGCGATGCTGCCGCCTGGCCGGTGCAAGGCCTGATCCGCCATTTTCGTCACGTGATCGAGGAACGCATCGACGCGCAAGCGGCCAGGCCGATTTCGCCATCCGTTCCTGTCGCCGCCGAATAGGAATTTGGGAACCAAGCCGATGCCAAAGATCATTATCGACGGCAAGGAGCATGAGGTTCCTGCGGAGATCACGCTGATCCAGGCGTGCGAACGCGCAGGCATCGAGATTCCGCGCTTCTGCTATCACGAACGCCTGTCTATCGCCGGCAATTGCCGCATGTGCCTGATCGAAGTCGCGGGGATGCCGAAACCGGTTGCCTCTTGTGCCATGAGCGTTGGCGATCTCAGGCCGTCGCGTGACGGGACGCCGCCCACAATCATCACCGACTCCGAAACGGTGAAGAAAGCCCGCGAAGGCGTGCTCGAATTCCTGCTTGTGAATCATCCGCTTGACTGCCCGATCTGCGATCAAGGCGGCGAATGCGATCTTCAAGATCAGGCCATGGCGTACGGATTCGACGCCGGGCGGTTCGACGACAATAAGCGCGCGGTCGAAGACAAATATCTCGGACCCCTGATCGGCACTTACATGACGCGCTGCATTCATTGCACGCGCTGTGTGCGCTTCATGACCGAGGTGGCGGGCGTGGACGAGCTCGGTGC
>CAZFYL010000044.1:0-18465 GCA_964523345.1 uncultured Methyloceanibacter sp.
AGGCCTGGCCGAGTTTTTGGCCCGAAACGATATCGTCCGGATAATGCACGCCGGCGATGACCCGGCCATAGCCAATCCGGATGGCAAGATCCATCAACGCATCCTTCTTGTCGGGAAAAACCTCGGCAAGCAGCCTGGCATAAACGATCGCGCGAATGGAATGACCGCTTGGATAGGAGGCGACGGGCCGGGCCTCCCCCACCGGCTTGATCGCGTCGTTCACCTGAAACGGCCGCGGCAGGTCGTAGACGGCCTTCAACGCATCGTAGTCGTCGCGAACCTCGGAGATGGCGTCGTCAATCGTCTTCTTGAGCTCGATCCCGTCCACATCGAAAAGCTCTTCGCTGACGAGCGGCGCGAAGCGCTTGGTGTCGAGCGTTTTTTCCACGAACGCGACCTGGTCCGGCGTGCGGGTTTTTTGCAGCCACAGCACGATCGCCATCTGCTCGTGAAACGCGGGCGACCCCAGTTTCGGCGGCGGTCCGATCAGCGCTACGGCATCGACGCTGCCCGCCGGGACATAGAGCCTCTTGCCGGGATCGAGAGCGTCCGCGTGCGGAGGCAGGGCAAGAACGAGCAGAATGAGCGCGAACGGCGCAAAGAAACGGTGTCTCAACATGGCGGCACCCCCCTTCATTCTTATTCGTAACGGAGAGCATCGATCGGATGCAACATCGCAGCCCTTTGCGCCGGAAAATAACCGAATAAGAGCCCGACGGACGCGGCGACGCCGAGGGCGACGACGATGTCGCTCGCTGTTACCCAGGTCGGCAGATCCGTGAGGGCAGCCACCGCAACTGCGCCGCCGATCCCGAGCAAGGTGCCAAGCAATCCGCCGATGATACAGAGTACAACGGCCTCGACCAAAAACTGCATCAAGATATGACGCCGTTGCGCGCCAAGGGCCATGCGAATTCCGATTTCCCGTGTACGCTCGGTGACCGAAACCAGCATGATGTTCATAATGCCAATTCCGCCCACGAGCAGTGAAATCGAGGCGATGGCCGCGAGCAACAGCGCCATCATGCGCGAAGCCCCGAGTTTCACCTGCATCATCTCGGTGAAATTGCTCAGCGTAAAATCGTCTTCGGCATCCGGCGGCAGACCATGCTGCTGCCTGACAACCTGTCTGATCTGCTCGGCCGCGGCGCTCATGTCGGCGCCGTCCTGCACCTTGATGACAACGCCGGTCACGGCGCGCGCATTCATGGGGTTGCGCCCGAGCACGCGGTTTCGGGCGGAATCCAGCGGCATGAACACATGATCGTCTTGATCTGCGCCATTGGTGGTCTGACCCTTCGGAGCCAGAACGCCAATGACAGTGAACGGCACCTGATTGATGCGGACGATTTGGCCGATGGGATCGTTTGAGGGAAACAGCTTTCCCGCAACGGTCTGGCCAAGCACGATAACCTTCTGCGCGGTCTCGACTTCGTCCTCTTCCAGGACGCGGCCTGACGCCGTAACCCAATCCCGCACGACAAAAAAGTCCGCGCCGGTGCCTACGACGTTGGTCCCCCAATTCGCGTTCCCAGCTATGGCATGCGCAGCACCCCTGACGACAGGCGCGGCCGCGGTGACTTCCATGACCTCGTGGGCGATCGCTTCAGCATCACGTTCGGTGACAGTGGGGCGAGAATTGCTGCCGAGACGTGCGCCCGAATTTGTCGCCGATCCGGACACCAGAACCATCACGTTCGCTCCCAACGCACGGATGTCCTGCTCGATGCGCATTTGCGCGCCCGCCCCCACCGCGACCATGACGATAACCGAGCCCACCCCGAGAATGATGCCTAACGTGGTCAAGAGGCTGCGCAACGTGTGGGCGCCCAACGCGCGCAGAGCAATCCTGAGACTCGCGAGAAAGCTCATGCGACCTTAGCCATCCGCCGGCAGTCAGCGACGATCTTCCCGTCCCTCAGCGATACGGTCCGCGTCGCATACTCGGCAACCTGTGGCTCGTGGGTGATGAGTATGACGGTCACGCCTTGATCGGTTAGCGAGCGCAACGTCTCCATCACGTTGACGCTCGATTGACTGTCCAACGCCCCCGTAGGCTCGTCGGCGAGGATCAGCGCGGGCTCATTGGCGAGTGCGCGGGCGATGGCAACGCGCTGCTGCTGACCTCCGGAAAGTTGGCACGGGCGATAATGCCGGCGGTCGTCGAGGCCCACCAACGACAAGAGCTCCTGGGCGCGCTTTTGCTGCCGCTTGCGGCCCACCCCGGCATAGACCAGCGGCAACTCGACATTTTCCTGCGCATCGAGCCGCGGAAGCAGATTGAAGTTCTGGAATACAAAACCGATTTCGGAGTTGCGCAAGCGGGCGATACCCGCCGGTCCCAGCTGGGAGACATCGACGCCGTTGAACCGGTAGAGCCCGAACGTCGGCCTATCGAGGAGGCCGAGCAGGTTCGCGAGCGTGGACTTGCCCGACCCCGAGGGACCGACGATGGCGATGAATTCGCCACGCTCGACGCGGAGCGAAACGCCGCGCAGGGCCGGCACCTTGCACTCTCCCATCTTGTAGTCCTTGACGAGATCGTAGGCCTCGATGATCGGGCAACCGCCCTGGCGATGGCGGCGCGTCGTTTGCGTTGCGGCGAGGATTTGCATGGTCGCTCGACCGGCTCAGTTCAGGCTGCCGAGGGTCCAGCGCGGCGTGTCAGACTGCGGCTCGCGACTTGCACCGACCACAACATGCTCGCCCGGTTGGAGCTGACCCTCGACTTCCACGGAGGATGCATTCGACAATCCGGTTTTCACCCGCCGCTCGATCAACCCTGACGGCCCAAGCACCCATACGGCCGGCCCGGAGAACGGAGTGCCCTTGGGCCGAAATCGGAGCGCCGCACGCGGCACGGTCAGCACGGCGTCCTTCGACTTCAGAACGACCCTCGCCAAAGCGGTCAAGCCGGGGATCAGAGCGAGATCGGGATTGGGTGCCGAGGCAATGACGGCATAGGTCGTCACATTTTCCGTCACCACGGGATATTTGCGGACCTGGAGCACTTCTCCGCTGAACCGCCGGCCCGGGAACGTGTCCACGGTGAAGTCGACACGCTGACCGGCGGCCACCTTTCCAATGTCTGCCTCATCGACCGACAGCTCCAGCTGCATGGCTCTGAGATCTTGAGCGATGATAAAGAGCGTTGGCGCCTGGAGCTCGGCCGCGACGGTCTGCCCCTGTTCGACGTTGCGCTGGATGACGACGCCGTTGACCGGCGAGCGAATTTGAGTCCGTTCGAGGTTGAGCTCGCTCTGCTTGAGTTCGGTTTTGGCCTTGGCGAGCGTGGCCGCGGCGTTCTGAACTTCCGCCGCCGCGACGCCCTTTGCTGCTGTCGCCTTAGTGAATTCGACCGCCGAGCCCGCGCCCTTGAGCGTTAGTCTCCGTTTGCGCTCTTCGTCTTCCTCGGCCTCCTTTAGAGCAACCTCCGCCTTCATCAGAACGGCTTTGGCGATTTCGACCTCGGCGCGCGACTTCTCGACCTCGTTCCGGAATGAAAGAGGATCGATCCGGGCGATGACGTCGCCCTCTCTGACCTCGGTGTTGAAATCGGCAAGGATCTCGGAGATCTGTCCCGAGACCTGCGTTCCTACGCGAACCGTGGCGACTGCCTGGACGCTCCCTGTGGCCGCAACGGTTCTAGCGATCGAACCGCGTTCGACCTCAGCGGTGCGATAAGTCTCACGCGCCGCACCTTCCTCTCCGGAAAAATACGCGGCGAGGCGCGAGGGGTTGAAATACTCGGCAGCTGCCCCGGCGATCGCAAAGGTGCAGAACAGCGTAAAAAAGGCGATTGCCAGCGCACGCATCTTCGTCAGCATCCTTTGCCGATGCCAGGTTGGCCTTACCGCATTCAGCCCCATTCTACCGGCGCCGGCTTATGGGCAGCTGAGCGTTCCGGTCGCCGCGCACGTGCTGGAACCTGAAATCGGATTGAATTTCTCGAATTTCGAATTTCCAGGTCCTTTGGTGTAATTCTCCGAGGTCGTCGTGGTACGCAAGGTTCCGGTAATTTGTCCCGTCTCGGAATCGAAGCAGGTCTGGCTGAAGGTGTTTTCTCCGGACGAGACTGTACTCGTTCCCGGAGCGCCCGGTGCTGCAACCTTGTTGCTGTATCCGTGGTAGTTCGTTTCAAATGCGGAGCCGAGCGAGAAGAAACTGCAGAGCTCCTCGGCGCTCGTTGCGGTGCTTCCGCCAATTGCGATCGTCGCCACGACCGCAGCGCCAGCTAAAGACAATGACTTGGGCATCTTGAGGCCTCCTGACCTTGGGACCTAAGTCCCAGATTGCGCACGCCGTCCGTCCAGCCGCTAATGGGTTCAGACCCAAGGCTTTTTCGCGGGCCTGATGATAATCAGAGCACGGCCTAGGCGCACGCAGAGGCTTAAGGATTGGTTAACGCCGGCGCGACCCTGTGCATAGCGGCTCGCGGACGCAACGCATGCCGTCCTAGCGCAAGCCGGAAGGCTTCTATAGCGAAGGTCGTCGGTTGGGCTAGTTAGCCTGACAGGCCGCGCTTCAGATCGTCGAGCGTCAGCACCGGGACGATATCGATGGCGGCGTCGAGCGCGGCGAATAACGGTTCGTTGAGCTGCGGCAGACGTGCCTGATCGTTCTCCTCGAAAACGACATACCCGGCACGCTGCCCGTCCATCACGGTAAAGTATGAGGCTTCGGCGTTGGTCTCTTTGACCAGATTTTCGATCGCCTTCAGGATTGTCCCGTCCTTGGCGCCCTCATTGCCGCGCTCGACGGGTATCGTAAATGTCATCATCAGTCTCATGGAAGCGCCCTCCTTCGATTTTGCACGGAACATCAAACGCCGAGGGTGGGCGAAAAGTGACGGGAACGTCAACAGACACTTCTGAGACGGTCAGCCCTCGCGCCTGAGTTCTACGGACGAAAACCCGCGCGCCGCCGCTTCCGCATGCACACTTGGTGGCTTGAAGCTCGGTGGCAAAGAATTCGGTTTCGCCCGGCTGCGTGAAGACATCGCCGGGCACGCGCACGCCGAAAGAGGCCCGCCATCCGTCCAATAGATGTTCGATGGTGCCGATGAAGCGAGCGCCGCTCTCGGGAGGATTGTCCATTAGGCCGTCCACACGTGTCAGCGAATAGGAGCATATCAACAAAAACCTCCGGCCGCGCACGCTTAAGCCTTGTTTTGTCTTTGCCGAACGCGTTGCAGGCGACGTGAGAGGACAATTGCGCCTGGCCGCCTCTAAGGACTATACCGGGTCAGCACGCTTTCGTGAGTGCGGGTTCATCGAGATCGAGGGAGGAGAGATCATGAACAACGCCACCAGGGAGAAATATCTCAAATATGCGCTCGTCGTGGTCGGCATTTTGTTTTTGCTGATCTACCCGATGGGCGTGGTATGGCCGTCCGGCTGGGTCTGGCACGGCGGCGAAGGGATGTACTACCTGCAGATGATCTGCGGCGTCTACGCGGTGCTGGGCATCTACCTGATCTTTGCCGCGGAAAATCCTGCCGCGAACCGCAGCCTGATCTCTTTTACGATCTGGTCGAGCGTCGTGCACGCGGCGATCATGGCGGTGCAGGCCCTCACCGATAGCCACGAACACGGCCATCTGATCGGTGACGTTCCGGGCTTGCTCGTGATTGCCGCTGTCCTGTGGTTTCTGTCGCCGAAGGGCGAGCGGTTCATCGAGGCTGTGCGCTAGGCAAGACAGTTGGGGATGGCCGGGCGTTACTCCGGCAGTTATCTTGGCCGAGCTGACGGCTGGCGCGCCGTCGCGATCCTGGCTGATTTCGGCCGAGCTTCACTCGTCGGACGCATCCCCATGGAATGATCTAATCCTAAGCCGGACCGGCGGCAACCCGCGCAACGCAAGCGCACGGAGTGTCACAGCATGCCGGACAGCAATGTGGCGATGCCGAGAAACGATAGAAATCCGGCAACGTCCGTGACCGTGCTCAGAACGATCGAGGACGATTGGGCTGGATCTTGTCCGAGCTTGGCCAGGACGATGGGAACCATGGCGCCGGCAAACCCGGCAATGACCATGGCCAGGATCATAGACACCGCGATCACGATCACGAGGCCGAGCGACCCGCTCCACAGATAAACGCCGATCCCACAGGTCACGGCGATCGCGACGCCGTTCATCAGGCCCACCGCAACCTCCTTGGTGACGACTGCGGACCAATTGCGGACCGAGATCTCGCGAAGCGCCAAACCGCGCATGGTCACGGCCAAGGCCTGTGCGCCCGCATTGCCGGATTCGCCGGCAACGACGGGCAGGAGGACCGCAAGGGCGGTAAATTTGGCGATGGTGCTTTCGAACATGCCGACCACCGCGGCCGCCAGGAATGCCGTGAGCAAGTTGATTTGCAGCCAAGGCATGCGCTTCCGGACCGTGAAGAGCGGGCTCGACAGAGCGCGCTCTTCTTTACTGGCGCCGACCATGGTCGCAAGGTCGGACAGGGCCTCCGCTTGCACCGCATCGACCAAAGCCTTTTGGCGGATGACACCGAGCAAGGTGCCGTCGACATTGACTACGGGCAGGGACGGCAATCGATATTTTTCCAGCGTGTCGACCACTTCCGATTGGGGCGCCATTGGATCGACAAAAGTCGGCACGGGTTTGGAAATGCTGTCGAGTGTGACGTTAGGGTCGGCGATGGCGATGTCCTGAATCGCGACAAAAGCTTTGAGCCGGTTGTCCTTGTCCAAGAGAAGCAGATTGGGCGTCGCTTTGACCCGGTTCTTGCGCAGGAAATCGAGCGCCTCCTCGGCCGTCATCGACCTGTGCAGCGCGTTGAACCGCGTGTCCATCAGCCGGCCGGCGGTATTGGGCGGATAGGCCATCAGATCGCGCAATTCCTTGGCGATCGGAGGCGGGAGGTGACCAAGCAGTTCCTCCTGCCTGTCCTCTTCGATGAGCCCGAGAACCTGCAAGGCCTCGTTTGGCGGCAGCTCGCTCAGAAGCTCTTCGGCGTGCGCGCTTGGCAGCCTGTCGAGCAAATCCGCCGCCACGTTCGGCGGAAGCAGGCGCCAGGCCGGCAGAATCGCGCGCACCGATAGCCGTGCGAGCACCTTGGTTGCTTCTTCGGCCGGAATTTTCTCAAGCAAACTGGCCGCTTCGGAGGGGTGATCGATGACAAAGCGCCGGTTCAGCGCATCAGCGGTGACGTCAACGTTTCCGGCCATGCCCCGTTCCCCTGCCCGCCCGCCGATTGTTGGCATCGGGCAACTGAGCGACGAAACCGACCAGGTTCCGGCAACTGTGGAGATACACCGTAAGAGCGTTGGCGACCAAAGCGCTCGGGTCAAGCTGCGCGCGCGCCGTTCCGAGCCGGCTCATACTGCGCCGCAAGACGCCGCGCGACAGTCCACCAAGCAGTCTCCGCCTCATGCCAACCACAGGCCGCACGGGGTAGTCGTCCCAGTCTGAGTCTTGCGCCACGGACTCAAGCGTTGCGCGGTTGGAAATCGGAACAACCTTCCGTTCGGCGACCGAGGCAAGCTCCGTCTTTCCGGTCGCTTTGACCAGTGCCGCGATCCGGACCGTGCCGTGAAAAAGCCCCTCCCCGCCGCGCAGGAAGACATGGCTTATGTCGGTGCGGTGCCACTCTCTGACATGGCGAAGCGCCTGATCGACAGTTGCGTCATGCGCGAAGATCGGCACCGATGGATCCATCAAGGCGCCTACGGTGCCTTCCGGATAGCGCAGCGATGCCTTGATCCTGCCGGCGAGGCTCCGCGACAACTCCGACATCACGGCATCGCGCTTTTTGCGCTCGGTAACCTGCAACAATCCGACGGCATCGTAATAGTTCATGTTTTCGATCAGCCCCGCGGCCTGGTCCGGGGAGAGCAATTCGATACATGCCGCTGCCCTCCAGCGGAGCATATGACCGACCGCTGGCCCGGCGATCCGCTGCGGTATGGCGGGAACGAAGGCGGCAACGTCGGCGCTCTCCAGCTCTTCCAGAACGCGTGCCGCATGCTGCGGCCAGCGTTGGACAAACGACAAGGTCAGTTCGGATGGGTTCGTCATTGGTCACGATCCGGCGTCAGCAGGCTAACGGACTCCTCGTTGAGGAGCCTGCCAGGCACCATCATGCGCCCCTCATCGGTTGCCAGAACGACACCGGTTGACGTGACCTCCAACACCTCTCCTTCCAGCGTTCCGATCTTGATATTCCGTCCCGGCTGCAGGTGGCCTTGCATCTGGTAGACACCGATCAAGTTGGCGACGAAAGACCGCGATCCCAACGCGAAGGCCAGCGCAAAGCTGGCAGCAACGGCGCCGACCAGAATACCCACCAGCGTGATGATGAATCCGACGTCGATCCCCGCTTGGTCGAGGCCGACCACGATCGCAATGAGGAATGTCGCCGATTGCGCGATGAGCCCAAGCAGCCGGCTTTGCTCCGTTCCCGCCATGGAGAAGGTGACGGTGACGAGATCGCGCACGAACTTCCCGGCCAGATATCCAACGAATACGATCAGCGTACCTGCCAGGAGATTTGGCAGATACGACAGCATCCGGTCGAGCCACTGAGCGAAGAACTCGAATTCCGCAATCTTGGCCGCCGCCGTGAGGGCAAAAACGACAAGCAACCAAAACACCACGCTGCCGATGACGTTTATCGCGCCGTCCGACAACCTGACGCGAACCCATCGATTGTCGGCAAAAACGCGGGCCAGCATCCGGTTGAGCGTCCTTGCCAACCTGACGACGGCGGCCTGGCCGAGGCGGGCGATCGCCCAACCCAACGCAAAGACCAGCAGCGCTCCGATCAGATTGGGCAGATAAAGAAGAAGATCGTGAACCAGCTCGCCGGTGACCGTCTTCCATTGCTCAATCCAGGTTGAGACCTGTTCTATTGGCGTTTCTTGCAAAGTGCGGTCCCTCCGCATGATCGTGACGCCAACCACGATATCAGATTATCCGACGACCGATAAGATTCCGGCCGGTTCCGTTGAAGGCGGTGGTCGAAGGAAGGCCCCTGCCCGTCTCATCCAACTTCGTCCTGCTCGTGGGCAAGTTGAGCACACCCTTCACACCGAAACGGGCTTTCGGAACACCGGCCGCTCTAGCGCTGGGTTTTCCGTATACAGAGGTTGAGACCGCGACAGCATGGGTTAGACTGCACCTGCTGTGTCGACCAACCTAGCGGAGGAACCGTCATGTTACGATTGATTGCGCCGATCTGTACCGTCGCGCTAACGACCTTGGCTCATAGTGCATCGGCTCAAACGGTGTCGCAGGCGGCGAACTACGAGGAATTCACAAAACAATTTTGTGCCGCAGATCGGGGCGGCCAGCATGTCTTCGTTCTGCCCCTGGCCGTGTTTGACGAGCAGAACAGCGTTACCTGCAAAAACGGCGACTCCAAATTGAGGGCGGCCGAGCCCAAGGACGATCCGGGACATCTCGTCCTTAACATCGATCCGCCGCATGGATCGAAACAGAGTTTCGACTGCGACGGCAAAGCCGACATCGACATGACGATCGTGGCGATCAATTGCCTGCCGGTTTCGCAGGAAACCAAAGAGCACCACAAAGATTGAGACAGAACGGACGGCGTTTTCGGATTGACGTGTGGCCTTTCCTCGCACTTAAAGGAGCACGCAAAACACCAGGAGCTGACATAAGGGCTGGTCGCCGTAAATGCGCGATGTTTTACCATTTATCCTGTGCGGCGGAGCGGGCACGAGGCTCTGGCCGCTTTCGCGCGAGGCCTACCCTAAACAGTTTCACAAGATCGCCGGCGATGAGAGCTTGTTTCAACAAACCTGCCGCAGGCTCCAGGGCGCCCCATGCGGTCAACTCTCCGTCCTGACCAATCAAAAGTACCGTTTTCTTGTCGCCGAGCAACTGGAAGAGATTGCTTTGGTTTCGCGCGAGCTTGCGCTGGAACCGGTCGGAAGGAACACGGGGCCGGCAGCTTGCATCGCCGCATTGATCGCCGCCCAGGACGATCCCAATACTCTTGCGCTTGTCACACCAGCCGACCACTTCATACCCGACGCCGAGGCCTTTAGGCGCGCTATCGAGATCGGCACGCGGGCGGCTGAAGAAGGTGCCCTCGTTGTCTTCGGTGTCGAGCCTGACTGTCCCCATACCGGATACGGCTATATCGAGACAGATAAAAGCAACGCCCCCGATCTCAAGGTGAAGCGCTTTGTGGAAAAGCCCTCCCGCGAAGAGGCAGAGGCATTCATCGATGATGGCGCTTTTCGTTGGAACTCAGGTGTCTTCCTCTTTAAGGCCGGCGCGCTGCTGTCGTTGTTCGAGGCGCACGCACCTGACATTCTTGAGGCGTGTCGTCGTGCGTTCGAACAGAGAAAGACAGATCTTGGCTTTCTAAGACTTGGTCCGGGTTACGCACAGGCACCTGCCATCTCATTCGACTACGCTATCGCCGAGAAAACGGACAATATGCGTTGCGTTGCGCTCGATACAACGTGGAGCGACGTTGGCTCATGGTCCACGCTTTGGCAACTATTAGAGAAGGACGATGGTAAGAACGTTGTGCTTGGCGAGGGCGAAGTGCTTATGGAGAAAACGCGCAACAGTCTCGCCTACAGCGATCATGCATTCGTCGCGTTGCTTGGCCTTGATAACGTCGTCCTTGTGGCGACGGAGGATGCGGTGCTCGTCGCCTCGAAAGAATATGCAGAATCGGTCAAGGATATCGTGGAGCATCTCAAGGGCAATGGCCGAGCCCATGCCTTCGAGCACACCAGGGTCTATAGGCCTTGGGGCTGGTATCAGCGCCTAAACCGCGGCGATGGCTACCACGTCAAATGCATCATGGTGAAGCCCGGCGGCCGGCTATCGCTGCAGAGCCATTTCCACCGTTCAGAGCACTGGGTTGTTGTCAAAGGCACACTTGAGGTGACCAAAGAGGAAGAAGTGCAGCTCTTAACCGAGAACCAATCCACATATATCCCGATCGGCACGAAACACCGTCTCGTCAATCCTGGCCGGACTCCGGCCTTACTAATCGAGGTGCAATCCGGGTCTTACCTCGATGAGGATGACATCGTTCGGTTCGACGATATCTACGGTCGCGCCTCCACGGATTGACGGCGAGGCTAACTGGCAATCAATTGTTTGCCGGTCTCGCAAGAAACCAAAGAGCACCGCAAAGAGTGAGGCAGCCCGGTTTCGCGTTGGCGGGACGCTTCCAGCGGCAGGCCTAAGACCAACTGCGGCCTGGCGAGGACGACGCCCAGCGTGATTATTTGTGCAGCAACAGCGGGTTAAGCCCATTTTTTGTGCGCTGCACATAGGCAGTTGCCGATACCTTGGGCGCAACTGTCCGCCGCGACGGACCGCTGCCTTCGCCTAAGGTGCTGAATTTCAAGGATAGCCCCCGCTATGCAGGAACCGGCATGGTTCCTGCAACCATGCTCTGGCGTGCCCGCTGACGGGCCGCCCCTGGCAAATGCCAGCCAGTGCCTCGCATACCGTTTCGATCGGACGCGAGACCCTGACTGGCGGCTTTTTATGCGCCTTTGGAGAGAGCATGGACCAATCCAAACCCCGACAGCAGGCCGAGGGCGACGCGACGCGCGTCCTTTGGCTGTCGACCGTCGCCTTCACTCTTTGCTTCGCCGTCTGGACGATCTTTTCCATCATCGGAATCCAGATCAAACAAGAGCTCGGCCTCAGCGAAACCGAGTTCGGACTGCTCGTGGGCACGCCGATCCTGACCGGATCGCTCGTCCGCATCGTGCTCGGCGTGTGGACCGACCGCTATGGCGGGCGGCTTGTCTACACGGCGACAATGCTCGCCGCTTCTGTCGCTACCTTTCTCTTGGCCTACGCCAAGACCTATCCGGAAGTCCTGATCGCGGCGCTCGGCGTCGGCGTTGCCGGCGGCTCGTTCGCGGTCGGCATCACCTATGTCTCGCGCTTCTACCCGCAAGCGAAGCAGGGCACGGCACTCGGTATTTTCGGAGCGGGCAATGTCGGCGCCGCGGTCACGAAATTCGTCGCGCCTTTCGTTCTTCTTGCTTGGGGCTGGCCGGCGGTGGCGCAAATCTGGGCTTTGGCGCTTGCCGTCATGGCGATCGCCTTCTGGTTTTCGGTGCCTGACGACCCGGCGGACATACGGCCCAAGGCACAAAAGAGTTTCTTCGCCGAATTCACCGCGCTCAAACACATTCAGGTGTGGCGCTTCTCCCTTTATTACTTCTTCGCCTTCGGCGCCTTCGTCGCGCTAGCGCTATGGCTCCCGCGTTATGTCATCGGCGTCTACGGCCTTGACATCGCCACGGCGGGAATCATCGCCGGGGCCTTCTCCGTCCCGGCAAGTATTTTCCGCGCCTATGGCGGCATACTGTCCGACCGCGTCGGCGCGCGCAGCGTGATGTATTGGACGCTCGGGGTCTCTGCCGCCGCCTGCCTCATCCTCTCGCTGCCGCCCACCAACCTCCTCGTGACCGGAATGTCCGGGCGCATGGCCGCGCATGTCGAGATCGGGCCGATCACCTTCGTTGTCGTGGTGTTCATTCTCGGATTTTTCATGAGCCTCGGAAAGGCCGCGGTCTACAAACACATCCCGACCTACTATCCCAACGATGTCGGCGCGGTCGGCGGCCTTGTCGGCATGATCGGCGGTCTCGGCGGCTTCATCCTGCCGATCGCCTTCGGCGTTCTCAACGATCTCACCGGTATCTGGCAAAGCTGCTTCATGCTGCTGTTCCTGCTGGTAATGGCGTGCCTCGGCTGGATGCACGTCGCCATTCGGCGCATGGAACGCGGCCCGGCCGAGGTCCCCGCCGAAACCTTCGCCACGCAATGAACAGAACAGGATCGGGTCCCATGACCGAGAAACTTGTCATCGTCGGCAACGGCATGGCGCCGGGGAGGATGCTCGAGCATCTCTTCGAAGCGGCGCAATCGCGTTACGAGGTGACGATCTTCAATGCCGAGCCGCGCGTCAATTACGACCGCATCATGCTGTCGCCGGTGCTGTCAGGCGAGAAGGATTACGAGGAAATCATCATCCACGGCGATGGCTGGTACATCGACAACGGCATCACCCTTTACAAGGGTCACAAGGTCGTGGCCATCGACCGGGCGGCGAAGACCGTAACCTCGAACCACGGCGTGATCGCACAATACGACAAGCTTGTCATCGCGACGGGCTCGGTGCCGTTCATTCTTCCCGTGCCGGGCAGCGATCTTGCCGGCGTCTTGACCTATCGCGACCTCGACGACGTGAATGCCATGTTGCTCGCCGCCCAGTCGACGGCAAAGGCGGTGGTGATCGGCGGCGGGCTGCTCGGGTTGGAGGCCGCGGCCGGGCTCAAAGCGCGCGACATGGATGTCACTCTGCTTCATCTCATGCCGACCCTGATGGAGCGCCAGCTCGATCCCGCCGCCGGCTATTTGCTGCAAAAGGCGGTGGAGGCGCGCGGCATCAAAGTCATTACCAAGGCCGAAACCAAGGCCGTTCTCGGCGAGCGGAAGGTAAAGGCCGTCGAGCTCGCGGACGGCACGGTCATTCCCGCAACCCTTGTGGTTATGGCCGCAGGGATCAGGCCAAACGCGTGGCTTGCCAAGGAGGCGGGCCTCGAGGTGAACCGCGGCATTGTCGTCGATGCCCATATGCACACCTCGGACCCTGACATCCTGGCGATCGGCGAGTGCGCCGAGGTCGGCGGCCGGGTGTACGGGCTGGTCGCCCCGCTTTACGACATGGCGCGCGTGGCCGCCGCGCGGCTTGCCGGCGATGAGGCTGCGGCTTTCGTTCACAGCGATACCCCGACCAAACTCAAGGTCACCGGCATCGACGTATTCTCGCTTGGAGATTTCGCCGATGGCGACGGCCGCGAGGAGATCGTGCTGCGCGATGCTTCGGCCGGCGTTTACCGGCGTCTCGTGCTTAAGGAGGACCGCATCGTCGGCACGGTGATGTTCGGCGAGATTTCCGACGCGGCCTGGTTTGCCGACCTCAAGAAGCGCGAGGTCGACATTTCCGATATGCGCGACACGTTGATCTTCGGCCAAGCCTATCAGGGAGGGCCTCCGCTGGACCCTATGGCGGCCGTTGCAGCCTTACCGGATGACGCGGAGATCTGCGGCTGCAACGGCATATGCAAAGGAAAGATCACCGCGGCCATTACCGCGAATAAATTGGCCTCGCTCGATGAGGTCCGCGCCCAGACCAAGGCGTCCGCCTCGTGCGGCTCATGCACCGGGCTGGTCGAGCAGCTCCTGAAACTCTCGCTCGGGGACGCCTATAATCCTTCTGCCGTCCAGCCGATGTGCCCCTGTACGCCGCTTGGCCATGACGATGTGCGCCGGCTGATAACGGTCCTCGGTCTCAAGACCGTCGAGGCCGTGATGCAGGAGCTCGAATGGACGAGCTCTTGCGGCTGCGCCAAATGCCGCCCCGCCCTCAACTACTATCTCGTCTGCGAATGGCCCGGCGTTTACGCCGACGACTACCAGTCGCGCTTCATCAATGAGCGCGCGCACGCCAACATCCAAAAGGACGGCACCTATTCGGTGGTCCCGCGCATGTGGGGCGGCGTGACCAGCGCCAAGGAACTACGCGCCATCGCCGACGTGGTCGACAAATTCGCGATTCCCACGGTGAAAGTCACCGGCGGCCAGCGCATCGACATGCTTGGCATCAAGAAAGAAGACCTGCCGGCCGTGTGGGCCGATCTCGGCCAAGCGGGCTTTGTCTCAGGCTACGCCTACGCCAAGGGCTTGCGCACGGTGAAGACGTGCGTCGGGTCCGATTGGTGCCGCTTCGGCACGCAAGATTCCACGGGGCTTGGCATCCGCATCGAGAAATTCATGTGGGGCTCGTGGACGCCGGCCAAGGTCAAGATGGCGGTGTCAGGCTGTCCGCGGAATTGCGCCGAGGCGACGTGCAAAGATGTCGGCGTCGTCTGCGTCGAATCGGGTTTCGAGATTCATTTCGCCGGCGCCGCAGGACTCGACATCAAGGGCACTGAGGTGCTCGGCCTGGTCAAGACCGAGGACGAGGCGCTCGAAGTGATCGTCGCCTTGGTGCAGATGTATCGCGAGCAGGGGCGCTATCTTGAGCGCATCTACAAATGGGCGAGGCGCGTAGGGGTCGACGAGATCAGAAACCAGATCTTCGCGGACAAGGACAGGCGCCAGGAATTTTACGACCGGTTCGTCTTTTCGCAGAAATTTGCTCAAGTCGATCCATGGTCCGAGCGCGCCTCAGGCAAGGACAAGCACGAGTTTTCGCCCATGGCCGCGGTCGGTCTGCTTCAGGCCGCGGAGTGAGCGTCATGGATTGGATCAAGATCGGCGCTCTCGCCGACATTCCCCGCCGCGGCGCACGTTGCGTGAAGACACCGAAAGGGCGGATCGCCGTGTTCCGCACCGCCGAGGACCAGATCTTTGCCGTCGAGGACCGCTGCCCGCACAAAGGCGGACCGTTAAGCCAGGGGATCGTGCATGGC
Source organism: uncultured Methyloceanibacter sp. (assembly GCA_964523345.1). Lineage (GTDB taxonomy): Bacteria > Pseudomonadota > Alphaproteobacteria > Rhizobiales > Methyloligellaceae > Methyloceanibacter. Next base: position 15,447 of record CAZFYL010000044.1, read on the forward strand.
GCGTCGGTCACCTGCCCTCTGCATAATTGGGTGATTTCCTTGGAGACGGGACAGGCGCTCGGCGCCGATGAGGGCGCGGCGCGCACCGTTCCCGTCAGGATCGAAGACGGTCAGCTCTTCATCACGCTCGAGGCTCTTTCGAACCTGGCGGCATGATGGAGAATTTCCTCGACGCGCCGCCGGTCAAGACAACTTGCCCCTATTGCGGCGTCGGTTGCGGCGTGCTGGCGAAAGTCGCGCCCGACGGCAAGGCGATCGTGCGCGGCGATCCGGAGCATCCGGCCAACCTTGGACGCCTCTGCTCCAAGGGCGCGGCGCTGGCCGAAACGCTAGGGCGCGACGGCCGGCTGCTTCATCCCGAGATTGACGGACTGGAGGCGGGTTGGGATGAGGCGCTCGATCTGGTGGCGGCGAAGTTCTCGCAAGCCATTGCCGAGCACGGTCCGGACTCTGTGGCGTTTTACGTCTCCGGCCAATTGCTCACCGAGGACTATTACGTCGCCAACAAGCTGATGAAGGGCTTTATCGGCTCGGCCAATATCGACACCAATTCGCGGCTGTGCATGGCCTCCTCGGTGGCAGGGCACCGCCGCGCCTTCGGCTCAGACACCGTGCCCGGCACCTATCGCGACATCGAGCTTGCCGATCTCGTGGTGCTGGTCGGCTCGAACCTCGCCTGGTGTCATCCTGTGCTCTATCAGCGCCTCGCCGCGGCGAAGGAGGCGAGGCCCGGCATGCGCGTGGTCCTGATCGATCCGCGCCGTACCATGACCGCGGAGATCGCCGATTTCACCTTGCCGGTCGCAAGCGACAGCGACGTGGCGCTGTTTTCAGGCCTGCTCGCTCATCTCGCCGCCACGGACCGCATCGACCACGACTATGTGGCCAAGCATACGCGCGGACTCGACGAGACCTTGGCGGCGGCAGGGCCGCTCGATCTTCCGGCCATCGCCGCCCGGACCGGTCTTGCGGCCGAGGACCTCGCCGCGTTCTACACGCTGTTCGCCGAGACCGAGAAAGCGGTCACCATATTCAGTCAAGGCGTCAACCAATCGGCGTGCGGCACCGACAAGGTCAACGCCATCATCAATTGCCATCTCGCCACGGGCCGCATCGGCAGACCGGGCATGGGTCCATTCTCCGTGACCGGCCAGCCGAACGCCATGGGCGGCCGCGAGGTCGGCGGGCTGGCCAACATGCTCGCCGCGCATATGGAGATCGAAAACCCCGCTCACCGCGCCCGGGTTCGACGCTTCTGGCGGTCGCCCAAGATCGCCGGGAAGCCCGGGCTCAAGGCGATCGACATGTTCCGCGCCGTGGCGGACGGGCGCATCAAGGCGCTGTGGATCATGGCCACCAATCCGGCCGACTCGATGCCCGATGCGGGCGTGGTCGAGCGGGCCTTGCGCGACTGTCCCTTTCTCGTCGTTTCCGACGTCATAGGCGACACGGACACGGCGCGGCACGCGAAGGTGAAACTGCCCGCCGCGGCCTGGGGGGAAAAGGACGGCACCGTCACCAATTCGGAGCGGTGCGTCTCGCGGCAACGGCCATTCGTCGGTGCGCCGGGCCACGCCCAACCGGATTGGTGGATCCTGTGCCAGGTGGCCAAACGCATGGGCTTTGCCGATGCGTTTTCTTACGCTTCACCGGCTGAAATCTTCGCCGAGCATGCGGCTCTGTCGGCGTTCGAGAACGACGGCGAGCGCGATTTCGACATCGGCGCGTTTGCCGGCATCGACGGAGGAGGCTTCGACCGGATCGAGCCCTTCCAATGGCCGCGGGCCAAACCCGGCGCACCCGCCGAAACGCGATTCTTTGCCGGTGGCGGCTTCTTCCATCAGGATCGCAAGGCCCGCATCGTACCGGTTCGCCCAGTGCCGGCCGGGGAGAAGGACACCGCCTTCCCCTTCATTCTGAACACCGGGCGCGTGCGCGACCATTGGCACACCATGACGCGCACGGGTAAGAGCGTGCGCCTGTCGCAGCATCTCGCCGAGCCGTTTGCCGAGATCCACCCGGGCGATGCGCGAGCGTCCGGCATTGCCGATGCTGACATCGTGCGCGTCTCGACCACGCGCGGCTCGATCCTGGCCCGGGCTTATGTGTCGGACCGTCAGTCGCCGGGAAGCGTGTTCGTGCCCATGCATTGGACGGATCAATACGCCTCGAACGCGCGCATCGATACGCTGATCCCGTCCGTCACCGATCCCCATTCGGGACAACCTGCGTTGAAGCACGTGCCGATGCGGATCGAGCGCTTCGCGGCGGCAAAATACGGCTTTGCCGTCCTGGCCGAGCGGCCGCCCACATTGGACTGCGCCTATTGGGCGATCGCCAGGTGCGAGGGCGGCTTCCGGCTGGAGCTCGCCTTCGCCGAAGAACGGGACTGGGGAAACGTCGCCGCCTCGCTATTCGCGGCGCCATCCGGAGCCGAGACGCTCGCCTATCGCGACCGGGCCACCGGCCGGCATCGCTTCGCCTGCTTTGCCGGCGACCGGCTCATCGGCTCTCTGTTTCTCGGCGCCGAGCCCGTTTCCGTCTCCCGGGCTTGGGCGTGCGATCAACTGATCGCCCAGCATGCGGACATCCGCGCGCGGCTGGCGGTGATTGCAGGCAGACCGAGCCTCGGCGCGATCGATCGCGGCGCGATCCTCTGCTCCTGTTTCGGCATCGGCACGAACGAGATTGCGAACGCCGTCGCCGACGGCTGCCTCAGCGTGGCGGAGGTCGGCGAAGCCCTCGGCGCCGGCACCAATTGCGGCTCCTGCCGCGCCGAGATCTCACGGCTGATCGAACGGCACGGCGCCCAGTCGGCGATGCCGCAAGCCGAGGACGTAGAAGCGATCTGAATTACGCGCGGGGCTCCGCCTGCGACGTTTGCGTCAGCGCTTTCGCGTGCCCGGACCGCTTGCCTCGCCGAGATCAGGCGGATCCTCGCCGAGCGCCGTCGCCAAGTCGATCAGATGATCCTGCTCTTCGACCAGGATCTCACGAATCTGCTCGGCCATGGCGAACT
>CAZFYL010000045.1:0-17583 GCA_964523345.1 uncultured Methyloceanibacter sp.
TGTTCGCGCTCGAATATTGGAGCCTCGAACAGGCAAAGCTCAAAGGCGCGGTGGCAAAGCCTCTGACCGGGCAAGTCGCTTTCGTGACCGGCGCGGGCGCGATCGGTGCCGCGACGGCCAAGGCGCTTGCAGCAGAAGGGGCGGCAGTTGGCATTGTCGATATTGATGGGGAGGCGGCCAAGCGCGCGGCGAAGGAAATCAAGGGTCTCGGGCTGCAATGCGATGTGACCAAGCCCGATCAAGTCAAGGCGGCGTTCGCTGCACTTTGCCAACGTTTCGGTGGCGTCGATATTCTGGTGTCGAATGCGGGCGCGGCGTGGCAAGGCCGGATCGGCGAGGTTTCGGACGAACTCTTGCGCAAGAGCTTCGAGCTCAACTTCTTTGCCCATCAAACGGTGGCGCAAGAAGCGGTTCGCATCATGTTGAAACAAGGAACAGGCGGCGCCCTTCTGTTCAATCTATCCAAGCAGGCGGTCAATCCGGGGGCGAATTTCGGTCCCTACGGCCTGCCCAAAGCCGCTGCCATGCTTCTCATGCGCCAATACGCTCTCGATTACGGCGCAGAACGCATCCGCTCCAATGGCGTGAACGCCGACCGGGTCAGAAGCGGACTTTTGACCGACGCCATGATCAAGGACCGGGCCAAGGCCCGCGGCGTGTCGGAGGCCGACTATATGAGCGGCAATCTGCTGCACGAGGAGGTCACCGCGGCCGACGTGGCTAACGCGTTCGTCGCTCTTGCCAAGGCACGCAAGACCACCGGCCATATCGTGACGGTTGACGGCGGTAATATCGCCGCGGCACTGCGCTAAGCGCGGGCCGCACCTTCATCCAGTTCGAGCCGGGTTGACGGCGATCCTCTGCGCGGGCAAAGCTCCGGCTCCGTCGCGTGCCGGATCCAAAGCGGGAGGGTGAACTTGGCGCGTTTCGTACGCACCTTTCTTGCGGGCGTTCTTGCCCTTCTGCCGATCGCCGTCACGCTGTTCGTCGTCGGGTGGGTGGGGTCGCTGCTCGCCAGTTACGCCGGTCCGGGCAGCCTGGTCGGGACTGTGATTACCTGGCTTGGGAACACGCTCGGCCTCTACATCGCGCCAAGCTCGACTGTCGCCTATCTTCTCGGACTCGCCTTCGTCGTCGGCATTATTTTCCTGCTCGGCTTGATGGTCGAGTCGGGGCTCCGGTCGTTCATCGTAAACGGTCTCGATTGGGCGATGACGCGCATTCCTCTCGTGTCGACCGTTTACGACCTGGCGAAGCGCTTCGTCGCCATTGTCGATCGCGGCAGCGGTGAGGACAGCCTCAAAAGTATGAGCCCGGTGTGGTGCTTCTTCGGCGGGGAGGGAAGTGCTGCGGTGCTCGGTCTTATGCCGTCGCCCGAGCCGGTCATGATCGGGGAGCGCAGCTATCTCGGTCTGCTCGTGCCATCGGCGCCGGTCCCGTTCGGCGGGGCCCTTATCTATGTACCGTCGGAGTGGGTCAAACCCGCCGAAGGCGGCGTCGAGCGGCTGATGAATGTTTATGTGTCGATGGGAGTGACGCCGCCGATCTCGGCGGAGGCGGTCAAGCCCGCGCTCGCCAAGGCGAAGACGAAAAGCGCGTCTTCGTAACGACGGTTCGTTTCAATTGGCGAAGCGGAAATGCAGCACGTCGCCGTCTTTGACGATGTATTCCTTGCCTTCGAGCCTGAGCTTGCCGGCGTCGCGCGCGCCCGCTTCTCCGGCAAGCGCCACATAGTCGTCGTAGGCGATGGTCTCGGCGCGAATAAAGCCCTTCTCGAAATCGGTATGGATCACGCCTGCCGCCTGGGGCGCTCGCGTTCCTCGCGGCACGGTCCAGGCGCGCGCTTCCTTGGGACCGGCAGTGAAATAAGTGATTAGCCCCAATAACTTGTAGCCTTCGTGGATGAGCCGGTTGAGGCCGGGCTCTGACAGACCGAGATCGGCGAGATAGGCCTCCCGCTCCGGCGCCGACAGATCGGCAAGCTCGGCCTCTATCTTGGCGGAGATCACCACGCAGCCTGCGCCCTCCTTGGCGGCACGCTCGGCGACTAGGGCCGAATAGTTATTGCCAGATGCTGCCGAGGCTTCATCGACATTGGCCACATAGAGGACGGGTTTCGCGGTGAGAAGGCCGAGCGCTTTGAAAGCGGGCCGTTCGTCGTCGGCCACGCTTATGAGACGGGCAGGTTTGCCGTCACGCAAGAGGGGTAGGGCACGCTCAACCAGCTCAAGCGTCTCCTTGGCCTCTTTATCCTGGCCGCGAATCTTTTTCTCCAAGATCGGCAGGCGCCGCTCCAAGCTTTCGAGATCCGCGAGCATGAGCTCGGTTTCGATCGTCTCGGCATCGGCGATCGGGTCGATGCGGCCCTCGACATGGACCACGTCGGTGTCCTCGAAACAGCGAAGCACATAGGCAATCGCGTCCACCTCGCGGATATGGGCGAGAAACTGATTGCCGAGACCTTCGCCTTTCGAAGCGCCGCGCACGAGCCCGGCAATATCGACGAAGGTCAGCCGCGTCGGGATCACCTGGTTCGACTTGGCAATTGCCGCAAGCCGGTCAAGGCGCGGATCGGGAACGGGAACGTCGCCGATATTCGGTTCAATGGTGCAGAACGGATAGTTGGCTGCCTGCGCCGCCGCGCTCGCGGTCAGCGCGTTGAACAGGGTGGACTTGCCGACATTCGGCAGTCCAACGATGCCGCATTTGAAACCCATGACTAAGGAACCCTCACGAGCCGAGCCAGCGGCGCAGCCTCGCGCCGAGCGTCTGTTCAGAGTCAGGTCTGGCCTTGGGCGAGGGCTCTTGAGGGGTCTCAACCGTCTGCATCGCGTGCGCGACCCGCGATTGGAACTTATCGAACGTTCCTTCAGCGAGATCGGGGGCCTCGGCGGCGATCGCGGCAAGAAGCGGTTCGAGCCACGCACGATCGCTCTTGGCAAAATCGCGTAAGACGTGATGCGCGGCGCGGCCGCTCTGGCCGGGGCGCCCAATTCCAATGCGCACGCGCACATAGTCGTTGCCGATGTGTGCGGTTATGGACCTAAGCCCGTTATGGCCGGCCACGCCGCCTCCCGTTTTCACCCTGATCCTGCCGGGAACAAGGTCAAGCTCATCGTGGAAGACCACGACGTCGCCTTGGTCGAGCTTATAGAAACGCACCGCTTCGCCGACGGCGCGGCCGGATACGTTCATGAAGGTCTGGGGTTTCAGCAGGAGAACCTGCTCCGGTCCTAGCCGGCCTTCGGCAACAAGGCCCTCGAATCGCTTGCGCCAGTCGGTGAAGCCGTGCGCGGCGGCGATGGCATCGGCGGCCATGAAGCCGACATTGTGACGGTTGAAAACGTATTTCTGGCCGGGATTGCCGAGGCCGACAAAAAGCTTCATCCAAACCATCCAGGTTGAATGTCAGGGCGTGCAACGTGCGAAAAATCGCCGGGGCCGAAAGAAGGTCTATTCCTTCTTCTTCTCGCGTTCCTTCGGCTTATCCTTGTCCTTGTCCCTATCCTTGTCCTCGGCTTCGGGGGCGCCCTCAGCAGCGGCCTCGGCGCCCTCTTCACCCGGCTCCGCCTCCTCGGCCTCTTCTGCGCCAGGCACGGGCTCCTCAGCCGCACGCCCAACGATGGTCGCCACGGTGAAGTCGCGGTCGGTGATGGTCGGGCGCACACCCTCCGGCAGCTTGAGCGCCGAAATATGGACGGAGTCGCCGATCTCAAGCCCGGTGAGGTCGACAGAAAAATGGTCGGGAATAACGTCGGGCTGACAACGGACCGTGATCTCGTGGCGAACGACGTTGAGCACGCCGCCGCGTTTCAGGCCAGGAGACGCCCCTTCGTTACGGAATCGCACCGGGACATCGACGGTCACCAGCGCATCCTTGCCGAGCCGCAAGAAATCGACATGGATGGGAAAGTCACGCACCGGGTCAAGCTGCACCCCGCGTGGGATCACCCGTGTCTTCTCGCCCTCGACGTCGAGGACGAAGACCGTGCTCTGGAAATGGCCGGTTTGGAGCTGACGGTTGATGGTGCGATAGTCCACCGAGATCGTCTCTGGCTCTTGCTTGTCGCCATAGACAATGCCGGGGACGCGCCCGTCGCGGCGTTCCGCGCGCGCGCCGCCCGTGCCGGAGCGGTCTCTCGCCCAAGCCTTGAGTTCGATCGCCTCAGCCATCGTAAGCCTCCAAACCTCTTAAAAAATGAGGGGGCCGGAAGGCCCCGAGATCAACCGCAGCAAGACGCCGCCAGGATCAATTCGAAGGGCTTATAGCCCCGCAAAGCCGCCAGCACAATGCGCTATCAAGCCCCGTTTTACGGCCCGGTTACGGCGTCAGGGCCAAGCTGAGGCGAGCCCTGGCCCGCCTTTTCCGCCGCCTTGATGAGCTGTATCACCCGCCGGTTCAGGGGCGCGTCGGCCCCATGTCGGTCGGCGAGGCCCACGATCTCTCCTTGCAGATGGTCGATCTCGGTCGGCCGCCCGGCCTTAAGGTCCTCCCACATCGAGGAGCGGGCCGAAGGATCCACCGCAAGCATGCGGCGCGCGGCCAAGCCAAAAACAGGGTCGGGGAGGCGGAGAGACAAGGCGACCAGCCGTGGATGGATCCCTTCGATCCGGGCCAGCGGAATACCGGCCGCGCGCAACACCGCCATGCCCTCGCGCATCTGCCCGCTCAGAAGAAGCCGCCAACGCCGGTCGGCGAGTTCCTGTGCAAGCGGAAGGTCGCACAGGGCGTTCAGGGCGTTGTTGAGATTGATCAGGAGTTTGCTCCACAGCACGGCATCGATGTCGGCCCGCTCGGCAATGGGGCTTGCACCGGTATCGAGCAGCTCGCGCAATCCAGGAACCCCGCTTTCGATCTGGATCGTGCCGCTGCTTGCCCGGTGAAAGCGGGGCGCTTCTCCCTCTTTGCGGCTCTGGACGACGTTGAAGGGGATCATTCCGGCGACGACGCGTTTGGCGCTCCCAAGAGCCTCGCGCAAGACGGCGGCATTGTTGATGCCGTTTTGCAAGGTGAGGACGATGGCGTCTTTGCCGGCGTGGCGTGCGATTTGCCCGGTCACCTCGCGTGTGTGCCGGCATTTCACGGTCACCAGCACAACATCGGCGTCCGCCAGTGCCGGTTCGGGCTCGGTCGCAAGCTTGAGAGAAGACGCCGGGACGGTCTCGTCGTTTCCCTCAAGATCGGAGACACGCAAGCCGTGCGCTGCGATAGCCTTGGCGAGCGGCTCGCGGAGCAGCAGGGTGACGTTCCGTCCGGCAGCGGCAAGCCGTCCACCGAGATAGCAACCGATGCTGCCGGCTCCCACGACAACGATACGAGAATCGGGCGATAGGCTCATCTAACGGATTTGCAAGTTGGTTTTCGGCCCCCGGAAGGTGATAGTAACGCTGTTGGGAGGGCTTACGTCAAACTTGGCTCACTGTGTCGGGGATGGATTGATATGAATGACCAGATCGGCAGGCTTGCCAGCCAACCGCAGTCTGCCGCCGAACACCTGCCGGACGAGAACCGCCCGCGAACGCCGCCTTTGGCCTGGCATCTCGGCAATCTTGAGGCTGCCGCACGGCAGCGTCTTCCCAAGCCGATCTTCGATTTTCTCGAGGGCGGGTCTTATGACGAAGTGACCCTCCGGGCCAATCGCAGCGATCTCGAAGCGCTGAAACTAAAGCAGCGCGTCTTGAGCGATGGCGCAGCGTCCAACCTCAGCACGACCATTATCGGCCAGCCGGCGCGCCTGCCGGTCGCGCTGGCGCCCCTCGGCTTCTCAGGTCTTTTCTATCCCCAAGGAGAGATCCACGCAGCGAAGGCGGCTCAAGCGTTCGGCGTGCCGTTCTGTCTTAGCACCCTCTCGATCTGCTCGATCGAGGAGGTCAGTGCCGCGGTCAGCACGCCGTTTTTGTTTCAGCTCTACATGTTCAAAGACCAGGGCGTGAACGCGGCACTCATCCAGCGGGCCGAGCAGGCAGGGTGCCCGGCGCTCGTGCTCACGCTGGATGTACCTGTTCATGCCAGGCGCAACCGGGACTGCGACAACGGTTTGGTCCCGCCACTGAAGCCGCGCCCCCTTCACATGATCAGGATGGTGAGGAAGCCTCGATGGACGCTAGGCTGGCTGCTCAGCAAGAGGACACTCGGCAACATTGCCCCGTTCGCTCCAGGTGGCACCCGTCTTGCAGATTGCTCGGTTTGGGTAGAGCGCAACTACAAGGGTGCGGTCGGCGCGGCCGACCTTGCATGGGTCCGGGAGCATTGGCCGCATAAATTGGTGGTGAAAGGCGTGCTCGATCCGGAAGATGCCAAGCTTGCCGCCGAGCTGGGCGCCGATGCGATCGTCGTCTCCAACCATGGAGGACGGCAGCTTGACGGGGCCGAGACTTCAACGCGTGCTTTCCCGGCCATCCGCGATGCCGTGGGAGACAAGGTCGAACTGTTGTTCGACAGCGGCATACGCTCCGGCCTCGATGTGCTGAAGGCGCTGGGACTTGGCGCCAGGGCATGCCTGCTCGGCCGCGCCGCGGCTTACGGATTGGCCGCCTATGGCGAGAAGGGTGTGGTGGCGGCGCTCGAGATCATCGAGAAAGAAATCCATGCCGGCATGATGCTGACCGGGGTTGAGGATATTACCCAGCTGCCGCCCGATTTCGTGCTCCGACAGACTTGAGGCGAGGGCTGCAACACGCCCGTGGCAAAGGCCGCGCGTCGCGCTATTCTCGGCATAGCCGGGGACACAAAGCAGAGGACCGGTCCGGCCCGGCCTCGCGTATGGTTGAAGGAGGAACGCCATGTCGGAGAGCGTCTACAAAGTCATACATCTGATCGGCACCAGTCCTAAGTCCTGGGAGGAAGCAGCGCGGGCGGCGGTTGAGCGTGCGGGGGAGACCTTGCGCGACCTTCGCGTGGCAGAAGTGGTGGAGCAGGACTTGGTCATCACCGACGGCAAGGTGGAAGCCTACCGGACCAAAGTCAGAATCTCGTTCAAGTTTGAAGGGCACCACTGAGCCGGCCGCGGCGACCGCGGCTCAGTAGAACAGGCTCGATACTGATTTCTCGTCGGCGGTGCGCGCGATCGCCTCGCCGAGAAGCGGAGCGATGGAAAGCACCCGGATGTTGTGGGCGTTCTTCACCGCATCGCCCGGCTTGATCGAGTCGGTAATCACGAGCTCCTTGAGTGGCGAAGACATGATGCGCGCGATGGCGCCGCCTGACAGTACGCCATGGGTGATGTAGGCGGTGACAAGCGACGCGCCATGATCGAGCAGGGCGGTCGCCGCGTTCACGAGCGTGCCGCCGGAATCGACGATGTCGTCCACCAAGATGCAGGTCCGCTTGGTCACGTTGCCGATCACGTTCATGACCTCGGAGTCGCCCGGCCGCTCCCGCCTTTTATCGACGATGGCCAGCGGGGCATCGATGCGTTTTGCCAGTCCCCGCGCGCGCACCACGCCGCCAACGTCGGGCGACACCACCATGAGATTGTCCGTCGGGAAGATTTGCCTGAGGTCTTGGACAATGACCGGTGCGGCGAACAAATTGTCGGTCGGGATGTCGAAGAAGCCCTGGATCTGGCCGGCATGCAGATCGAGCGTCAGCACGCGGTCGGCGCCGGCTTCGACCATCAGATTGGCCACCAGCTTGGCCGAAATCGGAGTGCGAGGCCCCGGCTTTCGGTCCTGCCGGGCATAGCCGAAATAAGGAATGACGGCCGTGATACGTTTCGCCGAAGCGCGCCGCAACGCGTCGATGATGATGAGCAGCTCCATGAGATGGTCGTTGGCGGGAGCTGAGGTCGATTGAACCACGAACACGTCCTCGCCGCGGACGTTCTCCTGCACCTCGACGAAGATTTCCATGTCGGCGAAGCGGCGGACGATGCACTTCGCCAGCGAGGTGTTGAGATAGGCGGCGATGGCCTCGGCCAGAGGACGGTTGCTGTTGCCTGCAACCAGTTTCATCGATCGCTCCTTGGTCGCCGAGGTCGAGGACGGGGCTGTCTTGCGAGCCCGTGACAAGCGGCTTTTAACAAGCGGCTATGGGCGCTGTAAACTCACGCCACGATACAAGGTTGTGGATGGATGAAGTTAGCTGGATTTGGGGAGAAGCTTGATGATGCCGTCGGCCGCGGAGCCGGCGGCGGCATCGGCGATGGCGCCCCACGGGCCGTTAAGCGACCCCCGGGGGATGGTATTTTGCTGCGACACTGTGCCGAGCTTCTTGCCGGCCGGGTCGAGCACCTGCCATTCGATGCGGATGCTTTGCTTATTGCCGTTGGCGTTAGAGACTTTGACGCTGCCTTTCACCATATAGACGTTGGTCGCAGTCCCGTTGGCGAGCTTGATGCCGCCGGCATAGAGGCGCTTCTTAAGCGCGATGGTCAAGGACTTCCGGCCGTCGCCCGGAGCGCCGGAGACGGGCTGAACCAGAACGCCTGCAGCTTTGGGCTTTGCCGTGCTCGTGGTGCGAGCGGACGCCGCTGTGGTGGAAGGGCTATTGCTCGGAGTATTCGCCACCGCGCTGGCCGACCCGCGGCTCCCGGGCATGCTTGCGGCAAGCTGCGAGGCGGTCTTGCCGGCGATGCTCCTGATCGCGGAGGCATCGACCGCGCTCCAAGGATCGCCGCCCGAGCGCTTGGCGATGACCTCATCGCCCGAAACGCGGGCCACGCGTGCGCCCTTATCATCGGTCACGTCCCAAATATAGGAGATTTTCGATCCGCGCTTTTCGCGCGAAGCAACGAGATAGCCGCGCAGCGTATAGTTCGCCTTGCTCCCATTTGGCAGCAATGTGAGCTTGCGCTCCTCGCCGGCAACGATCAAAGCATCGGTCAGTTGTTTGGAAATATCGGGCGTCGCGCCGACGATCGGGGCTACGGCGATCTTGGTCGAGCCGCCGAACCAGCTTGTCGCGCCGCTCCAGAAGCCGCCGCTGCTCGGGGCACCCGGGCCGCCGCCGCAACCGGTGAGCGAAGCAAGCGCGAAAGTGGCGAGCGCGATTGACAAGATACGCCCGACCCAGCCGCGCAAGTGTCGTGTGTCCGCGCCCAACAAAAACACTCCCTCTGTTGGCCGCACAGCACAGTCGCGACAGAATTGTCGTGACGGAACTCCCAACCCTCTCTCTCAAGCGCCAGCTTACCTGCCCCGGCCCGCTGGCGTCCAGCTATAGCGTGGAGCCGGTTTTTGGCCGATTCCGCGCGGCCATGAGATGACTCAGGCGAGCACAATGGCGGAAATTTGACGCCCATAATCGTCTTCGCCGTGATGCTGAGATCGACGATAGCTGAACAGCCGGGTTTCATCGCAATAGGTGCAAAGCCCGAGCTCGGCGACAGCGCTTACGCCGGCCCGCGCCAACCGCTCGCCGACATAGCCGATCAGGTCGAAATGAGGTTCGCCGGTGCCTTCGTCGGTGATGAAGAAGGTAGACCCGTCCGGTTCCTGGACGATGAATTGGTTCATGAACTCCGCGCCGACCTCGTAGGCCTCCTGCGAGATGGCCGGCCCGATTGCGGCGACGATCCGTTCCGGTTTTGCCCCGAGCTTACCCATCGCCTTTACGGTCGCCTCGACGATGCCGGCAAGCGCGCCTCGCCACCCGGCATGAGCGGCGCCGATCACGCCGGCTTCGACATCGCAGAACAGAACGGGCGCACAATCGGCGGTGAGGATGCCGATGGCCAAGCCCGGCTTCGACGTGACAATGGCGTCGGCCTCCGGCGGGGTCTTCCAAGGCTTGTCGGCCACAACCGCGTCAGACCCGTGCTTCTGGTAGACCGTGAGCAGGCCGGCCGGTTCAATCTCCAGCAATTCGGCGACGAGCGCGCGATTTTGCGCCACGTTTTCATCAACGTCGCGCGAACCCGGCCCGCAATTGAGGGACGCGTATATGCCGTCCGATACGCCACCCAAACGTGTAAAGAATCCATGGCGCACACCGTCGAGCGAGCCGAGGCTCGGCGCCTGGAGCATCATCTTGTCGGGTGTCACCATGGCGGGTCGTACAGAGTCGCTGACTAAATGTCTCCGAATGGAGGCGGCGGGGCAAGCCCGCTCGATTGCAATGCCAGCATCTTAAAAAGAGTTCCCATCTGGCGCGGATCGACAAGCCTGGCTGCGCCAGAGCGGATCGTGTCCTTCTGCTGCGGTGTCGCGCCACGGAGCAGACCATCGCAGCGGGAGGCAAGCCCGAGCTTAAGCAGAAAAGCGCCCTGAGGCATGGGACCGAAGGCCTCAAGCCCGACGCCGCGCGCTGCTTCCTTAAGCGCGGCGAAGTCGACATGAGCGGTCAGGTCCGTCTCGCCGGGCGCGGCAAGGGGATTGGCGAAGCGATGGCGATAAACGGCTTGAAGCGTGTCGCCGGCGCCGCTTTCAGCGGGACCGTAATCGGAGATCAGAGCGGCAAAGGGGTCGTCGTCGCTCCGCTGAGCAAAAGCCTCGATGAGCTTTGCCGCCGTGGGCCGCACCTCGACGATCGTGCCATCACGCGCCTCGATCTCTCCGAGCCGCGACGGCAAAGCCTCGTATTGGACCGGAGCACCCGACGCGAAAACAAAACGGCCTTTATCGTCGAGCGCCACTGTGCGCTCACGCCAGCTGCCGCCTTGCCGCACGATCTGCCGTACGGGAAGCGCGTCGAGAAATTCGTTGGCGATGACGATCAGGGGACCGCGCGGCACATCGTCGAAGGCCGGATACCATTGCAGCGGGACGGCGCAGTCACCGAGCGTCTGGCGTTGCGCCGCCTTGAGCGCGGGGCTTGTCTCGACCAGCGCCACGGTGAGCTTTGCGCAAAATTGGGGAGCGGTGCGCCAAGCACGCAGCGCATCGGCCATCAACGTCCCGCGTCCGGGCCCAAGCTCGGCGACCGTCACGGCTGAAGGCGTGCCCATGGACTGCCACACGGCGATCGCCCAGAGGCCGATCAGCTCGCCAAAGACCTGGCTGATTTCGGGCGCGGTAATAAAGTCGCCCGCGCTCCCGATCGGCTGATGTGCGGTGTAATAGCCCAAGCTGCGGTCGGTGAGGCAGGTCTCCATATAGTCGTGGACGCTGACCGGGCCCTCACGGGCGATTCGCTCGCGAAGCAGGCTGGCGAGCGGCTGCGGAGCGATCCCTGCGGCTTTCGCTTGCACGCCGATCACGGCGTGGCCAAAGCCGGTTGCCGCCGCGCGCGCCAAATCAGCCATAGCCCGATCAGCATCATGGGGACGGAATAAGCGATGCCCGGCGTGAGGAAACCGATATCGAGCGGGTGGCCGGGATGGGGCTCGCGCACGAATTCGGTCAGGCTACGGAACAGGCCATAGAAGAGGAGGAACAGTCCGAACACCATGCCCGGGCGCGTCAGCGCATGGTAACGGTGCGTGGCAATCCGCAAGATCGTGAACAGCACGATGCCTTCGAGGAACGCTTCGTAGAGCTGGCTCGGATGCCGCGGCTCGTCGCCGGCGCCGGGGAAGACCATGGCCCAAGGGACTTCGCTCACGCGCCCGACCACCTCGGCATTGATGAAATTGGCCAGCCGTCCGAAGAACAGGCCAAACGGAGTGGCGGCGGAAGCAACGTCACCGAGCGAGAGCGGAGAGATGTTTTTGATCCGGGAGAACAGATAAACCGCAAGGACGACACCGAGCAGGCCGCCGTGAAAAGACATGCCGCCATGCCACACGGCGGGGATCTCCGCCGGGTTCTGCCAAAAAAAGCTCGGCTCATAGAACAGAACGAAGCCAAGCCGTCCACCAAGGACGATGCCGAGCGTGATCCAAAGCAGGAAATCGTCGGCTTGCGCCACCGTCATCGGCGGCTTGCCGCCCCACAATTCGGGTCGCGACACCAGATAGCGCCCGTAAAGCCAGCCGAGCAGGATGCCGACCATGTAGGCGAGGCCGTACCAGCGTACGGAGAGCGGCCCAATTTCGAACGCGACGGGATCGATGACGGGGTAGGGGATTGCGAACAGCATGAGGCGTTTCGTTTTTGCGGAAGGTGAGCGGAGCCTTTACCTTCAGCGGCGCTCCTGTCAAGGCGCTGAACCGGTGCCGCTTGCGGTCTAAGGCCACGCGCCCCATAGTGAGCATGAGCTCAAATTCACGCGGACCGAGACCGATGACGCAAACCACAGGACGCCTTTTCGACGAGCTGGGCAAGCTCATCACCGATGCGGCCGGAGCCGCGGAGGGCGTGCGCAAGGAGATCGACGGCATCGTTCGCGCTCAGGCCGAGCGCGTGTTGCAGGGTCTCGATGTGGTGCAGCGGGAGGAGTTCGAGGCGGTGAAGGCCATGGCGCAGAAGGCGCGCGAGGAGAATGAACGCTTGAGCGAGCGTCTTGCCGCACTGGAAGCCGCCATCGAACGCTCGGGCGGCAAGGACTAGAAGACATCGCCTTCAAACCGAGGCGCGGCATCGCGCCACGGCTCCGCCAAGTCCTCAATCCACAACTATCTTCCCCCAGATCGCTTGACGGGGCAGGCCTGCCTTGGTGCTTCGCTTCTGCCCGTTATATAACTGATTCACAAAGTGATTCGCGGACGGGCAATACGCGGAACGCTACCGGGGCCACCTGAGGAGATTCATGGCGACGACACAGCCGGTCTTTGACCATTTCACCAATCCGGTGGACATGGTCGAGCATATTGCCACGATCCATCAATGGACTTTCGAGCGAAACGCACCTGATGAGCTGACGCTCATCGTTGCCGGCTCGTGGTGCGATTATCATATCTCGCTCAACTGGCGGGGCGACCTGGAGGCGCTGCATCTCGCTTGTTCTTTCGACTTTAGAGTCTCCAAGCAGCGCCTTCCCGAGGTCTATCGTCTGATGGCCCTGGTCAACGAGCAGCTTTGGCTTGGTCATTTCGATCTGTGGCGCGAAGACGGCATGCTGCTCTACCGCCACGGCCTGCTGCTGGCGGGGGCCGACACCCATGCCGGCCAATGCGAGGCGCTGCTAAAGGCTGCGCTTGAGGCCTGCGAACGCTATTATCAGTCCTTCCAGTTCGTGTTGTGGGCCGGCAAGTCGCCCGAAGACGCGCTTGCCGCCACGCTGCTCGAGACGCAAGGACACGCATGACCCTCCGCCTCGCCGGCCCGCTGCTCTTAGTGGGCGCGGGAAAAATGGGCGGGGCGTTGCTCGAAGGTTGGCTCCGGCAAGGCATCGACCCCGCCACCGTCTTTATCCGCGACCCCGCGCCACCGCCCGAGGTCGAGACCCTTGCCGCGCGTCACCGGATTGCCGCAAGCGATGCCCCCGACCTGCCAGCGCTCCCCGCCGTCATCGTGATCGCGGTGAAGCCGGATCAGGTCGCGGCGTTGCTGCCCGATCTTAAGCCTTCGATCGGGGAGGGAAGCGTCGTCCTGTCGATTGCCGCCGGCCGCACGCTTGCGACACTCACCCATGGGCTGCCGCCAGGCACGCCGATTGTGCGCGCCATGCCCAACGTCGCCGCCTCGGTCGGGCGCAGCATGACCGTCGCTTGCGCCAATGAAGCCGTAACGCGCGACCAGGCGCTTGCCTGCACCATGCTGCTCGAAGCGATCGGTGAGGTCCTATGGATCGACGACGAAAGCCTGCTCGATGCGATCACCGCGGTGTCGGGCAGCGGCCCGGCCTATGTCTTTCTCCTGGCCGAGTGTCTGGCGGAAGCCGGCCGCGCCGCCGGGCTCGATGCGGCACTTGCGCAGCAAGTGGCGCGGGCGACGGTCGAAGGTGCCGGCGAGTTGTTGCGCCAGTCGGACCTCTCGCCGCGAGAGCTCAGAGAGAAGGTGACCTCGCCGAAGGGCACCACGGAAGCGGCGCTGAAAATTCTCATGGGCGAGGACGGAGTCCAGGACCTTCTCACGCGCGCCATCGCTGCCGCCGCCAAACGCTCCAGCGAATTATCGTCTTAAGCGCTCCCCTTCAATTGAGGACAGCTCGGCACGAGGCCCAAGCGCCTTCCGAAGGTCATGATGAGCGCCTATCTATAAGGTTAAAGGAGTAAGGCCCATGTTCGACGATTTCTCCAAACGTTCAAAAGCCGTGCAGGCCGCGCTCGATCTTGCCAAGGAGCGGAGTTGGGGCGATATCGGTCTGACCGACATTGCGCAGGCCGCAGGTCTCAGCCTCGCCGATCTCAGGCGAGAATTCGCCTGCAAGACGGATATCCTGCGCGCCTTTCAAGCCGAGATCGACGCCGAAGTGCTTGCCAAGCCGCGCGCCGCGGGCGGCACATCGACCCCTCGCGACCGGGTGTTCGATATCGTCATGGCGCGTTTCGAGGCGATGCAGCCCTACAAACCCGCGCTCAAGCGTATCTCCTCCTACCTTTGCTGCCGCCCAGGCGAGGCCGCGCCGCTTCTGTGTTCCTCGCTTGCCTCGCAGTACTGGATGCTCGAAGGCGCCGGCGCCAAGCTTCACGGCCCGGGCGCTGCCGTTCGCGTCACAGGGCTCGCCGCCATCTACGGCAAGGTCTTCCGCGTATGGCTCGAAGACGACACGCCGTCGCTCGACAAGACCATGGCCGCGCTGGACAAGCGGCTTGGCCGGGGCGAGCGCATGCTGTCCGGGGTCGAAGGGCTTTGCACCGATCTCTGCCGGATCGCGTGCGGATTTCTGCCGCGCGGCTGGAGACGCGAAGAGAAACCGGCGACGCCGCCAAGCGCCGGTCCCGCGCCGGCGGCAAGCGCTTAGCCTTTAATTTGAGCGTGGGTCTTACCCGTTAATAGGGCAGAGGGTCTTCGTCGTCAGGGCCCGAGAGGCTTTCGGGTCCTTCGCCCGGCAGCTCCTCGTCGATCGGATCGGCTGCCGCCGGCATGTCGGGGTCGTCCAGCGGCGCCAGCGCATCTTCGCTGTCGCCGATATCCAGTCCCCCTCCGCCAAGCAGAGGCTTGCCGTTTTCGCGCTCGATCTGCGCCTTGCCCCCGCCAACATCGATCTCGATTTCGGAACCGGGGTCTTCCTCGTTTTGGATCTCTTCCGTCATGTCGACGGCAAGACCCGGTCCGGCCGACCCGGCAAGCACCACTGCCGCTGCAATGATCATACGTCGCATGACGCGCTTCCTTTCTCGATCAAATCTAAACAGGAACCTTTAGCACAGCTTTCAATCCACCGAGCGAGGACCGGCTCAGCGCGATATCGCCGCCATGAATGCGGGCGATGTCGCGGGCAATGGCCAAACCAAGCCCGGTCGATCCGGCGTCTTGATTGCGCGCGTGGTCGAGCCGGTAGAAGGGCCTGAACACCTCCTCCCGTTCGGCCTCGGGAATGCCCGGGCCGTCATCCTCGACCGAGACAGTGAGGGCGCCGTTCCGCTTGGCGGCGCTGACATTGATATGCTCGGCGAAACGTGCCGCATTATTGATGAGGTTGGCGACCGCCCGCTTGAACGCATGCCGGCGTACGGGCACGATCAGCGGCGCGTCCTTGACCTCGACGTCGATGGGTTTGTTCGTGTGCGCCTGGGTCTTCACTTCGCTCAGGACCTCGCCGATATCGGTGCGCACGATCGCCTCGCCGGAATCGCCTTTGGCAAAGGCCATATAGTCTTCGAGCATGGCCTGCATTTCGTCGACGTCGGCGTGCATGGCTTCGAGTTCGGGCGTCTCCTCGAACATCGCCAGTTGCAGTTTGAACCGGGTCAGCACCGTACGCAGGTCGTGACTGACTCCGGCCAGCATGACGGTGCGTTGCTCGACATAGCGCTCGATCCGGTCGCGCATCTCGATAAAGGCATGCGCCGCCTGGCGCACTTCGCGTGCGCCTCGCGGCCGGAAATCCGGTGGTGGAGGTCGCCCCTTGCCGAAACTGTCGGCCGCCTCCGAAAGGCGTACGATCGGCTTGATCTGGTTGCGCAGAAACAGAATCGCCACGGTGAGCAGAACAAGCGAGGTCGCAACCATCCACAGCAAAAAGATATGCGAGTTGGAAGCATAAGTTTGGCTGCGCCTGGCAATGACGTGCATTACCGCATCATCGAGTTTGACGCGGATATCGACGAAGTCCGAGCGGCCAACCGTATCGATCCAGAACGGCCGCCCGATTTGCCGCGTCAACTCCTCGGAGAGCGTGGAGTCGAGAAGATCGAAGAACGGTTTCGAGCGGACTTGCGGCAATTCTTCCCCGGGGACAAAACGAATCCTCAGGTTCAGGTTCTGCTCGGCCAGCCGCTCCAGCGCCTCGGCCTGTCCCCGATCGGAATTGTAGAGTTCGATCAGCATGCCGATGTCGCGCACCGTGACGGTCGACAGGCGCCGCGTCACGGTTTGCCAGTGACGCTCCAGGAATACGAAGGTGACGACCGACTGAAGCAGCACCATGGGCGCGATGATGATAATCAACGCCCGCGCGTAGAGACCCTTCGGCATCCGGTCGCCGAACGCGGCGAACAGGCGTCGCAGCGGCCTGGGGCGCCCGGCAAGCTGGGTCAAGGGCTTTGAGATCGCGTCCATCATTCGGGGTAAAGAATGTAGCCTTTGCCGCGGACGGTCTGGAGATAGACCGGATTCGCAGGGTCGCGTTCGATCTTACGCCTAAGCCGGTTGATTTGCACATCGACGGCGCGCTCGCCGCCGCTGTCGGCTCCTTTGACCAGCTCGTGGCGGGCGACGGGCGTGCCCTGCCGCTGCGCGAAAAAGCGCAATAGCTCGCGCTCCCGTTCGGTGAGCCGGATCGTCTCGCCGTCGCGTTTCAGCTCTCCGCGGGCGATGTGGAATACGAAGTCCCCCATGCGGATCTCCCCGGTCGCGGGCGCAGCGCCGCCGCGGCGCAAGACATTGCTGACGCGCAGCAAGAGTTCGCGCGGATCGAACGGCTTGGCGAGATAGTCATCGACGCCCGTTTCCAGCCCCTCGATGCGCTGCTCTGGCTCGGCGCGGGCGGTCAGCATCAGGATCGGCACTCGGGACTCGCTTCTGAGTGAACGTGCAAAGTCGAGGCCGGATTCTAGCGGCATCATCACGTCGAGAATAAGAAGATCGAACGACAGGCTGCGCATGGTGGCGCGCGCGCTCGCAGCGTCGATGGCCGTGGTCACGCGGAAGCCGTTATCGTGAAGGTAGCGGGCAAGCAGATCGCGGATGCGGCTGTCGTCGTCGACCACGAGAATATGCGGCGCATTATCGCCCGGTGTTGCGCCAGGAGTTTTCACAGGAGATGGCGTGGTCATGAGCCTCCCCCTTTGCCGCCCGCCTTCAGCGGGACTGGAGAGGCCGCCATAATGGAGGAGACTTTGGGCCGTTCTTCGACATTGACCATGGCCTCGAGAAAACGGCGTAAGACAGCCTCGGCTCCGGGGCCCGCCGCCTTAATTGCCTCGGCCAGACGCACCGATTGCGGCGCCGCCAGCCGCTCGGCCAGCGCCTGGCCCTTGGCGGTAGGAAACAACAGGCGCTCGCGGCGATCCGAGCTTCCGGCCTGCTGAACGATGTAGCCTTTGTCGATCAGCTGCTTGAGCACGCGGGCAAGGCTCTGTTTGGTGATGTTGAGGATGTCCAAAAGGTCGGCCACCCTCAGCCCGGAATGGCGATTGACGAAATGCAGCACCCGGTGATGCGCCCGGCCGAAGCCGAAATCCTTGAGGATGGCGTCGGGATCGCGGGTGAAATCGC
>CAZFYL010000046.1:0-6636 GCA_964523345.1 uncultured Methyloceanibacter sp.
GCGAGATAGGTCGAGAGCGGGAACTTTCCGCCCTCATAGGATGGGACTTTTGGCTCCGTCGCGTGCGCGCGGGTGACGATGGCGTCATTTTCGCGCAATCCCTCGAAACGCAGCACCTCGCCCGCGAACACAAAGCTGTCGCCCGGGATCAGCTGCTCGATGAAATACTCCTCGACCTCGCCGAGCGCGCGGCCGGCAGCGAGCATGCTTGACGGCCTGAGTGCGCCACCTCTAGCCCGCGCCAGCCGCACACGCAGCATCGGCGCCTCGACAATGGTGCCGACATTAAGCCGGTAGGTCTGGGCGATACGGGGATGAGCGAGGCGCCAGAGCCCCTCTTTCGTTCTCTTCAGCTTGGCGTAGCGATCGTAATTGGCGAGCGCATAGCCGCCGGTGGCCACGAATTGCACGACTTGGTCGAAGCCCTCGCGCCTGAGCCCCTGATAGGGCGCCGCACTCGTCACCTCGCGATAGAGACGATCGGCGTCGAACGGGCCGGCGCAGGCCGTGCCGAGCACGTGCTGGGCGAGCACGTCGAGCGCACCTGGCCGCGAGGCTGGCGTATCTTGGGCGCCTTCGGCTGCCGCATCGAGCGCCGCCTGGCACTCGATCACCTCGAATCGGTTGGCGGGCACGAGCAGCGCCTTGCTCGGCTCGTCGAGCCGGTGATTGGCCCGGCCGATCCGCTGCGCAAGCCGGCTCGCGCCTTTAGGCGCGCCGACATTGATGACAAGATCGACCTCGCCCCAGTCGATGCCGAGATCGAGCGTCGAGGTACAGACCACGGCGCGGAGCCTGCCCTGAACCATGGCCGCCTCCACTTTGCGGCGTTGGCCGACATCGAGCGAGCCGTGATGAAGCGCGATCGGCAGATTCTCGTCGTTGTAGCGCCATAGCTCGTGGAACAGCATTTCGGCTTGCGAGCGCGTATTGACGAACACGAGCGACATGCGGTGGGCCTTGATCGCGCGGGTGATCTCGGGCAGCGCGTAGCGCGCCGAGTGCCCGGCCCAAGGCAACTCCGCATGCGATTTCAAAATGGAGATATCGGCGCGTGCCCCCTCGCCTGCCGTGACGATCTCGGCAAGCCGCGTCACGCTCGTTCCCCGATGCGGCACCAGATATGCGGCAAGCTCGTGCGGCCGCGCGACCGTGGCGGAAAGGCCGATCGCGGTGAGTTCGGGTGCAAGCGTCCTGAGCCGGGCTAAATCGAGCGCCAACAGATCGCCGCGTTTGCTCGTGGTGAGCGCGTGCAATTCGTCGAGGATGACGAATTTGAGACCGCCGAACAGCGTGTCCGCGCTCTTATGTGAGAGCATCAGCGCGATCTGCTCGGGCGTGGTGAGCAGGATGTCGGGCGGGAGCACGCGCTGGCGGGCGCGCCGCGCCTGCGGCGTGTCGCCGGTGCGGGTTTCGAGCCTGAGCGGCAGAGCCATCTCGGCCACGGGCGTGGCGAGGTTTCGCGCGATATCGACCGCGAGCGCCTTGAGCGGCGAGACATAGAGCGTGTGGATCGTCGCTTCAGGCTTACGGTTCACCGGACGGCGGGCGAGGTCCGTAAGGCTCGGCAGGAACCCGGCCAGCGTCTTGCCGCCGCCTGTGGGGGCGATCAGCAGCGTATCGCGCCCCTCACCGGCCTGTTCGAGCAATGCGAGCTGATGGGCGTGCGGCTGCCAGCCTCGCGAACAGAACCAAGAGGCGAAAGGCTCAGGCAGCATGTGAGCCGGAGCCTCGGCAACCGAGCGTTGGCGCGTGCTCATTGGCGCAGCCTTGATCTTTGCTTCCCTTCGCACCAAGTCTGGCATAGTTCGATTCGGCGCTCGCGACGGTCTCCAGGCGCCCTTGGGGCGCGATTGCAAGCGGAAGGAACGCGGCAGATGGAACGGTTTTTTGGCGGCAATCCGGCCCTCGTTCTACTCAGATTGGTGATCCTGTCCCTGATCGTGGGCGTCGTGCTTGCGGCGCTTGGGTTCAGCCCATACGAGATCATCGAGAGCATCAAGCGGCTTGTCGAGCGCATCTATAATCTGGGCTTCGAAGCGATCGAGAAGGCCGTCCGCTACTTCCTGCTCGGCGCGGTGATCGTCTTCCCCATCTGGCTGATCGTGCGGCTGGTCAAATTTGCCGGGCGCACCGGCACCGAAATGGCTGACCCGGCCTCGCGCAGCGACGCTTAAGCGCTCACAGGATTGCCAGCACGTTTTCGGGAGGCCTGCCGATCGCGGCCTTGCCGCCCGCGACCACGATCGGCCGCTCGATCAGGCTCGGGTTTTCCACCATCAACGCGATCAGCTCATCGTCGGCGAGCTTGCGGGTCTGGAGTCCGAGTTCGGCATAGCGGGGCTCGCCGGTCCGCAAGAGATCGTGAGGCTTGAGCTTGAGCTTGCGCAACACGGCTTTCAGCTCGGCGGCCGAAGGCGGTGTCTTCAGATACTCGATCACGTTCGGCTTGGCGCCGCGCTCTTCGATGAGTGCGAGCGTGGCGCGCGATTTGGAGCAGCGCGGATTGTGATAGATCGTGACTGTCATGGTGCAAGCTCCCGTTCCGACCAGTCTTGCGCCCGGCGGCCGATCAGCGGCGTCAACTCATCGTAGCCATCCTTGGCCATCGCCGCCAGCAGAGCCTGTTTGATGCGGCCGATCAGCGAAGGCCCTTCGAACACGAGCCCGGTATAGAGCTGGATCAGCGAGGCGCCGGCCTCGATCTTGTTAAGCGCACTCTCGCCCGAATCGATGCCGCCGAGACCGATCAGAGGAAGCTTCCCTTCCGTCAGCCGGTAGACCCGGGCCAGCATGCGCGTGGCGCGGGGGAAAAGCGGACGTCCCGACATTCCGCCCTGCTCAGTGGCGAAAGCGGCGTCGCGAAGCCCGGCGCGCGACAACGTGCTGTTGGACACGATAATGCCGTCGGCGCCGCCAGACAGGATCACGCGGGCGATCTCCGGCAAGTCCTCATCGGCGACGTCGGGGGCAAGCTTGACCAACAATGGAGGCTTCCGGGCTGCGGCCGCGCGCGCCTCCTGCAAGCGCTGAAGCAACGTCGCCAGCGCCTCCGGCGCCTGAAGATCGCGCAAGCCCGGCGTGTTCGGCGATGAAATATTGATGGTAAAATAGCTCGCAACCTCCGCCATGCGCGCGATCCCCGCCGCGTAGTCGCCGATCCGATCGGAACTGTCGCGTCCTGCGCCGAGATTGACACCGACTATACCATTGCCGCGGCCCTTCAGCCGCGAAAGCGCCGCGTCCTGTCCTTCATTGTTGAACCCGAGCCGGTTGATGATGGCGCGGTCCCTGGCCGACCGGAAGATGCGGGGGCCGGCATTGCCGCCCTGTGCCTGCGGGGTCAGCGAGCCGACCTCTACAAAACCAAACCCCATGCCAAGCAATTCGCGCGCGACGCGCGCGTTCTTGTCGAACCCCGCCGCCATGCCAACCGGATTAGGGAAATCGAGACCGAACAGGCGCTGGCCAAGGCGCTTGTCGTCAGAACCGGCCGCGCGCGGATAGAGCCCAAGCTCAAGACTCCTGACGGCAAGATCGTGCGCCCGTTCAGGGTCGAGCGCGAGCAGAACTGCCTGGCCGAGCCCGAACAACGGGTTCACGCCGCAATCCCTTCGATGCGCTCAGCCCTGGCGGCCTTGGTCATGACCTTGTAAGGGGAATCAGCCATGTTTTCCGGACCGGGACAGTAGCCGCCTCTTATGATTCCAACAAGAAATGGCGCTCGCTTGCGGTGGAAAGCCTGGGGCAATAAGCCCATGAGATCCCGGGCCAGCAAGCGCTCCGCTCGGGCGAGGAGGTTTAAAGACAGCATGATCCGGGTCGTCCTGACTTTGGCCCTTCTCCTCCCCGCCTCTACCGGCGCGCTGGCCGAACCCGAATTCGAGCCGGCGGCTTCCGAGCGCAAGGCCATCGCCGACTGCCTCGAGAAAACAGCCGGCGCGCCGGAACTGAAGCAGATGGCGGCCTGCATCGGCATCATTGGCGATGCTTGCGCCGAGGCGCCCGGCGCCAACACCGTCAGTATCGTTGCCTGCCACATGCGGGAACAGAAGATCTGGGACGGCTATCTGAACCAATGGTATGGCGAGGCCATGACGCGCCTCGCTGACGATATTGCGGCGCAAGTCGCGCTCAAGGACGCACAACGCGCCTGGATCTCATTCCGCGACGCCAAATGCGGTTACTGGCAGAAACGCTATGAAGGCGGCACGATCGCCTCGGTCGTGACCGGCGATTGCATGAGGGTGGAAACCGGGCGCCGCGCGCTTGAGATGCGCGTCATTCTCGACGACCTCGATCACTGAATGCTTAGGCCGCAAGTTCACCTTTGAGCGCCTTGGCGATGAGGTCGCGCGTTTCAGCAATGCCGTAGAGCTCGACAAACGAGCCGAACCGCGGTCCTTGCGTTTGGCCGAGCAGCACTTCGTAAAGAGTCGCAAACCAGTTACGCAGCGGCTCAAACCCGTGCTCCTTGCCGACCGCATAGATTTCGGACTGGATCTCTTCGGCCGCGATGCCTTGCTTCATCTTGGCAAGACGCGCATCGAGATCGGAAAGGGCTGCACGTTCCTTCTCGGTCGGCGCGCGGTAGCGCTTGGCCGGCTTCACGAAATCGTGGAAGTAGCGGATAGCGTAGGTCACGAGCTGATCCAACAGAGGATGCTCTTCCGGCACCGCGTCCGGTGCATAGCGTCTGATGAAGCCCCATAGCACTTCGCGATCCTCGGAGTTGGAGGCTGAGGCAAGATTGAGCAGCAGCGCGAAGCTGATCGGAAGCTCGGCCTCGGGCGGCGCGCCCTGATGAATATGCCAGACCGGATTCACCAGCTTCGCCGCCTCCTCCTCTTTGCTGTAGGCGGCGAGATGGCCGACATATTCATCGACCGCGCGCGGGATCACGTCGAAATAGAGGCGCTTCGCCTTGCGCGGGCTTTGATACATATAAAGAGAGAGACTCTCCGGATTCGCATAGGTCAGCCATTCCTCGATGGTGAGCCCGTTGCCGCGCGATTTTGAAATCTTCTCGCCCTTCTCGTCGAGAAACAGCTCATAGATAAAGTTTTCGGGAGGCTCAGCCCCGAGGATGCGGCAGATCCGGCCCGAGAGCCTGACCGAGTCGATCAAATCCTTCCCCGCCATCTCGTAATCGACGCCGAGCGAGACCCAGCGCATAGCCCAATCGGCCTTCCATTGCAGTTTGCACCTGCCGCCCGTCACCGGGACTTGGGTGAGTTTGCCGGTCGCCGGATCGGTGAAAAGAACAGCGCCTGCGGCAACGTCGCGATCGACGATCGGCACTTGCAGCACCTCGCCGGTCGTGGGCGAGATCGGCAGGAACGGGCTGTAGGTGGCGCGGCGCTCGGGACCGAGCGTCGGCAAGATGACGTCCCTGATCTCATCGTAATGCTCAAGCACTTTGCGCAAGGTCTGATCGAAGCGGCCGCTTCTGTAGCACTCGGTGGCCGAGAGGAACTCGTAGTCGAAACCGAACCGGTCGAGAAAAGCTTTGAGCCGGGCATTGTTGTGATGACCGAAGCTCTCATGCTCGCCGAACGGGTCCGGCACTTGCGTCAACGGCTTGCCGAGATGCTCCGCCACCATCTCCTGATTGGGGATGTTGTCGGGCACCTTCCTGAGACCGTCCATATCGTCTGAGAAACAGATCAGGCGGGTCGGCACTTTGTCCCCGGTGAGCGCACGCAGCGCATGGCGCACCATGGTGGTGCGGGCCACCTCGGCGAACGTGCCGATATGCGGCAGGCCCGACGGCCCGTAACCGGTCTCGAAGATGACGGGGCCCCCCTGCCCGGTTCCGCGTTCGAGCCGGCTTGAGACTTTGCGCGCCTCCTCGAACGGCCAAGCCTTGCTGTCCTGAAAGGCCTGCGGCGCAGGCATGGCTTCGATTGTGGCAGAGCGGGACATGGGGCTTTGGAGATCGTTTCCGGTTCTCTCCTTTAGCGCCTGAGCAAGGCGCTTGGCAAAGAGGTTTCTACGATTCCGGCGATACGATAGTTTCGATTTTGAGCGGTCAAAGAAAGGGCGAGGCTAATGATTGCCTTCTTCAGGAAAATCAGTCGAGGCGCGCTTACCCCGCAAGGGGTGTGGTTTTGCATGGCCGCAGGGGCGATGGCCTTCACGCCGTACGACACTGCGCTGTCACAAGAGATTAGCGGTCCGTGCAGCCAGGCGGTCGGAACGTTCCTCACGACGAACGACCTCACCAAAGATGGAAAGACGTCGACAAGCAGGAGCGTGCTTGCGCTGACCAATGGCGGTCATGCGTTGCGCTTCGATTCCGATGAGGCGGGAGCCAGATTGGATCGCCGCGCGTTCGGTGACAGTGCTGGAACCTGGCGCTGCGACGGCGTAGCCGATGACGGCACCGTTCGCATGACCCTGACGACGATCGACTTCACGTTCCCCGGACCGGATGGCGACAAGCCGCAGATCGCGCGAATTGATTTGTCCGGCCGGTATGTCCCGGCGACGGAGACCATGGAGCTGGAGGGAGAGCTTGGCTTCCTGCCGATGACAGCGGAGGCGCAAAAACCGGATGCGTTGGCGGCAGACGCCTCCCCCAAGATCGCCCTTTCCGTTCGCGGCAAGAAAATCGAGCTTCCGCCGGCGCGCTAG
>CAZFYL010000046.1:6736-17334 GCA_964523345.1 uncultured Methyloceanibacter sp.
CAAGATCGCCCTTTCCGTTCGCGGCAAGAAAATCGAGCTTCCGCCGGCGCGCTAGCTGGCCCGATCTTGTGGGCTTGCCGGGCTGCCCGCAATTAACTAGGGTCGCGCCGCCTCAACTCACGAAACCGGAGGACGCCAACGCCATGACTGAGCCGCTGAACCATCATGCCGCGCTCATCTATGTCATGGTCACCATGTCGGCGGTCGACCGCTCCATGACCGACGCCGAACTCGCGCGCATTGGCGAGATCGTCTCGCAGATGCCGGTGTTCGACGATTTTGATAAGGACAAGCTGACCCTGGTTGCCCAGGCCTGCGGTGAACTCCTGGGGGCCGATGGCGGCCTCGATCATGTGCTGGTCCTGATCCGCGCCAACACTCCGAAGAAGCTGCGCGAGACCGCCTATGCGGTCGCCCTCGAAGTGGCCGCCGCCGATCTCGAGGTGCGGCCCGAGGAGATCCGTTTCCTTGAGATGCTGCGCGACAGCCTCGACCTCGACACCCTTACCGTTGCGGCGATCGAACGGGGTATCAGGGCGCGCAATTTGGTGTTGTGATGCGAGCGCGCAGCAATGGGCGGCCTTGGCAGCGCCGGTTGGCCCGCGCTATGGCAGACACGTGATCGGACCGGGCCAACCCATGCCCCACCTAAGGCGCCGTTATGCGGCTTGGCTTGGCGCGTGCCTGCTCGCCTTGCTGGCGTTTCAGCCCGACGCGGCACAGGCGCAAGCGCGGAGCAGTATCGTGCCCGACGCCTGGCAAGGCGATGCGCTCCGTGCCAAGCCCGACATGCCGGACCTGACCAAGCTCCGCTTCGTCACCGACAGCGACTACCCGCCCTTCCACTATATCGACGAAGTCGGCGCGCTGACCGGCTTCAATGTCGACCTCGCCCGATCAATCTGCGAGGTGTTGGAAGTCGAGTGCGAGGTCAGAGAGGTCGATTGGGACGATATCTACGCCAGTCTCGACCGCGACGAGGCCGACGCAGCCATCGCTTCGATCCGTATCAGCGCCGAGTCGGTGGAAAAGGCCGACTTTAGTACGCGCTACTACGCAACTCCGGCCCGTTTCATCGCGCAAAAGTCGAACGAGCTCAAAGACATCAGGCCCGAGACGCTTGCCGGCAAGAAAATCGGCGTGGCGAAGAACACCGGACATGAGGCCTATCTCCGGCAGTTTTTCCCCAAGATCGCGCTTGCCACCTTCGAGACGACCGAAGACGCACAAATGGCGCTGAAAGAGGGCGCCATCGATTTCGTGTTCGGCGACGGTATCGGCATGACCTTTTGGCTGAACGGCGTGACCAGCGAAGGCTGCTGCGAGTTCCGCGGCGGCCCTTACGTCGACGCAAAATTCTTTGGCGAGGGCGTGGGCATCGCGGTCAAGAAGGGAAACCGCAAGCTCGCCCGGGTTCTCAGCTACGCGCTAGAGCAGGTCCATGCCAGCGGACGCTACGAAGAGCTGTTCTTGCGCTATTTCCCGATGAGCTTCTTTTAGCGCGGCCCCCGACCCTCCCCACTAGGCCTCTCGCTCCCGCGCGGCTGGCGCCCGAAGGGCAACCACAGCGACCAGCCAAACCGCGCCGGCGCCACGCTCTGGTAAGGGTCGAGCCCGACGGTCATGCCTTGGTGCCCGGCCTCCGGTTGCGCCGTATAGGTGCGGAACAGCCGGTCCCAGATCGACAGATTAAATCCGTAGTTGGAATCGTGCTCGCGGCGCAGCACCGAATGATGCACGCGATGCATGTCGGGCGTCACGACAACGAGCCGCAAGATGCGGTCGAACCATTGCGGCAGCGCGATATTGGCGTGATTGAACATGGCGCAGGCATTGAGGATGACCTCGAACAGGAACACGGCGAACGGCGAGGCGCCGAGCGGCACCACCACGACGATCTTCCACAGCATCGACAGGCCGATCTCCACGGGGTGGAAACGGATGGCCGTGGTGACGTCGATATCGCGGTCGGCATGGTGCACCTGGTGCAAGCGCCAAAGCAGCGGGATTTTGTGCGAGGCCAGATGCTGCGCCCAGATCGCAAGGTCGAGCACGATCAGCGCGATGACGAGCTTGACCCAGCCGGGCCAGGCGACTTGGTTGAGCAGTCCGATGTGATGAGATTCGGCGTAAAAGGCGGCGGCGATGGCCGCGACCGGCACGGCGAGGGCGGCCATGAGCCTGAGAAGAAGCGTGCCGGTGACGCTGATGCCGAGATTGGTGAGCCAGCGCTTGCGCTTCGAGATGATGAGCTTGCGTTTGGGCCATAACAGCTCGATCAGCGCCATCGCCAGAAAGACGCCGGCGAAGACTAAAAGGCGGGTAAGCCCGTCGCTCTGACCGATGAGACCGTCCATGCGCGCATGGTAACTGGGAAAGGGACCGCCCGTCAGTGGCTCAAGTCACAGAAGGCCGCGGCGTCTCGTCCCTGGCCGTCTAAAGCAATTCGAGCGGGCGCGGACCCTTCGGCGGCGGAAAGGCCCTGGCAAGCTCGCCGAGATCCTGCCCGGTCAGCTTCATGTCGAGCGCCGCCCGATTTTCACGCACATGCGCCTCCGTTGCCGCTTTGGGGATCACCATCATGTCGGGCTGACGGAGAACCCAAGCCAACGCGATCTGCGCCGTGGTGGCGCGATGGCGGATGGCGACTTCGGTCAGCACGCGGTTGCGCAAGATCCTCCCCTGCTCGAGCGGCGAATAGGCCATGATTGGGATCGCGCGCTCCCGGCACCACGGCAGAAGCGACGCCTCGATCCCGCGGCGGGGCAAATTGTAGAGCACTTGATTGCTGGCGCATGACGCGCCGCCGGGAAGCTTGAACAGCTCCTCCATATCGTCGACGTCGAAATTGCTGACGCCGAAGAAGCGGATCGCGCCCGAGGCGGCAAGCGCCTCGAAGGCCGCCAAGGTCTCTTCAAGCTTGGGACGCCCGCGCCAATGCAGCAGATAAAGGTCGATGCGGTCGGTATTGAGGCGTTTCAGGCTGCGCTCGCAGGCGGCGATGGTCCCGGCCTTGGTGGCGTTCTCCGGCAGGACCTTGCTGACGATAAAACATTGGTCGCGCCGGCCGCGCACCGCCTCGGCCACAATCTCCTCGGCATTGCCATTGCCGTACATCTCGGCGGTGTCGATCAGCGTCAGCCCGAGATCGAGGCCGAGCTTGAGCGCCGCGACTTCCTCCGCGCGCTTGCGGCCGT
The DNA here is from genome assembly GCA_964523345.1 of uncultured Methyloceanibacter sp. GTDB lineage: Bacteria > Pseudomonadota > Alphaproteobacteria > Rhizobiales > Methyloligellaceae > Methyloceanibacter. The sequence goes on from CAZFYL010000046.1 coordinate 9,934, forward strand.
TCTCGCCCATATGCCACGTCCCCAGGCCGAGTTGCGGCACGCTCTCGCCGCTTGGCAGCTTGACGGTGGGAAGGTCTGACGCCTGCATTTCGCGAAACTCAAGAGAAAGAGCGCGGCACTTCGCGAGCGCCGCGCCCTAATCATAACGCCCCGAAGGGTGAAGACCTTAGGCCCTCTTTGCCCCTGCCGGCGCTTTCCGCGTCTTCTCCTCCATTTTTGAATGAAGCTGGAAGGCGAGGATCAGCAGGAAAATGCCCATTACGAGCCCAAAGGCGCCGAGCCACAAGATCAGCACCACCGCCCCGATCAGCGGCTGGAGGATGAGAAGGATGCCGAAGATCAGCGAGGCGATACCGCCGAGTGCGAGCCACCAGCGGCCGTGTTCGAGGTTCAGCGTGAACGCAGCACTGAGCATCAGCGCGCCCGAGACAATCGCCCAGATGGCCACGAGCCAGGTCAACGCCACGATCGTGGCCAACGGCAACGAGACGGCAATCACGGCGGCCGCGAGGCTGACCAGGCCTTGGAGGATGAGCAGGTACCAGCGCTCGCCGTTCCTAGCCGCCTTGACGCCCGCAAACAAAGCGAACACGCCATCGACAAGCATGTAGGCGGCGAATACGTAGATAAACGCTGTGAGAGCCAATCCCGGGTTAACTATGCAGATCAGGCCGAACACAATGGCCGCGATTCCGCGTATGCCGACCGCCCACCAACTATCCGCCAAGATATCGCTCAACTCATTGCAGCGCGCCTTCTCAGACGGCACGCTTTTCCTTCCCGATGCTGTTCTTGCAGCCATGGGGGACCTCCTTCGATCGATCTTCAACTTGTTGCCAGGACTTTTGACTGGTGATTCGATTAGCGGGCTCATCATGGAGCCAACCCGGCCGAAAAGGGGCCCCAAAAGGGAAGTTGTCCACACCCGGGCGAGGCCCGCTTAACGCCCTGAAGCGACCTCCGCGGCCACGCCGGACACGGCCTGGCGCAGCCACACATGTCCCGGATCGTGATCGAAGCTCGCATGCCAAAGCAGCGAGATGGCCAACCCGGGGAGATCGAGGGGTGGAGGGCTGGTGGCAAGTCCGAAGGCTTCGGCGAAGTAGCGCGCGAGCCGCTGCGGCATGGTGGTGATCACCGGCACCCGGCTCACCACGAAGGGAACGGCAAGGAAGCCGGGCGTGGTCAAGGCGATGGTTCGCGTCAGCTTGAGCTTGGCGAGTGCCGCGTCGACGGCGCCATGGGCATCCTCGCTGAGGCTGGTCAAGACATGCGGCACGCTCAAATAATCATCGAGCGAAATCGGCAGCGGGAAGTCGAGCAAGGCGGCGTTGAACAGGCAGAGGAAGCTGTCGGTATAAAGCGGGCGGCGCTTGTGATGAATTTGGCCGTGATCGAACACGCCGATCCCGAGATCGAGGCCGCCACTATCCAATTCGTCCAGGATCGTGAGCCGGTTGATCGAGCGCAGACGCAACGTGACTCCCGGCGCCTGATGGCGAAGCCGCGCCAGCAAGTCCGGAACGATGGCCACTTCGATGGAATCGGCAAGACCGATACGAAAGGTTCTCCCGGCGGTCTCGGGATCGAAGTCTTCGCGCTCAAGAACAGCTTCCTGAATCTGCGCAAGCGTCACCCGCACCGGACCGGCGAGCGCAAGCGCCCGGGGCGTTGGACGCATGCCGTCGGCGCCACGGGTTAAGAGTTCATCGCCGAACAGCGTCCTGAGCCGGCTGAGATTGTGGCTCATGGCCGACTGGCCGAGCCCGACGCGGGCCGCAGCACGCGTGACGCTGCGCTCCGTCAGGAGCGCGTCGAACGCGACCAACAGATTGAGATCGAGCCTGCTAAGATTACCGTGGTCGATACTCGTCATTGATACTATCGATTGGACTGATGATAAGGGAGCGCTCATGCTGAGGGCAAGCACGTTGGTCAAGATTTGGGCGCAGGAAACACCCCCCCGCGCCCGACTTGCAGGCTTTTTAGCGAGACCAGGAGGTGCTGGGCCCCGTTGAGGAGGATGGAGCTGCTGGCGACTTTGCGGCAAGTCCCTCGCAGCCCAGACGCGAGGCTACCGGCCGTCCTTCAGCACCGCGAGGCTGGGGGGCGGCCGGACTCCATGGGGACAGCGCGCAAGACGCGGCCAGCCGCATCATGGTTAACGGTCCGGCCCTGAAAAAGCCATGAAACCCTTGAAAATTGCCCCTTGCCCATGGGTTGGCACGCCTGTGGGCTCAAGGGATTCGTCAGCAAGACTTCTGGGGCCGGGGGAAGAAAGCTGATGACATGCGTATTGACGCGCGCATTGCGCTCGTTTGCGGCAGCCTTTTCGGATTAGCCATTCCTTGCGCGGGGCAGACGCAAGATCCGCCCGGCACGGTTAGCGTTCCGAAGCAGACCGGGTCGGCCCTTCAGGCGCCGCAACGTCTTGCGCCGGCGCAAGAAGCGCTCGCCTCGCCCGCACCTTCCCAAGCTGATGCGACTCCCACCCAGGTGCAAGCTGCGGTCCCGCCCACCGAAGTGAAGATCGAGCAATACACCACCATGCGTCCGCCGATACCGGTCCAGAAGGTGACCGCTCCGGCTGACGGACAAGCGGCGAAAAGTCAGCCGCAAGCGCCTCAGACGCAAGCAGTTCGGACGCAGGCCTCGTCAGCGCCGCAAGGCGCGTTCACCTCGCCCGATCAGCTCATGGATTGGATCTCCAATTACCGCGACCACAAAGAGCCATTGCGGGTGCCTGCGGCGGTCCACGCGATGAAGGACTACGGCCTGTTCGGCGACGAGGAGAAGGCCTGGTTCTGCACCGGGTTCATCGCCGGCGTGCTCGGCACCAATCCCAGGGACGGTCCGGGCATGATCCCCAACATGTTCCCCATGCCCGACAAGGAGCAGGCCGTGATCATCCGGGCGATCGCCTATTCCGGGCGCCCCGATTGGCGTGAGCTTCTTGAGAAGAACGCTTCGCTGATGCCGCTCCGCCGGCCGTTGATCGACGATTTCCTCGCCGGCAAGCGGCCGACACTGATGACGCTGCCGCTCGACGTCGGCGGCTCGCCTGGCATCTACGCGCTATGGGGCTACTATGTCGCCACCGGTCAGCACGAACCGGTGGTTCGCATCGTGACCGCGCTGCGCTGGTCCAAGAGCAAGTCCGATAACGGCTTCTCCTTCCGCAAGGTCTTTTCCGGCTGGGGGCATGACCCCAGCGCGGTCGAAAAGATCGCGACCGGCGGCACGGCGAAATGGACGCTCGCCTCTTACGCGGAACGCGACCGCCAATTGATCTCGCTTTACCGTGCCGAGTATCAGCGCCAGCCGGAGGAAATCGCCGAACCTCTGAAGGATGTGATCAAGGCCGCCGAGAGTTTCGAATCGGAGAAGATCCGCAAAGATCAGTTCGGCGCCATCGAAAACGCGCAGAGACAGCAACTGACCAATGAAGCCGGAATGACCAAGGGCGCGACTGCGGGCTCGATTGCGATTGCCACCGGCTGCGTTGCGGCCTCTGCACTTGGCCAGGCCTATATCGCCCTTCCTTGCGTAATCGGCGGCGCGCTCTATACCGGCGCGGTCAAGCTCGCGCATTGATCTTGCCTTAAGCGATCTAGCCGCCGGCAATTTCGAGGCCGTGTGCGAGAGATTCCGCTTGGCTTCGGCTTCCGCTAGGATGGGGCGTTCCTACTTGGCGACGGGAGTATCGAACAATGGCGAGCCTGTACGAAATCCTCAACGGAGCTCAGCATGGCGAAGCGATGGACGTCATCAGCGACAAGTTTGGTCTTACGCCGGAGCAGACAGATGCTGCCGTGACTTCGCTCCTGCCTGCCATCTCCATGGGGCTCAAGCGATCGACCGAAACCCCGGAGGGGCTCGCCAATCTGCTTGCCTTGATGGCGCAACAGCCGGCCTTGGATGCCGCTTATGACGACCCGCGTGCCGCCTTCTCGCCGGAGGCGCGCGCCGCTGGCAATGCGGCGCTCGCGGCGATGTTCGGTTCTCCTGGCGCAAGCCGGGAAATTGCCACGCAAGCCCAGCATCTTTCCGGTGTCACGTCCGGCATCCTAAAGAAGCTGTTGCCGGTCATCGTCGGAATGATCCTTTCCAGCCTGATGCGCAGCGGCTCGGGACGGGCTGAGCCGCAAGCACCCCAGCCTGCTCCCGAGCAGGGCGGCGGTGTGCTGGTAGACATCCTGCGGCAAATCTTTGGACAAGGGCAGAAGCCCGACGCCACCGGTCAACCGGGATCGCCACCTTGGGGCATTCCGCCGATCGGCGACATCCTCGGAACCGACCGCGGTGGCCCGGACAGTCAGCGCCAAGCGCCCCGTGTGCCGAGTGAAGATCCCATTCCGGCACCGACCGAGTCCGGAGGGGACGCCACGCGCGGCGGCGATTTGCTCGGTCATATACTCCGTGAATTGGAGAAGGGAATTCGCGAGGGGCGGATCAAGCCTGTCATCGTCGGCCCTTATGAGATCGACCTGCCGGGACAATCGGCGCCAAAGGGTCCCGGCCAGCAACAGACTCCCGGCGGCGATATCCTCGGCCAAATCCTGCGCGACATGCTCGGCGGCAAGGGCGGCAAGGTTCAATTGCCTGGCCAGGCATCCGGGGTGGGTTCAGCGGTGTTCGGAGACCTTATCGAGACCGGCCGCGAGGTCGACCAGAGGCAGATCGACTCCATTCAAGAGGTATTCGACCGATTTATCGGCCCCGCACGCTAACAAGACCGGAAGACGGCGCGCGCCTTTGAGGACTATTCCGGGATACTCATGCTTGGGGGAACGTCTAGACCGATGATCGGGATCGAACTCCTTAAAGGCAAGCACTCTGGAGAGAGCATCGCTGTTCTCGGGTCTTCCCCTACGATCGATCTCTATCGGGGGGAGGAAGACGTTAGTATCGCCGTAAACGGCTCCGTACTTTGCGATTCCGTGAGAGAGGCTGACTATTTTCTTTGCGGGGATAGAAAATCGAACAAGAGAAGTTGGTTCGAGCCATCTTTCAAGATTGCTCGCCACAGAGTCGTTCCCACTTTTGTTGCGCCCTATGACCCCGCTGTCATACCGGACTCAAAGGTTCGGCGGGTGTTGGTCGAGGCGTTGCACGCCGCCGAGCACTATAAGCAGTTTGTCCACGACAGCTTACAGCCTGCTCCGGGACATACGATCTTTCAATACGCACCGTTTTTGCGAGAGCCCACGATCTCTCCATCTCAAACACACTTATGTTCCGGTGGGACGATCGCGGGAGTCGCCACCCAACTCGCCTTTCTGATGGGGGCACGGGAAATCCATTTGTACGGGTGTTCGTTTGGCACGCCTCCAGGACAGCCGCATTACGGATATGACAATAAGGGCGAGGCAGGAGGCATCAGGCGCCATCACCTATCGAACATGAATGACATGATCTCTCAGATTATTTCTCAGGGAACGAAAGTTTACAGCCACGGCTGGTCGTCACTGCAAACTTGCGCGACTGCCGATGGAGAACAGGTTTCGCTTTGACCGGGGGCCGGCGGCGAAATGGGCGGAAATCAACCAGTGCCTTTGTCCTAGGCTTGGTGGCCGCAGCACTCGTCATCGCCTCCGCCGCTGGCGGCCTACTCATCTCACAGACAACGACTGGAAAGTCCATTCTTGCCTGGGCTTCGGAACCGTGGCGTACTTTTCAGACCAAGAAACGCGACACCACAAAGGTTCGGCGCGCTTCCCGGCCCAAAAAGCGCGACATCGCAAACACCCAAACGTTCAAATTCAACGCCCTCAAGACGGCATTTGAAACCCTTGAGTTTGTGGAGTTTCCAATTAGGAGCGCGGGCCGAGGCGGCGCGGTTGCGGTCATCGACGATTACATTTTGTTCGTCACGCCGCATGGGAAACTTGGCTATCTTCGCCAAGAAGAGGCAGGCGCTGATTACGAACTCCAATATGTCGATGCGAAGGTGCCGATGGGACTTTCGGAGCTCACCGGCAGCGCCATCACGAAGGACCCCCGTTTCGAATTAGATTTCATGCGAAAGAAAAAATTTCGCACGATGGATCTGCTGCCATTGCGGAACGCCGATGGGACTTTCGATCTCTACGTAAGTCACCATCGCTACGCGGAAGACTGCATTGAATTTGTCGTAAGCCGCGTAACGATAGACGTAAGCAAAGAAAAAGTACTCTTTGACGGTTCAAGCTGGGAGACTGTTTTTGTCGCAAAGCCATGTATCCCGCTTAGAGCAGGAGACAGGTTCTTTTTTTCCGGCCACCAATCCGGAGGGCGCCTCGCGCAAACTTCAAGAGATACGCTGCTTGTGACCGTCGGCGATCACAAGTTTGACGGTGTTCATGATCCAATCAGGGCGTCTATGGATCCGGACTCCGATCTAGGGAAAGCAGTCGAAATCAATCTCAATACGAAGAGCGCCACCATTTTCGCGAGTGGCCTGCGAAACCCGCAAGGTCTCACCGTCTCCTCCGACGGTTTGATCTGGGAAACAGAACACGGGCCTGTTGGCGGCGACGAGGTGAACATTCTGCGACGCGGCGAGAATTATGGCTGGCCGGAGGTCAGCAGCGGCATTTGGAAGCTCAACCGGGTACAAGGCCGCCATGACGGATATACCAAACCAGTTTTCGTCTTCGTTAGCGCGATCGGCATAAGCAATCTGATCGAAACGTCCAGTGATGAGTTTCCCCTTTGGAAAGGCGATCTGCTCATCGCCTCACTGAAAGGGAGGGCGATCTGGCGGCTCCGTCGCGACGGCGATCGGATCATTTCCGCAGAACCTATCGATGTGGGACGGAGGTTGAGAGATTTGAAAGAGCGGCCTAATGGTCAATTGGTTGTGCTGACGGACCGGGGCACTTTGCTCCTCATCAGGCGAAAGCGCGCGTCCGGCGATGATCGCGAGCAAGATGCCGCCATCACTGTCTCCGGCAATGCGGCCTTGAGCAAGATCTTCAATGGTGAAGAGACGATTTCTAAGCCCAGTCAACGGAAGGCGGGTCGCGGCGAACAAATTTTCAAAGACCATTGCGCCGGATGTCATGCCGTTTCTAACGAAACCATCGCCGGGCCGCCGCTAGCCGGCGTGGTGGGGCGCAAGATCGGATCGGTCGAGGACTACCCCTATTCGCAAGCACTGACTCGCGCCGGGGGCGTTTGGACAAAGAAGCGCTTGATCGATTTCTTGTCGAATCCCCAAAAGAATTTTGAGGGAGCCGAAATGGAGCAAATCGACTTGAGCCCCGAGCAATACCAACTCGTTGTCCAGTACCTGAGCGAGAGTCACGAATAGACTGACGGCCGGCTTGCCGTCGTCCCTCACGTCGCCAACAAGAGAATTGAACTAAAAGCGGCCTTCGTCGGGAATCTTCAGCGGCGTCCCGCACGTTTTACAGTGAA
>CAZFYL010000047.1:0-17245 GCA_964523345.1 uncultured Methyloceanibacter sp.
GCGCCGTCCGCTCGATCTGGCGCCACAGATCGTTCAGAATTTCGTCGCTCATCCAATCCTGTGCGTCCAGCAGCACGTAAGCATCGAGTGATGTGTCTCCCTTAGAGGCGAGATACTCGGTGAGCGAGCAGTGCTGCACATCGACGTCACCGATCCGAGCACGCAAATTATCGAAATTCTCCCGCAGCAGATAGGGCGGCAGAGGTCCGGCGCCGTAGCGCCGGCCGAAGGCTTGCCATGCGAAGTAGTTGTCGGAGAGATCGAAACCGCATGCCAGCCGCTCTAAACGCTGACGCAGCACGTTCGACATGTGGGTCTCGTTGCCTTTCAGGACATCGAACTGCGATGGCGGGATACCGAGTCCGAACAAGGCCGACGGCTTGTTGAGTAGCCAACGGATGTGCCGCTTCTCGAACAGTGGGGCGAGCTCGCTCTCGAAGATCTGGCGCTGCTCTTCGAGACTCTTGGCGGCGAGGATTTTTCTGGGGTTGCACCCGTGCATCCGCGCCAGCAGATGGCCCGCGCCAATGAAGGTGCCCAGCAGGCCGTGCCGATAAAGATTGCGGCGGAAATAGCCAATCCGCCGGCGGCCGAGCAGATTGCGCGTTTCCCAATAGCGCCGCGACGTCTCATCGAGATTCGGCCGGATATAGTCCTTATAGGCGCGCACGTTCTCATGCGCATCGGCCTCGGCCAAAAAACGGTGGAGCGCGCGGTAGTCCAGCAGGTTCCGGATCGCCGCAAGCTTCAGTCTGTTCAGCGCCACGTGCGCCGGATTGAGATCGATGGCCGTGATTCGGATCGGGGCCGTGGCGAGATAGCTCAGAATATTGCAGCCGCCCGACGCAATCGCGACCAGGTGTTCGCCTTGCTTAAGGGACAAAGCTTCCAGGTCTACCAGCGGATCTTCCCAGATTTGCGGATAGACGAGCCCGGAAAACGCCAGCGTGAACAGCCGCTCCTGGATGCCTCGCTTGGAAATCGGCTTGTGGCGGTGCACCGCCTGCCGCAGCCGTTTGTTCTTGCTTCGACGCCGTTGCTGCGTCCCATCTTGATAATTGACGCCGCCGGCGCAAGTCGCCCCGGACTCTGCCCGGTTCCGGGCAAGAAAAGTGAACCGCATGCTTTCGCCCCCGTTGTGAGTCGCGAAATCCAAGCATCACGACATTTTCATATCCGGATTGTGACAAGGGAGGCCCGTTCTGAAAGCAGCCCCCTGCTTTGGGCCATGAGCGGATAGTGAGGCCCGGTTTGGCGATGTGCGGTTTGTGCCTGAAAGCCGAAAGGTCTCGGCGCCGAAATCATTCCGCACCGCATCATAAGCGGATATTCCGGGTTGACACCGAAGCTCCCACGGGTTGGCTACGGATGCTTTTCTTTTCGCCCGCTTTCCACGGAGCAAGAATGCCGCGCAAGCTCGCCCTCCACTGGCAAATCCTGATCGCCATCGTGCTCGCGGCCATTGTCGGGTCGATCGTCAAGCACTTCACCACCGACGCCGCCACACCGGCCTTCCTCGGCGTCAGCTATGTCTCGATGTTCAAGTTTGTCGGCGAGATCTTTCTGAACGCCTTGAAAATGATCATCGTGCCCCTGATCACATCGTCGATCATCGTCGGCGTTGCCGGCATCGGGTCGGGCGGCAATATCGGCGCGCTTGGCGGGCGGACCCTGCTGTTTTACGCCGTCACGACGCTGGCCGCGATCCTGATCGGCCTGTTCGTCATCAATACCGTCGCGCCCGGCTATGTCGACGGCAAGCCCGCGGGCGACATCCTGGCGCTCGAGGCGCCGGCCGCGGACATCGGCGCGAAGATCGAAGGCAAAGGCGCCGGCGACGTCGTGGACGTGTTCAAGCGCATGGTGCCGCCCAATATCGTCAAGGCGGCGGCCGAGGGTCAGATGTTGGGTTTGATCTTCTTTTCCCTCCTGTTCGGCTACTTCATGACTCATCTGTCGCACGACTATGCCGAGCCGTTGTTCAAGTTCTGGAATGGCGTGTTTCACGTCATGATGAAGATCACCGAGCTCATTATGAAATTTGCGCCGATTGGCGTGTTCGGCCTGGTCGCCGCGGTGATTGCCGAGACAGGGTTTGCGGCGGCACAGCCGCTCGCCGTCTTCGCGCTCGCCGTGGTCGCGGCGCTTCTGTTGCACTCGCTGATCACGCTGCCTTTGCTGTTGCGGTTCGTCGGCCGGGTCAAACCGTTTGCGACCATGCGCGCCATGGCCCCGGCCCTGCTCACCGCCTTCTCGACCTCTTCGTCGTCGGCGACCTTGCCGGTGACCATGGACACGATCGAAGAGAAAGTCGGCGTGTCGAACGAGGTGTCGAGCTTCGTGCTGCCGCTCGGGGCTACGGTCAACATGAACGGAACCGCGCTCTATGAATGCGCCGCGGCCATGTTCCTGGCGCAGGCCTATGGGCTGGAGCTCAGTCTCGGCGTGCAGTTCACGGTCGTCACCATTGCGCTTCTGACCTCGATCGGCGTTGCCGGCGTGCCCTCGGCCTCGCTGGTGGCGATCGCCATCATTCTCGCCGCAATCGGTTTGCCGGTGGAAGCGATCGGCGTTCTCTTGGTGTTCGACCGCGTGCTCGATATGTGCCGCACCAGCGTGAATATCTGGGGCGATGCCTGTTGCGCCACCATCATCGCCAGACTCAGGGGCGAGACAACCAAGGTCGATATCGGCGGCGGGCGAAAGCGCTAATATGCGAGTGCGTTCTATTTGCCGACATCAAGCTCGTCGGCACGCCTATCCGCTCAGTGCCAAGAGCTGAAGCGACGCGCAAGGCGGCATACGCATTCTTCGGTCAGCCGGGAAGAGCCTCTGGCAGGCCACAGCCAGGCTTAGGACTCTCCAGGCAGGCCTTGATACGCTCGATTTGATCGGCATTCCCGCATTGGCCGTCCGCGTAACCGTCAAGCACGTGACGGGACGTTTTCGACAGCACCCAACCCAGCGGTGCGCTACCCGCAGGCACTTTGCACTGACCAAAATGGAAATAGGCGCCACCCATGCGTTGGGCTTGTGCCGCAAGGTTCAGGAACGCCTGCCTGCCGAGGGCACCGCGTAGATTCAGCATCGTTACCATTGGCTTGAACATCTGATGCCCACCGGGTGTACTCGTGCCAATATAAGGTTGCTCGTGCCAATCATCTTGCGGGCGCAAAAATTCAGGATCGCTGGTGATCTGGATGACAATCGGCACCAAGTTGTTTTTTTTGAATACCGGTTCAAGTTCCGACAAGATCTGCGTCAAGGTTATCGCGCCAAAATTATCGAAATAACCACCGTCAACAACACTTCGCACTGTGCCATGCTCATCGATTTTTGCTCTGCCTGAAGGCCCAACGAGCGGAAATCGAGCACTGACGTTAGCAGCAGAACTGGCAACAAGATCCCGTTTCTCGCTCTTCAAAATATCGGCAATGTCGGCGATGTGGCAGTGACGCGCGTTCCTGCAGTCAAGCCTGAGGCTGCTCGCCACCGCCCGGCTTCCGCTCTCGACAATCGTGCCGTTCAGGATCAGGGCGGGCCATCCAGGGCTATCTTGCCAAAGCTCGAGAAAGCCGTTTTCGAGACTGACCGGACAAGGCTTAGCCTCCCCGGAGTCCTCCTTAGGGAGTACACGATTGCACGCCTGTTCGAAGGACTTTGACCACGCTCGTTCCAGAGCTTCAGCCCGATCGGACAATGGCAATCCAGGGATCAAGTCGCGTATGAACATCGACGCGAGGGTCGGCGAAAGGAAGTCGCCGGAGGCAGCCGACTTGGCGATCTCCTTGATGCTCTCCTTGTCATCGGGGGCCGCAGTCAGCGCGGCGCGATAGAAGAGCGCGCCGACGGAGCCTCCCGACACGCCGCTTATGAGGAACAATTGCTTGTCGAAGTCCGGTATGGTTGCGTTCAGCTCGCCCAGCACACTTGCGGTCCAATAGGCAGCCCGGCTGGCGCCCCCGGCCGTGGCGACGAAAACAACCGGTTGCGGTTGCGCCGAGTTGCCTCCCTCATCGCTGGCCACGAATTTATCGAGGAGGTCGGAGGGAGTTGCTCTGGCATCGACAGCCTTCTCGGTATCTTTCAGGAAACGCATATAGTGGGCGTCCAGAAAGCTCAGCGCGAGCGCCACGCATACCAGAATCAAAAACCAGGGAAAATTCGACACCCTGTTCAGCATGACGATGCCGGTCCCGATGATCAGCATGACCGTCAGCGCCAGCATTGCGACCGCGAAGGGTCCGAAAATCTCGCCAAACCCCAGAGGCCAGACTGCGGCGGCAATCACGCTCACAACAACAATGGCGCCGAGTACCTTCAGTGCAAACAAAACAAACCGGCCGAACCGTTCCGTGAGGTCTGACCAATTCGTCGCCGGGTTTCTCACATTCCCCGTTCTCTTATCCAGCTTTCTCGCCACGTGATGAATGGCTCCGCCCGTTTGAGCGAGCGGCCAAAGGTTTCTTTCGGATGCCCATTGAGCCGCTTTAGCAATTATTTTCTGGACGCTGGGGATGAAGGGAATGAACATGAGGGCTATCGTCAGCGCTATTGCGAGACAGATAAGCGCGTTATCGATACCGTCTCTGCCGGCGAAGACAACAAACCCCGCAGCAACGATCAATGGCACAAGGAGTCCAAGAAAGCGGGGTGCCCACTCACGCACGCAATAAATATTGGCAACACGCCGGTCGGCATCTGCAATCGCCTCTGGGGACCCTCCTTCGAAAGGTGGACGGGGAAACAGCCTTCGATAATGATCGAGCGTCTCCTCTTCCTTCTCGAAACGGAAGACCGACGAAATCCGGCACGCTGTCCAAACCAATACTGCAAAGCAGAATGTTGCGGCGTAGAACCAGATATGCGCCCAAGGATCGTCTGCTGGGTCCGCAAGTCCGTACTCAAGCAGCACGTCGCGGCCCTGCTGCGACCATGGTTCGAACAGAAGCGCGAAGAGGATCGCAACGGTGAGGAGTCCGGCTCGAGATGGTTTCAAGCCGACCCACAAATCGTGGGTTCGGGACCGCAACCATCCCATCAACATGACGAGCGCCGACTGAACCCATTCAGTCAAGTTGCTGATCATTTCCTGCCCCTGTAGCCCAGCCACTCACAGGGATAGTCACACTACGTATTATATCACAGCACGACAACTAGGACTATGACCATCATCGCCAGGCTCAGGGGCGAAAAAACCAAGGTCGATATCGGCGGCGGGCAAAAGAGCTAATGCGCCAATGTTCGCATTGTCTCGCGCGTCATGGGTTCTTTTGCTCTGGAACTTCGCGCCGCAACGCCTCGATCAGTGTGGGCAGGGCCCGGTCATTTGGAATGATCTTCAATAATCGCTCGGCATAATCGAGCGCCGCCGCGTTGTCTCCTTGACTGCGGCTGGCGCGTATCAGCGCCGTGAGGGTATCGCGGTCTCCCGGATGCCGCGCCAGGTTCTGTTTGAGAACCGTCATGGCTTCGGGGCGGCGATCGGCCGAATCCAACCCGACCGCGTAGACATAGGCGTATCTCGCATTATCGGGCGCCAGCTCGGTCGCCCGGTGCAATTCCTCGAGCGCTTCGTCCGGCCGCTTGAGACGCACGAGCGCAAGCCCAAGAGCGTGATGCAAGCCGCCGTCTTGGGGCGAGGTCTCGATCGCCTGACGCAAGAGCTTTTCCGCATCCTCCTCGCGGCCGAGCTGGCGATAAAGGTCGGCCAGGTTTGCCGCCGCCGGCGCAAACGCAGGACTTAAGCGAAGCGCCGCCTTGTATTCGGCCTCGGCTTCCGCCGTCTGGCCGCGCCGGACATAAAAGGTCCCTAGCATGGCACGCGACTCGGGCCGGTCGGCATTGAGACGCTGAGCGGCGATGAATTCTTCGCTGGCGCGGTTGAGCCGGTTGCGGTCCTCACCCGTCAACTGTCCGGCCGGTACGCCTGCGAGCAGATAGGCGGCGCGAATGCGCACGCCGCGCACCGGATCGGAGAGCAGCGGCGAGGCCAGCGGCCAGAGCTGGCCTGCCGGCAGAGTCTCAAGCATATCGAGGGACCCGAGGCGAACTTGCGGGTCGGGATCGGCAAGCCCTTTCTTGGCGATGATCAGATTGGACGGCGACAGATAGGCGGCAAGCTCGGTAAGCGCGCTGGCACGGGCGATTGAAGGCGTCTTTACATCGGCGGCAACCGCGGTGAGCAGGTTTTCCGCGTCCAGCTGATCGGTCCACGCCGCATGGAAGGCTGCTGCATAGTTCTGAACGCCTTTCCGCGCCGGACCGAACCAGTCCTCGATTGCCGACGCGGCCCACGCGGCCGATTTGTCCGTATGGCAATCCGTGCAGGCGTCGTTGGTTCCGAATTTGGCCGACAGATCCGGCCGCGGCACGCGAAAGCTATGGTCGTGCCGGCGATCGACCACCATGAAGTTGCGCGCCGGCATATGGCACGCCACGCAAGTTGGCGCCGGGCTGACATTCTGATGATGCGTATGAGCGGCCTCCGCATATTTGCCGGCATGGCATTGCAGACAGACTTGATTGCCTGAAAGCCGCAACTTAGCGCTATGCGGATCGTGACAATCGCTGCACGTCACGCCGGCCGCGAACATCTTGCTCTGCTTGAACGACCCGTAATTATAGACTTCGTCCAGCATCTGGCCGTCGGCCTGGTAAAGCCCCTGGCGGAGCAGCGACACGACATGGGTCTCCGACAGCGGCTTTCCGGGTGTCCAATCCTCTGAAATCTGGCTGCGCCGCGCATGGCAGCGTCCGCAGGCCTCGACCTCCTTGCGCAAGAAGGCGGGCGAGGCACTGCGCTCCGGCGCGCCGGTTTTGGCATCGTGGCCCCAAGTCACGCCGTTCCGCTCATCGAAGCGCGCCAGCAGTCCTTTGTCGGGATCGCCCCCCTCCCCGAACAGCCGCCACCAATGTTTGTCCTTGGCCCAGGCCACATGGCGCGATCCCTGACCGTGACAGGCTTCGCAGCCGATGTTGATTTCGCTCCAGGTGGTGGCGTAGCGATCGGTTGCCGCGTCGTAATTCTTGCGGACGTCGGTCGAGTGACACTCCGCACACATGAAATTCCAGTTCTGATTGAGCTTGGTCCAATGCAGGATGTCATCGTGCGGCAGCGCCTCGTCCGGGTAGAGATGGAACCAGCGCTGGCCGCCGTCTTCCTTTGGACGGCTGTCCCAGGCGAGCGGCAGCGCCTGGATGCGGCCGTCGGGAAACTCGACGAGATATTGCTGCAGCGGATCGAGGCCGAACGTATATTTCACCTCGAAGTCGGCGAGCTTGCCGTCGGCGCCGTCGGTCTCCACGAAAAACTTGCCGTCCTTGCGGAAGAAGCGGGAATGAACGCCGAAATGGTCCAGGCTCGCGTCGTCGAAGTCGCCGAGCACCGAGGTTTCGGTAGCATGATCCATGGCATGGGCATGTTGCGATGCATGCCAAAGCTCCCCTTCCTTGCGATGGCAGCCGGTGCAGGTCTCGCTGCCGACGAAGCTAAGTGTCTCTGTTGACTCAGCACCGGGGGCCGGCGACTTGGGCGGCGCGGCAAAAAACTGAATGTACAAACCTGCGGCGACGATCGCGAGCGCGGCAAGGAGAGCGATCAGAATGACCGGCCTAGAGGCGAGCCTTGTGCGTGGGGGCGCCGGTGCATCTTCGGCGCCGGCCGCCTCGGCGGAAGCCGCCTCGGCGGGCGCCTCCGCGATCTTTTCACGCTTCTTTCGCGGTGTGCGTTTGGGGCGGCGGCGGGACATGCGGTTTGCGGAAGGTAGCGTCTGCCGGGCGGCTCGCCAAGAGCCAGATGAGCCGATAACAAGTCGCGGTTTCTATCCCTAAGAAAAAGCCCCGCATGGGGAACGGGGCTGATGAAGTCTTTGCGCGGCCATTTAGATAATGTCTGCCTGCCGCTGCGCCCCCTAAAACTAACGAGCCGCCCCCGAAAGGGACGGCTCTCAATGTCAAAGCTTACCTTGTCCGTTTAGGACTAGGCGGCCTCGATCGTGCCCACGGCGGTCTTGCCGCTGCGGCTGTCTACCTCGGTGTCAAAAGAGACCTTCTGGCCTTCCACGAGTCTGCTGATGCCGGCGCGCTCAAGCGCGGTGGCATGCACAAAAACGTCTTTGCCGCCGTCTTCGGGCTCGATGAAGCCGAATCCCTTTTGCTCGTTGTAGAATTTCACAGTTCCCTTAGTCATAAGGGGTCGTCCTTTCGCTATAGTCAGTTTGCAGTTCTGCGTCCGGCCGCACCAAAGGTGAGGACCGAAGCGCGTTCGTCGATGTTTGGAGGGGTCTGAACGTGCGCCTGGCAATCAGCGAAGGCGAAACGGCCATTTGTCCGGCCAAATGTCGATGCGCTTACATAGGCGCTAGCAGCAGGGTTTACAAGCCAAAATTTCTGCCTCATCGACCTTGAGGCGTTCGCCGGCATGAGCGGGCATCGACCCTAAGATTTCTTTTTCGTCTTCCGCATCATCTTCTTGGCGATGCCCTCGGCCACCACCTGCTCAGAAACCGGAATAAGGGGCTTGCTGCTCCAGCCCGGCCGCGAGGAGGAAGGTTGATGCGCGCCAGCTTCGCACCGCGTCACCGGATGAGCGGCGATCTCCTTTTCAAGTCGAGCCGCCTCCTCTTCGAGAGTCTCTCCAATGAGCACCCTCTTAGGCGGCTTTCCCACGCGAAAGGGCCGCGCTTTTCTGGCCGTGCTCATGATCGAAATATCTCCCGTGGTTGAAAGTTGGATTGGAGCCCGCGCGCCGAGCGGACTTGCTGCAAAACCATGACGAAAAAGTGGCTATGGCCTAGCCGAAGCGCCGTCCGGCTGTAGCCCGCTTCTTTCGCGGATTGGGCAGCAGGCCTTCGCGTTGCGCGGCCTTTCGCGCCGCCTTTCGGCCCCTGCGAATTGCCTCCCCCTTCTCGCGCACTCTTTTCTCGGAGGGTTTTTCATAGGCTCTTCGGCGCTTCATTTCACGGAACAGTCCCTCGCGTTGCAGTTTCTTCTTCAAAACCCTAAGGGCCTTGTCGACATTGTTATCGCGAACAAAAACTTTCAGGATGACCTCCTTTCGAGTCTTTTCAGACCTGGCATGATGTTGGCCCTGCCACGGCCGCATGCGGCACTCGTCTAGGCAGGTATGGTCGTGCGTGGGCTCCGCGTCACAGGGACGCGAATGAATGGCATACTCGCCGGAGGGTCACTGACGCACGATTAGGTGCGTGCGCTCTTTATGACGCTTTGTCCAGACCTCATTTCCCGCGCCTGCCGATTCGACGTCGAAACAATCGACCGGCCCCGGCACCCCCGTGCACGTTGTCATAAGCAACTTGTTTTGGCCTAGGTCTTGGCCGCCCGGGTGCTCTTCTTCTTGCGGGGGAGAGGATAATCTTCGCTCTCGTACAACGAACGGATTTGCTTGCCGTTGAACCTTTCCTCGTCGACCTCAAGATAAGTGCCCAAAAGAAATTCCGGCGGAAGTTCTTCCATGGCGAAACGCACGGCTTCCGCGGCAACCTCAAATCGCTTGTAGGAAACGGATCCCGCCCTGCGCTTATAGCTCCTGGTCGGATAAAGTTCGGCTAGGGCCGAATAATCGAATGACAATGACATTGTGCAAATCCTCTCTTCACGCGGGCGTTCGGCGGTTCAAAACGTCTATGGAGCCCCGAGCGCGACCCAAGCTCGGCATGCTGAGATGTTCGGAAAAGGGTTGCGTGCGCAAAGCACGGTCATCTTTGCCGGTCATCACCTGTGGGCGGTATGACAGTCCACTTAAGATGGGGATCGCCCGGAGCGAATGCAAGTGCAACGAGAACCCCGCCATGCCGGTTGCAAGGTTGCGTCCACCGCAGTGCAAGCATCCCGGCCGAACCACAAGCAGTCGTGGCGGCGCTGCTTGTGCTATATTGGGTCCCTGCATGTCTTGACGCGTATGATTATGTCTGGGCTTGACGGCTGTTCTTACCAAGCCTCCTCACCGCAGCCACCTCGCGGGCCCATTCGGCGAATGGCCGCGCCGGCGTACCGCCCATGCGCGCCCCGGCGGCCACATCGTTCTTAACATGGGCCATGCCGGCAATGAGCGCCCCATCGCCGACCTTTACGTGCTCGACCACCCCCGACTGCGCGCCCATGACGACGAAGTCGCCAAGTTGCACGGATCCGGCGATTCCCGCCTGGGAAACGATGATGCAATGGCGGCCGACAACCGCGTTGTGGCCAATCTGCACGAGATTATCGATCTTCGTGCCTTCGCCGATCTTCGTATCGGTAAGAAAACCGCGATCGACGGTCGAATTCGCACCGATTTCGACGTCATCGCCGACGATCACACGTCCGATCTGCGGGATTTTGAAGTGTCCTTCGGGGCTCACGGCGTAGCCGAAACCATCTTGCCCAAGACGCGCGCCGGCGTGGAGCGTCACCCGGTCACCGATCAAGGCATGGGTCACCGATGCAGCAGGGCCGATATAGCAGTCGCGTCCGACGAACACCCGGTAACCTACAACGGCACCGGCAGCAATCGTGGTGCCTTCGCCAATCTTCGCTTCGCGGCCAACGACTGCTCCGGGCTCGATCGTGACATCGTCGGCGATCTCGGCGGTCGGGTGGACCAGCCGGCCATCGGCCATCGCCGCCGTGGCCTCGGGCTGAAGCGAAGAGGGATAGAAGAGCCCGATCGCCATGGCAAAGGCGCGGTGAGGCGTGTCGGTAATGATCGGGACGACACGCTTGGGCATGAGGCTCAGGTCACGCCGCTTGATAAGGCAGGCGCCCGCATTCGTGGCCACGAGTTCCCGGGCATATCTGGGGCCTGTACAAAAGCTGAGATGGGTAACCGATGCATCGTTCAACGCGCGCAAATCGTCGATTTCGGTCACGCCATCGCTCAAGACACTCAGCTCAGCACCGACCGCGGTCACTATGCTTTGCACGGACATGGGATCCCCACGTCGGAAGAATCCGGGGTGCTGCATTCTTTCTCCAATCTTGGAAATCAATATGCCCGTCGCGTGGCGCGCCGGTGCAGGCAAGCTGCGAGGGGATCATACGCTGTTGCAGAGCCTTTGGATAACCACATTTTCGGCTCCAAGGCGCTTGCGTGACGTCTCCTTCCCCCAGAACACCAATCGTAGAGCGGTCTGATTTTGCAGCGTATTCCCGCCGCTACCGTTTTCTCAGCCCACTAGTCGCCGCAGGCCTGCGCGAATTCTCTCGAGAGCGCCAAGATCTGGTTTAATGCCGCTTGCTCTTGGTCGGCATCGGAGCGATTGTCCGGCGGCCCTTCCCGTCCGACCCGGACGCGACCCGAAATCTCTCCACGCTCGGTCGCGAAGTTGAACCTGTAGGAGCCAGGGCCATCTTGCTCGAGCAATAGAGTGTGGTGGGACACAAAAGGTACTCCTTCGGTCACGAACAACAACTTTCAGAGTAAGATGCTTTCGAGATGATGTTTCGTCGCCGCCTCGCCGGCCGGACTCGGCACCGATTCAGGCAGATAGCGTGCGTGGGCTCCGCGTCACAGAAAACGCCATCGAAGGGACGGCCAACTCCCCGGAGGGTCACCCACGCACTTTTGGAGCCTGCGCTCTCTGCCACTTATTGTCGAGAACTCATTTCGGACGTGCCCGGCTTGTTTTGTTTGCGATTGGCCGCATTGAACTTCTCTTTGTTGGGACGACGGATTTATGAGTTCACGCCCTAGCCAACCCAGCCCATGAGACGGAGGCGAACGCTGATGAGAAAGATCTACGTATCCGACAGCGGCAACGACAAGAACGATGGCCTCAGCGAAAAAACGCCAATCCGTTCCTGGCAGCGATTCATGCAACTGTGTGAAGGCAACGACGAAATCATCATTATGGGAAACGCCGACACAGGGAAGATGAGGCTCATTGCCGAGATCGACAAGAAAGGCCGCATCGCCCGGGCCGACGTCGCGCCGAAGGGTCCTTAGTTTTAGTCAATCGGTTTTGCGGGATCAGCGCCGAAATCGACATCGCCTCAGTACCAAAAGCGGACATTCCGGGCCATAATATGATGGTGCGGCTTGTGGCTCCAGTGCTGGACCATCGGGGGGAAGTCGAACATGACGTTGGAAAAGCAGGCAAGGCGATCCGTCTATGACCAAGGCGGCGGTGAAGTCTTTCAGCCGCAAAGCCATCCGTGGACCAATGGGCTGACACGTCTAAGCGGAGTTTCCCTTCTTTCTCTGCTTGTCCTTTTCGATCTGACCTTCATCATCGTCCACATATGGCTGCGGTCGCGCGGTCTTCTTGATGCCCGGTTCGACGTCACGCGCGATGGCAGCATTCCCGAGTGGTTCAACTATGCCAAATGGGCTGTAAGCGCCTTGGCTTGCGCTTATTGCTTCTGGCGGAGACGCGAGCCGCTCTATCTCACATGGGCAGTGCTGTTCGCCTATTTCCTGTTGGACGACGCCACGCAAATCCATGAGCGCCTTGGCAATAGGCTCGTGATTGCGTTCGACTTGGGTCCCGCCTTGGCGTTGCGCGCGGTAGATTTCGGCGAGCTTATCGCCGTCACCGGCGCCGGTATCGCGCTGTTCGGTGCCATGGCTATCGCCTATCGCGTGGCCGACACCGAATCCAAGGACTTTACCCACCGCCAACTCCCGTGGCTTGGGCTTCTCATCTTCTTTGGCGTCGTCGTCGATATGGTTCACATCCAGATTCAGGCCTTGGCCTCACCTCGCCTCACTTTTCTTGCCGCGATTCTAGAGGACGGCGGAGAGATGATTGCGGCGAGCTTTCTTACGGCCATAAGCGTCCGGCAGGCCGTGCTGATCGGCCTGGGCCGGCCGGCCACGCAAGAGCCGACGGGGATCCCCTTTAGTCCTTAGCCGGCAGGTCTGGGCTTATCGGCGACTCATCCACGAGCGCCCAAGGCCCAGCCGGCAACGTAACCAAGGTCACAGAGCCCGTCGGGACGGAATGTTAGGGAGCAGGCAGTCCGCCGTTCGAACGCGCATCAAGGAGGTGCACGATGCATAGAGCGTACGTCAATTCTGCCGCTATCGCCGTTTATCGCGCTCTCGTTGCCGGCGTCGTTGGCGTTATCCTTCTTTTGTCACCGCCTGCTCCGGCGGCCGAGTGGACGCCGTTCACGCCGGACGCTTTCGCCGCCGCGCAGGAAGCCGGCAAGCCGATCCTGGTCGATGTGTTCGCTGTATGGTGCGGCGTGTGCCGCGCGCAGAACCCGATCCTCACCCAACTCACGCGTGAGCCGAAGTACAAGGACCTGGTCGTATTCAAAGTCGACTTCGATAAACAGAAGGATGTCGCGCGGGCGCTGAACGTCCGGTCGCAGAGCACGCTGATCGTCTACAAGGGCGAGACGGAGCTCGACCGGTCGGTGGGCGACACGAGCGCGTTATCCATCGAGGGCTTGCTCGACAAGACGCTTTAGGGCCGCGCGCCACGATCGCTGATCAACTGAACATCGCGAACTTGTGAGCGCAGCCTCGTGACCTAAGTCACATAGGTTTCGCCTGATCCGCTCTTAGCCTGACCGCATCTGCAAAGGACCTTTCGTCCTTTGCCAATTGCAAGTCAGGAGGACTTACGATGAAGAAGCTCTACCTCATTTCGGCTTTATCCGGCGCCATGCTGTTCGCAACCGGCGCACTGGCCGCCCAGTTCGACGATATGTGCGCCATGGGTCTTGCGCTCGGTAAGGATATCCACACGGACTGCACGATCAGCGGCGACATTGGCGGCAAAAGCTACTGCTTCGGCAGTGAGGACGCCAAGACGCAGTTCATGAAGGACCCGCAAGGCAACCTCGCCAAAGCCCAGGCCTATTACAACAAGACGCACTAGCAACGCGTCCCTCAATGCGAGGCGGCCATCCGCCGCCTCGCATTGACACCGTCATGCTCGCTATCGAAATCGATGTCCGCTCAGTGCCGGCACATATTGGCCATGCTTCAAGGCCTTGCCTCGAGGACGATATTGAAGGGAGTCTCGGCGGCACGCCGCATGGCCGAGAACCCCGCCTGATCGATCATGATCTCGCGTAATCGCTTTTCCCCCGCCTGCGCACCAAGCGCCGGCCCGTTCTTAGCCAGCGAGACCGGCACGCAAACGAGCGACGATGCGCCGTAATAGAGCCGTCCCACGGGATTGAGATTGTCTTCGACTTGGTCGCCGGCAAACGGCTCAACCAGCATGCAGCGTCCGTCGGCTTTCAAAGCGCTTCGCGCATGGCGCGCCGCGCCGCCCGGATCGGCAAAGTCGTGCAGGCAGTCGAAGAACGCAATGAGATCGAAATCCTTGCCCGCATAGCCCGTGGCATCGGCAACCTCGAATCGCGCATTGGCCACACCTTCCTCCTTCGCGCGCTCAGTTGCGGTTTCGATCGAGGGGGCGTGGTAGTCGTAGCCAATGAACTCGGAGTTCGGAAACGCCTTGGCGAGCAAAATCGTGCTGGCACCGTGTCCGCAGCCGACATCCGCCGCCAGCGCGCCGTCTTTGAGCTTGGCTTCCACACCGTCGAGCGCCGGAATCCACGACGAAAGAAGGTTGGCGTTATAGCCGGCACGGAAGAAGCGTTCCGTTCCGTGGAACAGGCAAGGATGATGTTCGCCCCATTCCATGCCTTCACCCGTCCGGAAATTCTCCAGCGCACGGTCGTGTACATGAAAAAAGTCGCGCGCCACTAAACTGGCACCCGGCAGATCGACGGGCCCGTTCGGATTTGCCAGGCAAAGTTCCTGCTCCTCGCTAAGAAAATATTTGCCGGTTGACTTATCGTAGCTGACATAGCCGCCGGCCGCTTGGCAGTTCAGCCACTCGCGAATGTAGCGTTCGTTGGTATCCGTGTTGCGCGCAAGTTCGGCCGGCGTTTGCGGGCCCTTCGCAAGAGCCCCGTACAGCCCAAGTTCGTCGCCGATCGACATGAGAACGGCGTTGACGGCGCCGCCCAGATCGACGAGCGCTCGCCCAAGAAATTCGTGAAGCTTGTTCTCATCCAGTGCCATGTCGCTTCTCCCAGACGATGTTCGACCAATTGCCCGTGTTGATACAGGGGATTCAGCACGTATATGGGTCAACGCCATGATCGGTGAAAGGGGTGCGGCACTGTTGCCAGCGGTGGAATCGCCGAGCACCCAAGCCGCGGGTTCTTACCTAAGAAAAAGCGCCGGAGTACTTAAAACGTTTCGTTTAGCAAGTTCCGGTCCAAGCCGACCGTGTCGTACCACGCCTCAAGTCTTTCTCGTGCCGGCTGGCCTGTCCCAAGCCCATAAAACTCTATTGCGTTACCTCGAACAAACCGCGACCAGTCCACTCCGGTGTTTTTCAGTGTTTCTTGAACCGCCCCAAAAAACTGATAGTGATCGGGTTCTCGTCCGAGCATGAGATAATCGCTGCCGTACAGAATCCGCTGATTGCCTATAGGGTAGTCCTCAATCCAGACTTTCAACTTGTCTGCTATTCGTTGACGTTGATGCTCCGATGCTGATGGCAGTGCCTCGGAGAGATAGCTCAGATCGGTGTAAAGGTGACGATCATCCTTTAGCATCGAACCCACAATTTCTTCCCACGGATCCGGGTCCTCGCGAAAACCACCAAAGTGCGCGAGATTGAGTCGAAGTTTGGGATATTTTTCCAATACCGGCCGCCATCCTGCCGGGCTGGCGCGACTCCCGTAGTCCGGACCGGCGCCCCAACTATTCGTCGCGTGAGCCAATACGGCCACGTTTTTCTTGTCCGCCCACGCATAGAGCAGGTCGAGCGCTGCATCGAGTTTACGCGCAAAATCCGGCAGCTCTTCAGTGGCGCGCTTGGGATATTTTAGGCCCGACGACGCATTCTCCGCCGGCAGAAAGCCCATCGGCGGATATAGCTTCACACCCACGTAGCCTTGCTTCTCGACGGCATGACGAACCAAGTCGAATGCCGTCGTACGTTCCTCTGGGTTAGAAACTTCCCGATGTTCATCCCACGCTTGTTGCCATGGATCATATGGCACGAGGCAGTGAACCGCGATGTTGAGATGCTTCCGGGCTTCCTGCTGAACCGCCGCCATAACCGCAATCTGATCGCCAATAGTGGAATCCTCGTCCGGAGGTTCGTTCAGCCACTTGGACAGGTCGAGAAAGGACGGCGTGAAAGCACCAACCTGTTTTCCGTATAAATCTTTCATTCTCCGAGTAATTCGCAAGCGCGGTGAGCGCAGCCAACCCGCCCAACGCCAGTAACGTCCAAAGGAGCCTGGGCTCAGCAAAATTCCCCTGGCAGTGATCCCCGGCGGTAGATTAGGGCCCGCACGAAGCTCTTGCTCAAGCGCATCCTGAAGAGCCTGTGCGTCTTCAGGGTCGAGAGTTGACAGGACTTCATCCAGGGAGTCCGTAATGATCTCCTCAAATTCCTGCGAATACGGGTCAAATGCCAACAGTTCAGCAATGGGAGGATCGCCGGCGTTTAGCCGTTCGAGTTCTTCTTTCGCAGTCATGACTCCGGGCTTCGTCAGGCCGGCTATCAACCACGCGACAAGTCCCTTAACCCGAGGCAGTGCTAAAAGCGCTTGTTCCTCATAGACTCCAAACACGACACGTCGAATGAAATTGCGAACAGGCACATCTGTCACGTTAAAGACATGGCAATGAACGTCGATCGCCTGGCCACCGGCCGTATAACCTATGCGCGGAAAGCCCATGAGGCTTGAGGCCAGAAATAGTGAGCTGGATCCGATGTTGAATGTTCGACGCGAGATCATGCTACCTCCTATGCCCGCTGGGGCAGCACCGGCTGCAAACGTGCATGCACGGCGTCGGCACTCTTGCTGCGCAGCCCTCCCCGCCCTGGGTCGCACAGTCACGTCAGCATGACGATCAGAATACAGAAGAATACCCCATGCCGGTGAGTCCTAATTGCTCCCCCGGGACAAGGGGCGCTACCGGCAATCCTGTCAAAAGGCCGACGAAAGCAATGTCCGCTAAGTGCCGAAAGGGGATTTCTTTCTTCGGCGATCGAGCCTTGGCTAGGTGCCCTGCAAGCTCGACTCGGCCGGCGCGCCCTCTTCCGCCTTGCGCTTGAGCACGGCAAACGCCTCTTGCACCGCGGGATCGAGCCCTTCGCCGCCGGCGTCGAGATAGGCGAACATGGCTTGGCGCATCCGCGGGTCCCAGAATTTCTTGATGTGATTGGCGATGCCGGGAACGATCTCGTCCTTCTTCTGATAGGCGAAGAACTTGCCGATCTGGTTGGCCATATAGACGAGACGGTCGGGC
>CAZFYL010000048.1:0-17153 GCA_964523345.1 uncultured Methyloceanibacter sp.
TCAAACTGACTGGAACGAAAGCGGCCATTGCCGAGCTTGCCGCCTGCGTTACCGAGAATCTCAATCGTGCCAAGGCCGAGGCGCGGCCCGCACAGCCGTTCTCGTTTGCGTCGCTTGCTCCATCAGCGCCGTGAGAACAACTTCTCGATATCGGCAAGCTTGAGCTCGACATAGGTCGGGCGGCCATGATTGCACTGGCCGGTGAAGGGCGTGCTCTCCATGTCGCGCAACAGCGCATTCATCTCCTCGGGATTTAACCGCCGCCCTGCCCTCACGCTGCCATGGCAGGCCATGGTCGACAGAACATGATCGAGCCGGTCGGCGAGGAGACGCGTCTCGCCGTCGCCTTCGGTCTCGGCAAGCTCAGCGGCAAGGTCGGCAAGCAGACTTTTGACATCGCCCGTTCCGAGCGGCGAAGGCACTTCGCGCACCAGAACCGAAGCGGCGCCGAACGGCTCGATCACAAGGCCGAGGCGCTCAAGTTCGGCTGCCGCACCGCAAAGGCTGGAAGCCGCCTCGCCGTCGAGCTCGACCACTTCGGGGATCAACAGGAGCTGGCGGGCAATCCCCCCATTGGCAAATGATCGCTTCAGCCGCTCATAGACCAGCCGTTCATGCGCGGCGTGCTGATCGACGATCACCAGAGCATCCTCGGTCGCGGCGACGATAAACATGTCGTTGAGCTGCGCGCGCGCCGCGCCCAGCGGATAGGCGGCGTCACTTGCATCATCGGCGGCGGCGCTTGCGCGCGTATCGGCGCTCGGCGCGGAAACAGGGTCGAGCGGGGCCTGAGCCCGTTCGGCAAGGCCGAAGGCGCGGCTGTCGAAACGCGCAGGCCCGGCACCGCCCTGAGCCACCGGCGGCACCATGCGCTTAAGCGCGACGTCTGACAGCGATGAGGTGGCGCGGTGGCCGGCGGCGCCGAGCGCGTCCTTGAGAGCGCCGATGATCAGCGAGCGCACTCCGTTAGGATCGCGGAATCTGAGCTCGGTCTTGGCGGGATGGACGTTGACGTCGACCTCATCTGGCGGGAGCGACAGGAACAGCGCGAGCACCGGATAGCGTCCTTGCGGCAGGAGATCGCCGTAAGCGGCGCGGACCGTGCCGGCAAGCAGCTTGTCGCGCACGGGACGTCCGTTGACAACGAGATGAAGCTGGAGGCCGTTCGGCCGGTGCAGCGTGGGCAGGCCGGCGAAGCCTTCGAGCAGGACGTTTTCACGAGAGGCGCGCAACGGAAGCGCGTCCTTGACGAAGTCAGGCCCGAGGATGCGCCCGAGCCGGGTCAAACCGTTTTCCAGGAGCCCGGGCGCGCAGGCTTCGAGACGAAGAACGGTCCGCTCTTCGCTTGTCAGCGCAAAGGCGATATCCGGCCGCGCCAGAGCGAGCCGCTTCACCATATCGGCGATGGCCGCGTTTTCCGCCCGCTCCGATTTCATGAATTTGAGCCGCGCGGGCGTCGCGTAGAACAGGTCGCGCACTTCGACCCGCGTTCCGGCAGGAAGCGCAGCAGGCTTGAGCTTCGATTTGCCGCCTGCATCGACGGCAATCTCGTAGGCGTCATCGGCGTCGCGAGCGCGGCTCGTAATCGAGAGCCTGGCGACGGCGCCGATCGACGGCAAGGCCTCGCCGCGGAAGCCGAGCGTCAGAATCGATGAGAGGTCGTCGCCGGCAAGCTTGGAGGTGGCGTGGCGCTCGACCGCCAAAGCGAGATCGTCTTGATCCATGCCACATCCATCATCGCTAACACGGATCAGCCGCAAGCCGCCGCCGGCAGTGGCGACATCGAGCCGGTGCGCGCCGGCATCGATGGCATTCTCAATCAGTTCCTTGACGACGCTCGCAGGCCGCTCGACGACCTCACCGGCCGCGATCCGGTTGATGAGATCTGGCGGGAGCTGACGAATGGCCATCTGTTACCTCGGCGGAACCGCCGGCGAGGTACCGGCGGGTCAGTACTTTACCCGATTCTACCGCCGGCTGGTCGAAGGGATCGACGCCCA
Organism: uncultured Methyloceanibacter sp.; assembly: GCA_964523345.1. Lineage (GTDB taxonomy): Bacteria > Pseudomonadota > Alphaproteobacteria > Rhizobiales > Methyloligellaceae > Methyloceanibacter. The sequence continues at coordinate 2,001 of CAZFYL010000048.1, forward strand.
AAAGATGGGCCGCAAGCACGGTTTCCAGCATGAAATGCATCATCAGAGCCCCGAGCGCGCGCTCATCGAGCGCCTCGAGGTCGATCACCCGCACCGGGCGCCCGTGCGCCGTAAGCGCCTCGGGAATGGCCCGTTGCTGGGCCGCGACGAGATCGCCGGCGAAATGGCCGGCGAGATAATCGGCGCCTGCAAGCTTGGCGAGACCCGGGGCCAATGCAGGCCCGCGTCCTTGGCAAGGCTCGCGAATGACGGTGATGAGATGTTGAGGCGTGCCGTCGAGATAGAGCTGAAGCTGGCTATGCTGATCGACCGGCCCTAGCGCTCCGACCGGCGTCGTCCCCTCGCCGTCCTTGCCCAGGCTCTCGCCCCAGAGCTGCACATACCAATCGGCAAACCTGGCAAGGCGGTCGGAATAGGGAAACATCACGCTAGCGCGGACGCCGCGTTCCTTAGCCAAGCCAATGCTGACCGCGGCGCCGATTGCCGGATCGAACTGGGCGGCTTGCGGTGCATTGAGCATGGCTTGCACGACCGCGTGCGCGCCTTCGCGCAAGGCTTCGACGTCGAGACCGCGGGCGAGCGCCGCAAGCAGCCCGACATTGGTCAAGCCGGCGAAGCGGCCACCAATACTTGGATGGTGATCGAGCGTGGGAATATTGAAATGTTCGCACAACGCACGAAGACCGTTGGACGCGCCCGCCGCCTTGGGCTCGGTCAAGGCGAGAAACATGTCCGGGATACTCTCGGCAAGACCTGCGTCACGCAACGCATCGATCGCGGCGATTGCCTGCACCAGCGTTTCAGGCGTGCCGCCCGATTTCGAGATCACCACGAACCGCGTGCTGGCCAAGTCGAGCCCCGATAGGGCCTGCCCTAGCGTGCGGGCGTCGAGATTGTCGTAGAAGCGGATGCGGGGCCGCGCCGCACTGCCGTGTTTGTCGTCGCCGGGAATGCCGTAGCCGCCAAGCTGGGCGAGCGTCTGGCCGCCGAGGCTCGATCCGCCGGTGCCGAAGAAAATCAGCGTGCGCGCGTCCCGGCTGAGCCGGGCATGAGCCTCACGCGCTTCGGCGATGTCGTCACGCCATTCCGGCACGCGTAACAGCGGCAGTGTCGATTTGGCGTGGGCTTCGCGTAAGGAGGCAAGGCGGGGCTCGAGCTTGGCAAGATTGGCGTCGAGCGAGGCTTGCGGCAGCCCGAGCCGGCCGATGCCCGCCTCAAGACAGCCTTCTACGGATTGCGACAGCGGCACGAAACCGGTCCTCTCCCCCTCGAAGCGCGTTCGCCGACGCCGGGCGTCAGCCTCGAACTTCCCGGCCTTTAGCCGCCGCCGGCTTGCCGACGATGGTGGTGATCAGGCGGTCAGCCTCGATGAGCCGTTTTGCCACGCGTTTGATATCGTCAAGGGTCACCGCCTCGATCAGCGCGTTCCGCCGGGTGACGTAGTCGACGCCGAGATCCTCGATCTGGATCCACAGCAGCTGATTGGCGATGCCTGCCGACGAGTCGAAGCGCAGCGCATAGGCGCCCGTGAGATAATTCTTGGCGGCGTCGAGTTCCTCGGCGGTCGGACCCTGTTCCGCAACCCGTTTCAGCTCGCTCTCGATCACCTGGAGCGACCGCCCGACAGCCTCGTTCTTGGTCGCCACATTGCCGACAAAGACCGAGCCGTGCTGATAGGGATAAAGGTTGGAGTGAACCGAATAGGCAAGCCCGCGCTTCTCGCGCACCTCTTCCATCAGCCGCGAAGCGAAGCCCCCGCCACCGACGATGTAGTTGAGCATGTAGGCCGCGATGAAATCGTCGTCCTTGCGCGCAATGCCGCGATGGCCGAATTGCGCGACGGACTGAGGTACGTCCATCTCGATGACCTCGCGCGTCGGTCCGATCGGCGGACTGGCATCGGCCACCGGTGCAAGTTCGCTTTGCGCGGGCAAGTCACCAAACACCTGATCGAGCAGCTTGCCGAGCTCTTCGGCATCTATGTCGCCGACCACGGCGATTTCCAGCTTGTCGCGAGCGAAGACGCGGCGGGTGTAGTCCCTGAGGTCGTCCGACGAGACGGCGGCAATCGACGCCTTGGTCCCTTTGATCGGACTTCCGTAAGGGTGATCGTGAAACGCAAGACGATCCCATGCGCGCGAGGCCACGGCCGCAGGATTATTCTCGTCGAACTTCAGCCCGGCTAAAATCTGGGCGCGGACGCGGTCGACCGCGTCCTCATCGAAACGAGGTTCGGTCAGCGCCAACCGCAACAGATCGAACACCTCGTCCTTGTTGGCCGCGAGCGTCTGCAAATTGCCGAGCATCACATCGCGGCTGGCGTTGAATTCCATACGCATGGCCAGCGCCTGCTCGCGCTCCTGGAAGGCAATTGAGCCAAGTGGCCCTGCGCCCTCGTCCAACATGCCGGAGACGAAATAGGCGAGGCCTTCCTTGCCGTGGGGGTCTTGAGCCGCGCCGCCACGAAAAGCGAACCGCATGGCGATCAGCGGATTGTCGTGGCTCTCGACGAGCCAAGCTTCGATGCCGCCGGGGCTGGTAACTTGTTCAATCTTCACATCGATAACCTCGGCCGCGGGCGCGGGCGCGGCCGAAACGATGAGCGCCGCCGCCACCAGCCCAGCGCCGTGCCAAAATAGGGAGCGCGGGAACCGGACCCTCCATGCCATGACGGCTAAGACCTGCCCTTGACTGTCGTGTTGACCCGCTTTTCACCGTCCAAGCTGGTCTTTTTCGGAATGGGCAGCAGATAGCCGGTGACCGAATTGTTGTCGACAAGATATTTCCGTGCCACCGCGCGGATATCCTCGACGGTCACGCGTTTCAGCCGGTCCGGCCAGGCTTCGACATCCGCAACGGTCATGCCGGTCGCGAGCCGCCAGCCATAATGACGCGCCATGCGCGATTGGCTGTCGGACGTATAAACGAATTCGGCGATATAGGACGCCCGCGCCCGGTCCAGTTCCTCTTGCGTGACGCCATTCTGGCGCAAATCTTCGACCACGCTGTCAATCCCCTGTTCGAGCTCTTCGGCGGACACGTTCTTGGCGGCGATGGCGTAGAACCCGAGTCGCCCGGAATCGAGGCCTGAGTCGGAATACCAGCCGCCGGCATTGGCCGCCTTCTGATCCGCGATCACCATCTTCTTGTAGATCTTGCTGATCGAACCCGCGGCGGCCACACGCATCAAGAGATCGACCGCCTCGGCCTCACCGGGCTCGGCCGATGCGTAGCTCGGCCCCAAATAATAGCGTTGCACCGTCGTACGGCCCGCACGCGCATCCTCAAGAGTGACCTTGACCGCAGCGGAGTGCGCCGGCTCCTCCGGCCGGATGCGGCTGTTGAGACCATCCTTCGGCGGAATCTCACCGAACTTGTCCTCGGCCAGCTTTCTCACGTCTTCCGGCTCGACATCGCCGGCCACCACCAGGATGGCATTATTCGGCGCGTAGAAACGCCGGTAGAAGGACAAGGCATCCTCGCGGTCGAGCGCCCTGATCTCGTGGTCCCAGCCGATGATGGGAATGCCGTAGGGATGATTGGTATAAAGCGCCGCCGTCATCTGTTCCTGGAGGATGCTGCCCGGATCGTTGTCGACGCGGGTGCGGCGCTCCTCGAGAATCACTTTCCGCTCGGTGTCCACGTCCTCCTTAGAGAGGCGCAGATGGGTCATGCGGTCGGCCTCCATCTCCATCACCTTCGGCAGGCGGTCCTTGGCCACACGCTGGAAATAGGCGGTCACGTCATGATTGGTGAAGGCGTTGTCTTCGCCGCCGTTCCTCGCCACGGTCTTCGAGAACTCGCCATTGGGAATGAGGTCGGTGCCTTTAAACATCAAGTGCTCGAGAAAATGAGCGATGCCGGACGAGCCCGGCGGTTCGTCCGCGGCGCCGATCTTGTACCAAACCATTTGGGTCACGACCGGCGCACGATGATCGGGGATCACCAGAATATGCAGCCCGTTCTTGAGAGTGAACTCGCTCACCCGCGGGGCGGCTTGCGCTCCGTCAGCCGCCACGGCGACGGCAAGAGAGGCAAGACCGAATGAAGCCAAGACGAAGCCCGCTCGCATATCGAGAGCGTAAACGAGTTGGTCCAATATCCACATTATCTTTCCGTAAGGCCGGAGGTTGAAGTCAGGTGAACGCGCGGGCAATTTCCCGCGCGGCATGGGACTGAAATCCTCGCCTCACATTTCAGCCTTCGAGCGGTTATTTTCAAGGCAATTCGTTAAAGAGGCGAGGGCGACTCGATCAGTAATAGGCTTTCGGATTCTTATAGCTGTCGGGAGGCGGCGGTTTGAACGGGTCCTCGGAATCCGGAATCTCCTGCGGCACGTGCGGCGTGAGCGGCTTCGGTCTGGTGGTTGCGACCTCGTCAGGCTTTTTGTCGGAGGGATCGGGCTCGGGCACGTCTTCCACCGCCGGGTTGTCTTTATCGCTCGTGAACCATTTATCGAACAGCGTGGGCTTGCCGATATAAGGATGGACCGGATCCTGCGCCCGCTGCGCCTTGGCTTGTTCTTCCTTCTTCGCCTGGAGGACTTTCTCCTGCTCCACTTCGGGATTCTGCGGCCAATCCTGGCGCGCGGTGGCCGCGGCAACGCCGTTGGTCGGCTGTGGAAGCGCTTTCGGGTCGGGTGGCAGCACAAGCGGAGGCCGTTCCGACATGCGCACGTCTGCCTCTTGGCGGTCGCCCGAAACCCCCATGTAATCGAAGAGCTTGCCCTGGAACTCGATGCCCCCGCAGCCGCCGAGCGCGAGCGTGGCGGCTGACGCCGCCGCGAACAGCGCGGCCCAGATGGGGCGGGTCATGTCTGGCTTATGCCCCAAGGTTCCCCCTCGAACCCGGAAAATCCGGGATTTCTTACATCTTAGAAGGGTTTCCGACCTTTTTGTGACCCTTGAACAAGGACTCATATAGAAGACCCACCACACCCGCAACAATGGCGGCGTCGGCGATATTGAAGATGTACCACTGGTAGCCAAAAACGTGGAGGGAGAAGAAATCGGCAACCGCGCCATAATTGATGCGATCGATGGCATTGCCGACCGCACCGCCGATGATCAGGCCGATTGCGGCGGCGCCAAGAGAGGTCGTGAACTGGGCAAGCCAGACGGCGAGCGCGAAGCTTGCCGCGAAGGCGAACACGATCAAGCCCCACCGCCCTAGCGCGCTTTCCTGCGGCAGGAGCCCGTAGCTGATCCCTTGATTCCACACGAGCACCAGGTCGAAGAAAGACGTAAGCGGCACGGCGCCTTTTTCCCCAATGTCGTAGACATAGAGCATCCAGGCTTTGTGGGCCTGATCGATGAGGACCGTGAGGGCAGCAATGCCAAGCCCAAGCGGCGACATAGGACCCCACAACCAGTTTCGGACCATGGCGCTACTCCACGCTTAGGCGGTTTGCATCGAACTGCCTGACCGCTTCGGCGTCACGCAGAGACAATTCCGGGAATTCAGGATCGGAGCCGACCTCCTCCAGGATCTTCCAGGAGCGCGCGCATTTGGTGCCTTTGGCGCGCTCGAACACGACTGCGACCCCTTTCACGTCATCGAGGCGGAACGCCTGCGAAGGCCCCTCGCCCGGCAAAAGCTCGGCCCCGCTGGTAATGGCGATCTCGGCGAGATCGATGCCCTGCAGCGCGGCACGGAGATCGGAGTCGGCGACATAGACTTTGGGCGCGGCTTCGAGGCTCGAACCGATCCGCCCCTCTTTCCGTTCGAGCTCAAGCGCGCCCGTGACCACGCGGCGCAGCTCGCGGAGTTTCCGCCACTTGGAGGTGAGCGCCTCGTCGCGCCAAGCGTCCGGAATGTCCGGAAACTGTCTGAGATGCACCGAGCCGGTATCGCTGGGAAAACGATTGAGCCAAGCTTCCTCCATGGTGAAGCAAAGCATCGGCGCAAGCCACGCGGTGAGCGTCTCGAACACCCGGTCGAGCACGGTCAGCGCCGCGCGGCGCGCGACGCTGTCACTGGGATCGCAATAAAGCGCGTCCTTGCGGATGTCGAAATAGAAGGCGGAGAGGTCGTTGACGCAAAAATTCAGAAGCGCGTGGAAGGCGCGTTTGAAATCGTAAGCCTGGTAGCCGGCGCGCACGACCCCCTCCATCTCGGCAAGCCGCGCAAGCATATAGCGTTCGAGCTCAGGCATATCTTCATGGTCGATTGCAAGCTCAGGACGGTAATGGACGAGATTGCCGAGCAGGAACCGGAGCGTGTTCCTCAGCTTGCGGTAAGAGTCGACATTGGCCTTGAGGATCTCGGGACCGACGCGAAGGTCTTCCGAACAGTCCGAGCTCATGGCCCATAGCCGCAAGATTTCCGCGCCCGATTGCCGGATGACGTCTTGCGGCGCCACCACATTGCCGAGCGATTTCGACATTTTGCGCCCGTCCTCGTCCACCACGAAGCCATGGGTCACCACCGCGTCATAGGGCGCGCGGCCGCGCGTGCCGCAAGATTCAAGCAGCGAATGCTGGAACCAGCCGCGATGCTGGTCGGACCCTTCGAGATAGAGCGCAGCCGGCCATTCCAAATCTGTCCGCTTCTCCAGAACGAAAGCATGGGTCGCGCCGGAATCGAACCAGACGTCGAGAATATCGTCGACCTTCTCCCAGTCGGCAGGGTTGGGCACGAGCCCGGTCAAGTAGCGCTCTTTCGCGCCCGGCTTGAACCAGGCATCTGCGCCTTCGGCCCGGAACGACGAAAACACTCTTTCGATCAGCTGGTCAGAATTTTCGAAGCCTGCCCGAGGGACGACCTCCCCGGTCTCCTTGTGGCGAAACACCGTGATCGGGACGCCCCAGGCGCGCTGCCGCGACACGACCCAATCGGGCCGCGTCTCGATCATGCCGGTGATGCGGGCCTTCCCTTGCGGCGGAACCCATTGCGTATCGCCGACCGCCTTGAGTGCGCGCGCTCTCAATGTGCTTGCTTCCGACGAAGACGGGATCGAAAGAGCGGCAGGCTTGTCGACGGCGATGAACCATTGCGGTGTGGCCCGGAAAATGACCGGCTTCTTGGAGCGCCAGGAATGCGGATAGTCATGCTTGCGCCGCGCGCGCGCAATCAGAGCCCCCGCCTCGGTCAGAGCGGCAATTACCGCCGGGTTGGCGTCGCCGAACTTGCCTTTTTGATCGATCACGCGCTTGCCTTCGAAGCCTGGGGCCTCCTTGGTGAAGAAGCCGGCCTCGTCGACGGTGAACGGAATCTTGGTGTCGATGCCGCGCGCTTCGAGCGCGCCGCGATGCTCCTCGAACACCTCGAAATCCTCGGCGCCATGGCCGGGCGCGGTATGGACGAAGCCCGTGCCGGTGTCCGCGGTGACATGGGCACCGGCCAGAAGCGGCACGTCGAACTCGTATCCGCGGCCGCGCAAGGGATGCGCCAGCGTGAGGCGCTCGAGCGCCGCGTGCGGCATGCCGCCGAGCCTCTTAAAAGCGCCGACCCGCGCCGCTGCGAAGACGTCTTCGGCAAGCTCATCGGCCAGGATCAGCCGGTCGCCTACTTTCGCCCAGTTGTCGTCGGGCGCTTGCGTCACCTCGTAGACGCCGTAGTCGATGTCCTTGGAAAAGGAAACGGCGCGGTTGCCGGGGATCGTCCACGGCGTTGTCGTCCAAATAACGATTGACGCCTTATTGATTTCTTCAGGCAAGAGCAATTCGTCGTCGTTGGGACCGATATCCGTTTCAGGCCCGGAGAAGCTCAGCACCAGGAACTTCACATAGATCGAAGGGCTCTCGATCTCTTCATATTCGACCTCGGCCTCGGCGAGCGCCGTGCGCTCCACCACCGACCACATCACCGGTTTCGAGCCGCGATAGAGCAGCCCGTTCATGGCGAATTTCATCAGCTCGAAGGCGATGGTGGCTTCGGCATCGAAGTTCATCGTGGTGTAGGGATGCTCCCAGTCGCCGACAACGCCGAGCCGCTTGAACTCTTCGCGTTGCACATTGAGCCAGTGTTCGGCGTAAGCCCGGCACTCGGCGCGGAAGGCAATCATCGCGTCGGCGTCCGACAGATCGGGCTTCGCCTGCCCGCGCGCACGGTAATTCTCTTCCTCGACCTTCCACTCGATGGGAAGACCGTGACAGTCCCAGCCCGGCACGTAATTGGCGTCTTTGCCCGTCATCTGCCGCGAGCGAACGACCACGTCCTTCAAGATTTTGTTCAGTCCGGTGCCGGCATGAATGTGAGCATTGGCGTAAGGCGGTCCGTCATGCAGCACGAAGGCTTGGCGTCCCTTGGCGTCTTCGCGCAGCCGGCGATAGAGGCCAAGACGCTCCCAGCGCTTGAGGAGCTCCGGTTCCTTTTGCGGCAGTCCGGCCTTCATGGGGAAGTCGGTGCTCGGCAGGAACAGCGTTTTGCTCCAATCGCGCCCGGTTTGCGGCTCGACGCGAGGCCGGGCCGGTGAAGGCCCTGACTGGCCAGCAGGCTTTTTTGTCCGCTTGGCTTTGGCTTTCGGCCTTGTGGGCGTCTTCGGCCTTGCTGCGGTTTTCCGCTTTGGCTGGGATTTGGTCTTGGGCTTAGGCTTGGTCTTGGACTTAAGCTTCGGCTTGGTCTTTGCCTTCGGCTTGGCGGCCTTGCCACGAGAGGCTTTGGTTTTGGCCGCGAGCTTGCGCTTGGCCTTCGCCCGCGGCGCCTTGGCGGGCCTGGCAGCAGGTCTCTTGCTCTTTTTGGTCTTTGTGCTCTTTGCCATGAATCCTGCTTCGAGTGTCTCTGCCGCCGCGGTTGCGGCGTTCTAGCAATCGCGCTCCGCTCATGCCAGGGCCTTCCTGCCTTTCGGCGGATGTCGCAGGCGTTGCGCGGGGCCAGAATCAGATCGTCGGCGGCGCCTTGGCGAGCGCGCGTGACAGAAAGAAGCGCTCCATCGGATCGTTTTCCTCGATCTCTGCCAAAACTGCGCGGGCGCGATCGCAGTCCTCGCGCATCTTTGCGGCGAGCGCATCAGGCGTGGCAAAGGTCTCGTCCGCTCGGAGAAAGGCGATGAACTCCAGATCGACCTCTTGCCCATAGAGGTCGCCCGAGAAGTCCAGAAGATAGGCTTCGAGAACAGCCTCGCCCGCGCCGAAGGTTGGACGCGCGCCGACATAGCCGGCGGCGTGATACCGGCGTCCGCCGTGGTCGACACGCATGGCGTAAATCCCATGACGAACGTCCTGCCCCGGCGCGAGCGGCACATTGATGGTCGGAAAACCAAGATCCTTGCCGCGCCCGGCGCCTTCACCGACCCGTCCGCGCACACGCCACCAATAGCCGAGCTGCTCGGCCGCCTCTCTCACTTCCCCGCGGCGGAGATGGTCGCGGATCGCGCTCGAGGAGAAGGTGACCCCCTCCTCGCCCACCGGCGCCACGACATCGACGCCGAAGCCGGCATCGCGCCCGAAGCCCGAAAGATCCTCCGTCGTTCCCTTACGTCCCTTGCCGTAGGCGAAATCGTGGCCCACCACGACGTGGCTCGCGCCTAGACCATCCCCCACCACTTCGGTGGCAAAGGCGTACGGGCTCAGGCCGGCGAACTCACGGTCGAAGGTAATGACAAAAGTCTGATCGAGGCCAAGGGAAGCAAGCAGCGCGAGCTTCAACGGCAGTGGCGTCAGCCGGAAGAAGGGGGTCTCGGGCGTGAAGAATTCCCTTGGATGCGGCTCGAACACGACGGCGCCCGAGCGGCATCCTTCGAACTTGGCAATGGTAACCGCTTCGCGCAGAACCTGCTGATGGCCGCGATGCACACCGTCGAAATTGCCGATGGCGAGCACCGCTCCCTTGAGCGTGACCGGCACGTCCCGCCAAGAGCGGACAATGTCCATCGGGAGGCCCCCGCCTATTGGCGAGGTGTCCGGCGGTCGACCATCATCACCGCCTCGCCCTCAAGCACGGTCTTACCATTCACCGCACAATCGCAGGCAAAAGTGGCGCGGCCCTTGTCAGCGTCGAGCCCGGTCACGCGAAGCGTGGCCACGACCTCGTCGCCGATATAGACCGGCGCACGGAACTTCATGCTTTGCGACAGATAAATGCAGCCTGGGCCCGGCAACTTGGTGCCGAGCACGGTGGAGAAGAGACTGCCGGTGAGGAAGCCATGGGCAATTCGCTTCTTGAAGATGGTCCCGGCGGCGAATTCGTCGCTCAGATGCACCGGATTGACGTCCCCCGAGAGGTCGGCGAAGGCGAGAACATCCTGGTCAGTGATCGTCTTGGCATAGTTCGCCTCCATGCCGATGGTCAGATCTTCGAAATAGTACCCATGGCCAAGCTCTTGGCCGTCGTTTCCGTTCATGGTCATTGTTGCGTTGTTCCTGTTCCCTGCATTTGGCTGGCGGCAAAATAGCGAAGCCGTTGCTGCACTGCAACAACGACAAGCGCGGCATGCCAACACGCCCTACCACACGAGCGCGCGCATGGCTCCGATCGGCCGCTTCTTCTCTGCCGCAAACAGCGCCTCAAGCTGGTCGGACCCGAGCGCATCCTCTCCGGTCGCGCCGCGTGCATGCAGGCCGCTGGCTACGAATATGGAATCGATGCCAAGATTGGTCGCGCCGGCGATGTCGGTATGCACGCCATCGCCGATCACGAGCACTTGGTCCCGCGGCACGGTGCCCTCAGCCAACGCATCGATCGTTTCGAACGCGAGAGAATAGATCGGCGCGTAAGGCTTGCCGGCATAGACCACCGGCCCACCTTCCTGTTCATAGAGCGCGGCGAGTGCGCCCGCGCACCAGACGAGTTGATCGCCGCGTTCGACCTGATGATCGGGATTGGCGCAGATCATTGGCAATTTTCGCGCGGCAAGCTCACGCAAGAGGCCAGTGTAATCTTCCGGAGTCTCGGTCTCGTCGTCAAACAGGCCCGAGCAGACGATGAGTTCGGCATCGTCTTGTGTCCCGAGCTTGACGTCGAAACCGTCGAAGATGGGCCGGTCGCGTTCGGGGCCGAGATGAAAGACAGTGGCGCCTTTATGCTTGGCCAGTTCATGGCGGGTGAGATCGCCTGAGGTGACGGTCGCGTCATAGGCGTCGTCTGGGACCCCGACACGGCGGAGTTGGTCGAGGACCGATCGGCTCGGCCGCGGCGAGTTGGACAGCAGCACGACGATGCCGCCTTGCGCGCGGAACGCCCGCGTGGCTTCGATCGCGCGCGGGAACGCGCGACGCCCGTTATGCATGACCCCCCAGATATCGACCAGCCAGGCGCGATAACGCGTCCCTAAATCTTCGATCGAGTCGAGGACCGGAATATCGGTTGCAGCGACGGTCATGGGGCCCGGTTAGAGGCTCAGGCAGAGCCGGTCAAGCGCCGCTTGCCCCATTTGCCCGGCTTGCCGGGTGCGCAAAAACCGTCGCCCCGCCGCATTTCCCTCAAATGGTTGTGACCTCGTGTCGTGCGCTTTTTGTTGTAGAGTAGCGGCAGGTGTCCCCTTGCGCGAGAAGGGGCGCGACATGCGGGCGGCACCTTCATCAAGGAGGCTATGCGACCATGGATCACACACTCATCAAAATCGGCGCGGCTTTTGTGCTCGGTGGCGCGTTGTTCGCCTGCCCGGCCTATGCCCTTTCGCCACTGTCTCTGAACGGCGGCTCTTCTCTCGTCGTTCCGGCCGGTGACGTGGAGGATGAAGAGGTCATGCGCGACATGCGCCCTGACGAGATGCCTGCGGAGGAAACGGACGGCGAGAAGATGCAGCCTCAGGAAGGGGCCAAAGAGTCGGACTCGGGCAATGTCGAGGAGAAAGAGCTCTACCGCGACCTGGAAACCGGGGTCACACCGCCTCCTGGCGATTGATCAGGGTTCGACGGCGACCCGAGTGCTGTTGGTGCAGGAGCGCTAGGGCCTGCCGGCGCCTTCGATCTCGCTAAGAAGCGCGGCGTCCAACGGCTTCGGTCTACCGAAGAGATAGCCTTGCGCGAGTTTGATGCCGCGGTCGAGGAGTGCGGCCACCGTGTCCTCGTCCTCGACCTTCTCGACGATCAGCTTGATGTCGAAATCATCGAGCGCGCGCATCATATCGGCAAGCGAGAACCCCCCGCCCTGGATGTCATTACCGCGCAGGAAGGTTCGCGCGTCGAACTTGACGAAACGGAAGGAACGGTCGCGCAAGCCGACAAAATCGAGATCGAAACCGGCGACATGGTCGAGCGAGAAGCCATAGCCAAGCGCCGCCAGCGTATCGAGCGCCCCCAGTTCGGCCTGGCCTAGACCGGCAAGGGCCGGCTGACCAATCTCGAACACCAGGTTATCACTGAGCCCGCTGTTTTCTTCCATGAACTCGACAAGTTCCGGGAAAAACTCGGGATCGAGCAGCGTGCTCACCGAGATATTGCAGAAGATGCCCTTGATCCGCGACTGGGGACCCAGCCGGCGCAGCGTCTGAACGCTCTTCACCAACAGCACATTGTCGATCAGAGGCATCATGCCTGAGGCTTCGGCCGCCGGAACGTAAGAGCGGGGACGAATGAGGGTGTCCATATCGGTTCTGATACGGGTGAACGCTTCGAGATAAATGGGTCTTCGTTCGGGCAGCGTCACGGTCGGCTGCAAATGAAGGTCGATCCGGCCGGCCTCGATCGCCTGACTGATGATTTCGAGCATTTCGCTATCGCCGATCCCGGCGACGCCTGCGGCCTCGGCCAGGTCCTGCTCTGAAGAGCTTTGACTGCTGTCTTCTTCGGCGGCGCGCTCCTCAAGCAACCCAGGGGAAGTCTCTTCGCCCAGGACGAGTTCCTCTTCCGCCGCGGCCGCGACCATCTCTGCCTCGGGCGCAGCCTCTTCCCGTTCAACCGGTATCGCGAACGGTTCGGCCTCGCGCGCAACCTCTTCCTGCTCTTCTTCGGCCGCTTCGGGCTCGCTGTCAGGCGCAAGGTCCTCCTGCTCGACCGGGACCCCTAGCGTTTCAGGCTCGCGCTCAGTCTCCTCTCTGTCTTCCTCGGCCGCTTCCGTCTCGCTTTCAGGCGCCTCGTCCTCCCGCTCGACCGGTATTGCGAACGGTTCGGCCTCGCGCGCGGCCTCTTCCTTCTCTTCTTCAACCACGACCGGCTCGCCCTCGGGTTCAGCCTCCTCCTGCTCGACCGGCATCGCGAACGTTTCGGCCTCGCGCGCGGCGCCTTCCATGCCTTCCTCGGCCGCTACCGCTCCCATGTCTTGCTCGGCCGCTACGGCTCCGGCTTCGGCCACAGCCTCTTCCTCGATTGAGATTTCGACCGGCTTGGTCTCACGAGCAGAATCGTCTTTCTCTTCGCTTAACTGCTCGACGGCGACGGTGATCGTCTCGGCCTCGAAGACGATGCCCTCTCCCTCCGGTTCGGGTTCGATTTTTTCGATCTCAGCGAGGGGTTCCCGCTCGACCGCAGCCTCGGCGTCTTCTTCCACCGAAGCCAGAGTTTCCGGCGATGCCGAAACGAGATCGGCCGACAATTGCTTGATCAGGCCCTCAAGACCCCGAAGGTCGTTCGTGATCTTGGTACGCTGGTCGCGCGCTTCGCCTTCGAGATCGGACCGCAAATTTTCGATCTTGGCATGCACGTCCTCGATTTCCTGAGTGATCTGCGCCAGATGACTCAGTCCCCCGGCCGGCTCGCCGCCACCGTCGCCCATGGCCTGATCGAGACGAGAGACGTCGTCCTCGACCTTGTCGATTCTTTGCAGATCCCTGTCGATAACCTCGAGCGCCGCTTCCAGATCGTCGAGACGATCCGACCCGCCGGCCGATTTCGTGGGCCGCGACACCATGAGATAGGAGGCGGCCATGACCATGTAGAGCGCCGCGGCGGCAATCACCGCCGGGATCTGAGGGATGCCCGCTTCAACAACGAGGCCGACCGCGAATGCGGCCGCCGTGACCGTCATGGCGATCAGGACAATCACGTCGAGCAAGGCTGGCCCTCCGGAGGATTCGCCCCGCCAAGTGCCCGTAGCGGTCGTGCGAAACACGTTGTTAACCTTCGCGCCAAGATCGTGCGACGGCCCCTGCGGCGCAACAACAATCTGTCCACCGCATGTTCGGTTGTTGATAGCAGCAAGGTGGGGCAAAACCAAGTCGCGCGCCTGGCACCGATGGCCTCCACTGCCCCGCAACGGGCACGCAATTCGGTAATGCGGCGCCCATGGGGAGCCACTAGAACCGCCATCGCCGCGTTGGGCCCGGTTCGCCCTCCGCTCACGGCTCCGCCGTCCTTAAGGTCGATTCCGGCCCCCTCCTTGACAGATCAGGGGCGCGACTTTATCTGCACAGCAGCGGCTGGCACTCATTAATTGTGAGTGCCAACAACGCGTAATTTCATTCATTTCTCAAGCAGTGCGCGGAGCAAAATCCATGAAATTCAAACCCTTGCACGATCGCGTGGTCGTGCGCCGGCTCGAAGAAGAGCAAAAGACCAAAGGCGGGATCATTATTCCCGATACCGCTGCGGAGAAGCCGCAGACCGGCGAAGTGATCGCGGCGGGCCCCGGCGCCCGCGGCGAAGACGGCAAGCTCCAGCCCATGGGGGTCAAGGCCGGCGACAAGGTGCTGTTCGGCAAGTGGTCCGGCACCGAGGTCAAGATCGACGGCGAGGAACTCCTCATCATGAAGGAGTCCGACATCATGGGAATTCTCGCCTAACCCCCCACCAGAAACCCCATTCAAGAGAAAACCGGAGCGAATAGAAATGGCAGCCAAAGATGTGAAGTTCTCGGCCGAGGCCCGCGAGCGCATGATGCGCGGCGTGGATGTCCTCGCCAATGCAGTCAGGATCACGTTGGGGCCGAAGGGGCGCAACGTCATCCTGGAAAAATCATTCGGCGCGCCGCGGTCGACCAAGGACGGCGTGACCGTGGCCAAGGAGATCGAGCTCGAAGATAGGTTCGAGAATATGGGCGCGCAGATGCTGCGCGAGGTCGCCTCCAAGACCAACGACACCGCCGGCGACGGCACCACCACGGCAACGTTGCTGGCGCAGGCCATTGTGCGCGAAGGCCTGAAGGCAGTGGCCGCCGGCATGAATCCCATGGACCTCAAGCGCGGTATCGATAAGGCCGTGATTGACGTGGTCGAAGAGATCAAAAAGCAATCGAAGAAGGTCAAGGGCTCCGACGAGATCGCCCAGGTCGGAACCATTTCGGCCAACGGCGAGAAGGCGATCGGCGACATGATTGCCGAGGCCATGCAGAAGGTCG
>CAZFYL010000049.1:0-6907 GCA_964523345.1 uncultured Methyloceanibacter sp.
AGCACAACCGCGATGATGTCATTTTGCCGCTTCGAGGGTCCCTGAGCCTCGACGAGACCGGTCGGCTGGCGCGATTTGAGGGCAATGCGGTCATACACGGCATAGGCGAGAAACGAGCCGAACAGGATGATGGAGGCAAGCCCGCCATTGGCGATCAGATGGGCGAATGCCCAGGTCTTGATGGCAACCAGGAACGGATGCTTGAGCCGCGTCTTGATCTGTCCCGGGAGGTAGGCGGCCACCAGGAAGATAAAGGCAGGCAGCATCAGAACGATCGCCACCCAGCGCGTCCAGCCAGGCGGCGACCACACCTGAATGAAAGGCGCTTTAGCGAAGCCGTAGATTAGAAGCGCGAGGCTCGCGAGCGAAAGCAGCGAAAACAGGATCTTGTACCCGTTTTCGCCAAAGCGCCCGACCAGCCGCTCGCGCAAGCCGGGCACGGTCGGCAGAAGATGAAAGCCGAAAAAGACGACGATGCCGATGATGAGGAGTGCCATGGTTTGCCCCCGTTCGTCCGAATCAGTCCGATGTTACCGCTCGTCGCGTCTCGGTCTAAGTGTGGCAGACGACCTTTAGCTCGCTCGCGCCTTCGGAGGGCGGCGTTGTTCCGTGATCGGCGTGTGAGTCCTGGTCGGGCGCAAATAGCGCTTGAACACGCGAAGCAGTGACTCGGTGGGCTCGAGCTTACAACTCTCTAAGAAATCGAAGACCGCGCTCAGCGCCCTCGCCTCGGCTTTCGCGTCGACCAGCTTGTGCGAGTCCTCCCGGCCGGCAAGTTCCGACTCATGATCCTCCTCGATGGCGGCCAGCTTGGCCTCCAGAATTTCGAGAGCGTCCTGCTTCCGCATCGTTACGCACCAACCAAATGAGCTATCGCGTCCAATTGACATTATAGGCGGGATCGGCCCGAAATTGGCGGGAAAACATGGCCACCCCGCCTCCTGTTCCCACGCAAAGAAAAATCAGCTAGCGGATCTTGCCCATAAGCGCCCTACTCCCACTCGATGGTGCCGGGCGGTTTCGAGGTGATGTCGTAGACCACGCGGTTGATGCCGCGCACCTCGTTGATGATGCGCCGCGCCACGGCGCCGAGAAAGTCGTGAGAGAAATCGTAATAATCGGCGGTCATGCCGTCGGTTGAGGTCACGGCGCGAAGCGCGCACACATAATCGTAGGTCCGCGAATCCCCCATCACGCCAACGCTTCGCACCGGAAGCAGAACCGCGAAGGCCTGCCAAATCTTGTCGTAGAGCCCGTTTCGCCTGATCTCGTCGAGATAGATGGCGTCGGCTTGGCGCAGAATTGCAAGCTTCTCTTCGGTGACGTCGCCCGGAACGCGGATGGCAAGGCCTGGTCCTGGGAAGGGATGGCGATTGACGAACGCGTCGGGAAGTCCCAGTTCGCGCCCAAGCGCACGCACCTCGTCCTTGAACAGCTCACGCAACGGTTCGACCAATTTGAGCCGCATGCGCTCAGGCAGACCGCCGACATTATGATGCGACTTGATCGTGGCCGACGGGCCGCCTGTCGCCGAAACGCTCTCGATCACGTCGGGATAGAGCGTCCCTTGCGCGAGAAATCCGACTGCGCCGATCTTGTCGGCTTCCTCCTCGAACACATCGACGAATAATCTGCCGATCGTCTTGCGCTTCGCTTCGGGATCGGTGACGCCTTGGAGTGCGTCGAGGAAGCGTTCGCTCGCATCGACCGCGATGAGCGGGATGTTGTAGTGGCCGCGGAACAGATTGACGACCTCCTTCGCCTCGCCTTGGCGCAGCAGGCCGTGATCGACAAAAATGCACGTCAGCTGGTCGCCGACGGCCTCGTGAATAAGCAGCGCGGCGACCGCCGAATCGACTCCGCCTGAGAGCCCGCAAATGACTTTGCCGTCTCCCACCTGTTGGCGGACGCGGGCGGCTTCGCTCGCCCGGAAATGCGCCATGGTCCAGTCACCGGTACAACCGGCAATGGTCCGGACAAAATTGGCGAGCAGCGCCGCGCCTTTCGGCGTGTGAACCACTTCGGGGTGAAACTGAACGCCATAGAGACGCCGTGAGTCGTCGGCGATCGCCGCAAACGGCGCCCCGGTCGAGATTGCGACGGCGCGGAACCCGGGCGGAAGCTTTGTCACCCGGTCGCCATGGCTCATCCATACCGGCGCACGCTCGCCGACCTCGAACACGCCGTCGAACACCGGCGTGTCATCGATGATTTGAAGCTCGGCACGGCCGAACTCCCGCTCATGGCCGGCTTCGACCGCGCCGCCGAGCGCCGCCACCATCGCCTGCTCGCCATAACAAATGCCGAGGACCGGTACGCCGGCCGAGAACAGCGCTTGCGGGGCCTGCGGCGTTCCCGCCTCGTGCACGCTCGCCGGACCGCCTGAGAGAATGATGGCTTTGGGTAGAACGGGCCCGAGCCCGTCTTCAGCCCGGTCGTAGGGAACGATCTCGGAATAGACGCCGGCCTCGCGCACGCGCCTGGCGATGAGCTGGGTGTATTGCGCGCCGAAATCGACGATCAGCACCCGCTCTTCCGTCAGCCCCTCGGCCTGTCCCGCGTCCCCGGCCTCCTTGATGGCTGCGATCTCATCCGTCATGGCCGGTGGTTATAGCAGCGTGCTCAGCCAGGCAAGTCGCAGCGTTAATCCGAGCGTTGCATCACGGCGACAAAGAAGCCGTCGGTGCCGTGGTCGCGCGGCGTCATCAGGAGCGTCTCGCCTGAGCCGTCCGCCGACGGGACCGGCGCCTGATCCGGCAAGGACTGCTCCCATAGCTTTGGCCACGGGATGAGCGTGAATTCGGGATGGCGGGAAAGGAACCCATCCACTTGGTCGCGGTTCTCCGATGGCAAGACGGAACAGGTGATATAGGCAAGACGCCCGCCGGGCTTGACCAGCCCGGCCCCCTGTTCGAGCACAGCCATCTGCTCGGCGCGCCGCGCTTCAACCATTGCCGGTGAGAGCCGCCATTTGGCATCGGGCCGCCGCCGCCACACCCCCGAGCCCGAACAGGGCGCATCGATCAGGACGAGGTCCATCTTGCCCGTGAGCGCCGTAAGCGCTTGAAGATCGCCCGGCGGCAGCACCTGAATGTTCCGCACACCAGCCCGCTTCAGCCGCTCGAAGATCGGCCTGAGACGCAAGCGATCGGCATCGAAGGCATAGAGCTGGCCGGTATTCTCCATCAGGGCGGCAAGCGCCAAGGTCTTGCCGCCCGCTCCAGCACAAAGATCGAGAACCTGCTGGCGCGGGCGCGCACCCGAAAGGAGCGTGGCAAGCTGCGACCCTTCGTCCTGAACCTCGTACCAGCCTTTGCCGTGACCCGGCTCTGCCTCGAGATGAGGGCTCCGGCCAGGCCCCGGCGCCTGCTCGACACGGATGCCGGCCGGCGAATGCGGCGTTGGCTTCGGCTCGAACCGGCGCAGCGCTTTCAGCACCTTCTCGCGATCGGCCTTCAGCGTGTTCACCCTGAGATCGACCGGCGCGCGCCGGGCGAGCGCCGCCCCCTGCCCGGCCGCGTCTTCACCGAAGGCCCGCTCGAATTCGGGTTCGAGCCACTCGGGGTAATCGCCTCTCACATGAGCGGGAGCATCGGCCGGAAGGTCACGTCTGAGCCCCGCCACTTCCGTTTCGGTAAGTGGAGCGAGCGCATAGCGGCTGCCGTCGGCAAGGGCGGCGACCTTGTCCGGCGCGAGCAGCCACCGGTCCACAAGCGTGCGCAAGATAAGCGCGCGCGGGCTCCCCTCGCCCATGGCGAAGGCCGCCGATGCGCGCCCGCGCAAGCAATCGAACACGAGATTTCCGATCGCCGCCCGGTCGCTTGAGCCTGCGAAGCGGTGCGACAGGCCCCAGTCCTTCAAGGCTTCCGCCGCGGGACGGTTGCGGGCGTCAATATCGGTCAACACCTCGACCGCAGCAGCCGCACGCGCTCCTGGCGTCATCAGGCCGAAAGGAAGCGGCCGATCACGATCACCCACATCAACAGAAGGGCGATGGCGCCGACGCCGAACACGCCGGTACGGCGATCGAGGCGGTTGGTCGTCACATGGACGTAAGCGTGGGCGAGCCGTGCCAGCACGAACAGCCAGCTGAGAACCAGCAGCACCACGTCGAGCGTCCTGGTCATAAACGCGAGCAGGACGACCACGTAGAACAGCACCGGCAGCTCCAGCTGGTTATGGTAGGCGTTGGCGACCTGAAGCACCCGTGGCGGCCAATTGGCCTCGCGCAACAGAACTTGATGGGCGTTGACCTCGCCTCGGCGAATGGCGCGCATACGCAGCGCCCCCATCCAAAACAGGAGCACAAAGGTGAGCCCCACCTGCACGAACATCGGTATCAAGATTGCCTTGATTGACATGGCGCCCCCTATCCTTCCCTAACTTCGGTTGCTCGATGGGCATACGCCGAAGGAGCTAGAGCAATGTCAACGCCTTTAGGCAAGTCAACCACTCCGCTAAGCTCCTGAAATCAGACGATTTCTATGCCTAAACGGCCCCGTAATGATGAACGGAAGTTCAATTGACTGCATAGGGACGCGATTCTAAAGCTACCCCGAAAGACCGCGTATCCAGAAGGAGAAGTTCATGCGCTTTCGCGCCCCTTACATTGTTTTCTTGGCAGCCCTTGCCGGTGTGCTCGCCCCGTCGGCCTGGCTTAGCCCGGCTCGCGCCGAGGAGAACCCGTGTTTCACCGGGGATGGCTCCGTTAAAGAGGTGCTCGACGCTTGCGCCGCCTATATCGGCTCGAACCCGACCGACAAGGACAAGCTCATCAAAGCCCATAGCGTGCGTGCCATGGCTCTCTCCGCCATTGGCGACCTTAAGCAGGCTCTTGTCGAGTTGGACGAAGCCATCAAGATCGATGAGACCAGGCCCAATTCTTATTTCATGCGGGCCGCGGCGCTTAACGCCGTGAGGGAGTATGACAAGGCTCTTGCCGATCTCAACGAGGCTATCCGCATCGATGCCAAGCACGGCGATTACTTTATGTTGCGCGGCATCGTCTACCGCCAGAAAGGCGATCTCGACCAGGCGCTCGTCGAGTTCAACGAGAAGGTCAAGCTCGATCCGGACGCATCAATCGGGTACTCCAAACGCGGAGACCTTTACCGCAAACGCAAGGAGTATGATCTCTCCCTCGCCGACTACGACCGGGTGATCGAAATCGAGCCCGAAGGCGCCCAAGGCTATATCGATCGTGGATGGGTGTTTGTGCTCAAGGACGATCTGGACAAAGCAAAAGCCGATTTTGACAAGGCGCTCGTGCTGCATGAGAACGATCCGTCGGCGCTTGTCGGCCGTGGTGTGGTGAAAAGCCGCCAAGGAAATCCCACCGACGGCAGCGCCGATCTTGCGCTTGCCCAGAAACTCGAGCCGGGGATTTTCGACGAGATCCGAAAACTCGGAGTCCGGTAGTCCAGCGCATACCGGCGGCGCAAGTTCAGCGTATCTGCCCGCCTACCCCTCGCGCGGGTAGTTGGGGGATTCGCGTGTGATCGTCACGTCGTGAACGTGGCTCTCGTGGAAGCTCGCCGCGGAAATGCGGATGAATTCGGCGCGCGACTGGAACTCTTGAAGGTTCCGCGCACCGGTATAGCCCATCGAGGCGCGCAAGCCGCCGATCAGCTGGTGTAACACGCTGCCGACCGGTCCTTTATACGGGACCTGCCCCTCAATCCCTTCGGGCACAAGCTTCAGAGCGTCCTTGATCTCTTGCTGGAAGTAGCGGTCGGCCGATCCCCGAGCCATGGCGCTGATCGAGCCCATGCCGCGATAGGCCTTATAGGACCGCCCCTGAAACAGAAACACCTCGCCCGGACTCTCGTCGGTGCCGGCGAGCAGAGACCCGAGCATTGCGCAATCGGCGCCGACGGCAAGCGCCTTGGCGAGATCGCCGGAATATCTGATGCCGCCGTCAGAGATCACCGGGACGTCGTTCTTTTTCGCGACCTCGGCCGATTCAAGGATTGCGGTAAATTGCGGCACGCCGACGCCGGCGATCACGCGTGTCGTACAAATCGACCCCGGGCCGATACCGACCTTGATGGCGTCGGCGCCGGCATCGATCAGTGCTTTGGTCCCGTCCGCGGTCGCCACGTTTCCGGCAACCACCTGCACCGCATTGGAGTGACGCTTGATGCGGCGGACTTGATCGAGCACGAGTGCCGAATGGCCGTGGGCCGTATCGACGACGATCAAATCGGCTCCGGCATCGATCAGGTGCTCGGCGCGCGCGAATCCTGAATCGCCGACGCTTGTCGCCGCCGCGACCCGCAAGCGCCCCTGCTCGTCCTTGCAAGCATGAGGGTGCGCTCTCGCCTTCTCGATATCCTTGACCGTGATTAGCCCGGTACAGCGATAGTCTTCGTCCACCACGAGGAGCTTCTCGATACGATGCTGATGAAGGAGACGCTTCGCCTCCTCCAATCCGACATTCTCCCTGACCGTGATGAGATCGCTTTTTGTCATCAGCTCCGCCACAGGCTGCTTTGGGTTGGTGGCGAAGCGGACATCGCGATTGGTAACAATACCAACGAGCTTCCCTTCACGGCCGCCATCGGTACCGGGCTCAACCACCGGGATGCCGGAGATCTCATAATCGGCCATCAGCTTGAGCGCGTCGGCGAGACAGGCCCCGGGGTGGATCGTCACCGGGTTCACCACCATGCCGGACTCGAACTTCTTGACCTGCGCGACCTGGGCCGCCTGTTCCTCCGCATCGAGATTGCGGTGGATCACGCCAAGGCCGCCGGCCTGTGCCATGGCAATGGCAAGCCTTGCTTCGGTGACCGTATCCATAGCCGAGGAAATGATCGGAATACGCAGAGCGATGGAACGGGTAATCCGGGAGGAAACGTCGACTTCGCTGGGAAGCACGTTTGAAGCGGCGGGCCGGATCAGGACA
>CAZFYL010000049.1:7007-17092 GCA_964523345.1 uncultured Methyloceanibacter sp.
GGAAACGTCGACTTCGCTGGGAAGCACGTTTGAAGCGGCGGGCCGGATCAGGACATCGTCGAAGGTAAGCGCAGTCTTGCCCTCGGAGAATTCTTTGCGATTTTCAAGGGTATGCCCTTCGGGCATGGGCCAACTCTTTCTCACGGGGCGCGGCCCAGCTAATGGGCAGCTTCCATCGGTTGGCGGCCTCCTTTAGCAGCTTGAAACGGTTTTGGGAAGGCGATGAAGCCAAATGCTGTGTAATCAGGACGTCACAGAGATCGTTAATCACCCCGACCGGCGCGGCGCTTGCCGCCGGGAACGCCCGGCTTTGCGTGGCCACGCGGACGCCGCGACCCCTCAGCCCCGGCGGCCTGCCCAGCGAACAGCCAGCCGAAGACGTAGGCGGCGGCCACCGCGCCGAGAAGCTCGGCCGCAAGAAACCCCGGCGCATCGCCTGGGTTGATCCCTGCAAACGTGTTGCTCAGCGAGCGGCCGATGGTCACCGCCGGGTTGGCAAACGAGGTCGAGGCCGTGAACCAAATGGCCGCGCCGATATAGACGCCGACAGACGCGGCAAGTGCGCCCGGCCTGAAGCGAAGACAGCCGAGTATCGTTGCGATCAGCCCGAACGTGGCGATGAATTCGCCCAGCAGCTGGCCGAAGCCGTTTCGCGCCGTTTCCGAAAACTGGAAAGGCGGCAGCTCGAACATCAGATGCGACACAACGGCCGCGAGAGCCGCCGCCGCAATTTGCGCCGCGACATAGAGAAGTGCTGTCCCACTTTCGATCTCGCCGCGGAGCAGCATGACCAAGGTCACGGCCGGATTGAACTGGGCGCCGGAAATGGAAAAGAAGATGGTAATGATGACGACCAGGATTGCGGCAGTCGCAAGCGTATTGGCAAGCAGGGCAAGGCCCGCGTTTCCGCCGGCGAGCGTCTCGGCCATGATGCCGGAGCCGATCACCGCCATGACGAGGAAGAAGGTCCCGATAGCCTCGGCCGATAGGCGTCGCGCCAGATCGAACGTCACGCGTCTCCCCCTCCCCCCAGTCTCGCAGCCTAACAGCAGCCGCCACTCGTCTTGGCCGGCGGGGCCGCTTCAGTGGCAAAGGGCAACGCAGTCCCGCAACCAGGGAAGATGCCATAATGCGTAGAGAAGTCGCCGATGAAATCGAAATGCGGGGCAAAGCGCGTATCGGCCAGCATGCGCCACGTGTTGCCGCATACCGGAAAGACCTTGCCGCATTCGATATGATGATGTCCGTCGAGCTGGAACACCTCCGACTCTTGCGGCACGGTCCCCTTATAGATCACTGCTTGACCGTAATCCTCGCACGCCGCCTCGAGGCCATCGAGCTTGAACAGGCGGTAGGTCGCGGAGAAGAACCGCGCCGGGCCGAGCTTGGCCCGCATTGCCGCATTCTCAACCGTAATGGGGCGGCTCGTCACCAGCCGCGGGTCGAGGAAACCTGCCTGCTTGGCCATGGGCAGAAAATCGTTCCAATAGAGCGCGCCGCCAAGGCACTCGCCATAAAGCAGAGGATCGGCCTTGACGTGGTCGGGGAGCCGCCGGTCGCAATAGACATCGGCGAAATAAAGCTCGCCGCCCGGTTTGAGCAGGTCGAAAGCGCCGCGCAGCACCGCGAGCTTGTCGACCGAAAGATTGATGACGCAATTCGACACCACCACATCGAAGCTTGCCGGCGGTAATCCAAGCTCGCCCAGCTTTTCGATATAGCCTTTGAGGAATCTCACATTGGGGCGTTGATAGCCGAACTTCTCCATGTGCCAATCGATATGAGTGTTCGCCATCGCCAATTGTTCGTCGGTCATATCGACACCGACCACTTCGCCTTCCGCTCCGACCATCTGGGCGATGAGGTAGGCATCCCGGCCGGAGCCCGAGCCGAGATCGAGCACGCGGGCGTTCGCGAGCGCAGCAGGGACGACGATGCCGCAACCATAATATTTGGCGCGCACGTCCTCATGGACATTGGCAAGCAGATCCTCCAGATGCCACGGCACGGCGCCGCCATCGCAGCAGGCAGAGGTCTTCAGATCCTGCGAGCTTTTCAGGACCTTGCCGTAATAGTTTTTCACCACTTCGAGATTCATGATGGCAGCTCCCCACTCACGGAATCACAGATCGACTGGACCCTTCGCCGCGTGTCTATAAGCCCCTCAGCATGAGGAAAATGCAAAGTTTTGTGAACACTCATTCAGACCCCCGCACACCCTCGAAAACCGGTGGCCAGGACATACATCTCGGAAGACTCCGCGCGCGAGGCCTTGGGCTTCACATGGCGAACCTTGGCGAATGAGCGGTTGAGCCGGGCGACCAGATCGCGGCTCGCCCCGCCCTGAAGCACCTTGCACAGGAACGTGCCTCCGGGCGCGAGGACCGCCTCGGCAAAATCGAGCGCAGCCTCGACCAGACCCATGATGCGGAGGTGGTCCGTGGCCTTGTGCCCGGTCGCCGGTGCGTGCATGTCCGACAGCACCACGTCAGCCTTTTTGCCGCCCAAGACCTGTTCGATGCGATCGGGCGCCTCGGGATCGGTGAGATCGAGTTCGAGTTGGGTCACGCCTGAAATCGGTTCCACCGCGATCAGATCGACGGCGATCACGCGGCCCTCTCCAGCCATGACCTTGACCCGTTGCGCCGCGATTTGGCTCCAACCTCCCGGCGCCGCGCCCAAATCGATCACCGTCATCCCCGGTCTCAACAGGTGATGCCTGTCGTCGATTTCGGCGAGCTTGAAGGCGGCGCGGCTGCGGTAGCCTCTACGCTTCGCCTCCTCGATGTAGGGGTCGTTGAGCTGGCGCTGAAGCCAGCGGGTCGAGGCAATCTTCCGGCCCTTGGCGGTGCGGACCCGTTCGGCGAGCTTGCGGCCTCCACCTTGGCCCCTGCCACCCTGACCTTTTCCCGGCCTTGCCATATGCTTATCACCTTAAAACCCGGCTTGACGCCGCATCCCCGCCTGTTGTCTCTCCAACACCTGCCACATGCCCCGCTATTTCGTCACCCTCATCGTCGCCGTCGCCCTGTTCATGGAGACGATGGATTCGACGGTCATCGCGACCTCGCTCCCGGCGATCGCCGCCGACCTTGGCGAAGACCCGGTCGCGCTCAAGCTTGCGCTTACCTCCTATCTCTTGTCGCTCGCCGTGTTTATTCCTTTGAGCGGCTGGGTCGCCGACCGCTTCGGCGCCCGCACCGTCTTCCGCGCGGCCATTGCCGTCTTTACGCTCGGGTCGGCGGCATGCGGCTTCGCCCAAGGACTCCCGGACTTTGTCGCCTTCCGCATCCTTCAGGGTATCGGCGGCGCTATGATGGTGCCGGTCGGCCGTCTGGTGATTTTGCGATCGGTGCCGAAGGCGGAGCTGATCTCTGCGCTCGCCTGGCTCACCGTGCCGGCGCTCATGGGGCCGGTGATCGGACCGCCGCTCGGCGGCTTTATCTCCACCTTCACCTCCTGGCGCTGGATCTTCTGGATCAATATCCCGGTCGGGATTCTCGGCATGTTCCTCGCCTCGCGCTACATCGCCGACATTCGCGAGGAGAGGCTTCCCCCTCTCGACGTCAAAGGCTTCTTTCTTTCGGGCATCGGCCTGGCGGGGATTGCCTTCGGCATTACCAATATCGGTCAAGGTCTGTTCTCTGCGAAAATTGTCGTCGCGCTGCTCGCGGTCGGTGCTGTCAGCTGCTGGCTCTATGTGCGCCATGCCCGTGTGACGAAAGCCCCGCTGCTCGATCTCAAGCTCCTCAAGATCGACACGTTCTTTGCCAGCGTCGTCGGAGGTTTTCTGTTCCGCATTGGCATGGGTGCCTTGCCGTTCCTCCTGCCCCTGTTTTTTCAACTCGGTTTCGGCCTCAGCCCGTTCCAGTCGGGGCTCCTGACCTTCGCCGGCGCCGTCGGCGCCATCGCCATGAAGACTACCGCCGCGCCGATCATTCGCTATATCGGCTTTAAGCGGACATTGGTGAGCAACGCGGTCGTGAGCGCGCTCTTCGTTGTTGCCGTAGCGCTGTTCACCGCGGGCACGCCTCATAGCGTGGTGTTTGCCGTGCTGCTCACCGGCGGGTTTTTCAAGTCGCTGGAATTCACCGGCATCAATTCGCTCGCCTATGCCGACATCGACGAGAAAGCCATGAGCCGGGCCACCAGCTTCGCAAGCGTCGTCCAGCAATTGTCGCTCTCGGCCGGCGTGGCGCTTGGCGCGCTGGTGCTCGAATTGGAGCGTATGGGGCGTCCCGGCGGAACCGTCGTGGCCGAGGATTTCCCCCTCGCCTTCATTTTGGTCGCGGCGATCGCGGCAAGTTCGGCGCTCGTTTTCGCAAGGCTCCCCAAGAGCGCCGGCGCGAGCCTCTCCACCAGGGCCAGGCCCGTCGGAGATGACCCGAACCGCGCTCCCGAACCCGCAGAACTCTCTTGAAACTCAGCGCCGGGCCCCGCGCCTTCCTTGCCGGGAGCCGCGCCGGTCATGACCGTCCTCGGCCATCAGCATGGCGAGAATGCCTTCGCGCAACCCGCGGTCGGCCACGCGCAGTCGCTCGCACGGCCAGACTCTGAGCAGCGCCTCGAGGATGGCGCAACCGGCGAGCACGAGATCGGCGCGCTCATGCCCAATACAAGGTTGGGCCACGCGCTCATCGTAAGTCATGTCGATGAGATTGTTCGAAACCGCGCGCACGTCCTGTATGCCAAGCCAGCAACCATCGACGCGCGAGCGTTCATAGGCGGGTAGCTTGAGGTAGATTCCGCAGATCGTGGTGACTGTGCCTGACGTCCCGAGAAAATGCGTGTGCTTGCCGGCGATTCTTTCGGCAAAGCGGTGCTTGCTCTCGAAGGATCCGATGCCCGTCATCGCGTCGGCCACCATAGCTTCATAGTCGTCCGGCGTTACGTTGCGGCCGCCATGGCGCTCGGCGAGGTTGACCACACCGAGCGGCAACGAGGTCCACGCAGCGATACAGTTCTGTATGTCGACCCTGTCATGCAGAGTGCGTCGCCAGGGGCGCCCGAGCCGCTTAAGGTCGAGCCAAATCAGTTCCGAGCTGCCGCCGCCGATATCGAATACCAAAACATAATCGCAATCGCGGTCGATCAGAGAGGCACAGCCGGACACTGCCAGCTTGGCCTCAGTCTCCTGCGTCACGATCTCGATATTGAGCCCAGTCTCCCCTCTCGCTCGCGCAATGAACTCGTCGTTGTTCGCGGCGATGCGGCAGGCTTCGGTTGCGATCAGCCGCGAACGGGTCACGCCGCGCCGGTTCATTTTGTAGGCGCAGACCTTGAGCGCGTCGATCGTCCGGCGCATGGCGGATTCCGAAAGCCGGCCGGAACTCAACACGCCTTCGCCGAGACGAATAATGCGGGAGAATGCATCGATGACGAGAAAGCCGCGGCGCGAGGGCTTTGCGATCAAAAGCCGGCAATTGTTGGTGCCGAGATCGAGCGCGCCATAAACGGAAGGCGCGGGCGCCCGCGCGACTGCGCCCGGATCGGTCTTGGCCTCGGCTGTCACCTGACGACCTTCGGCCGGCGCCAACAAAGGCGCGCGGGCCGAGACTTGTGCCGGCCCATCACGGCCTGCACAGTGCTCGGTCTTGCTTCGCTTGGATTCCATGCCAGTCGAAGCTATGGCAGCCGGGCCGGCATCGCCGCGCGGCCCACTCACAATATCCAAACCCCTTAAACCGGACGCGCCCGCTCCTTGGACCAGTCGCCATCCAGTGTGGTTGTCCTATATGGCTAATCTATCAAGCCTCTGCCTGAGGTAAAGCCGCTTATTCGGCCATACTTCCTATGGTCTTGAGCGGAGCGGCAAGGAAAGAGCATATTCCCGGTATTCGCCGTTTGCCTTCCGGCGGCGGCCAAGCGCCCGTAGCTCAACGGATAGAGCACCAGACTTCGAATCTGGGGGTTGCACGTTCGAGCCGTGCCGGGCGCACCAACATTCAAGGCTGCTCTATGCGGTTATCCCGTCTCACCCGCTGGCAACGCATCTTCATTGTCCTCTCTATTATATGGATCGTCATCGGCGGCAGCTGGGGCTGGAAGCACGCCCATGACAAAGTCGATCCGGATTTCAAAATTTGCGTTGCCGCCGTCGAAAGCGCAGCCGATCTTGAAGCCTGCCGCGACACGCGCAACACAGCGCTGGCCGTGCCGAGAGGCGTGAGCGCGGCCATCGTTGCGCTTGGCCCGCTCATCGTCATCTGGCTCGTATGCTACGGGTTCGTTCTGCTCTTTCGCAGGATCCGGCGAAGGTTTAGGCCTTCCCCGTCAGACTAGCGCCATGCATGTCAGCCAAAAGGCGTCTCCACAGACGGGGCGCATTTCCCAGACTCTCAGCGAACACTGCCGCTGATGCAGCCCGTCTCGTAGTCAAAAAGGTACCCGGGAACGTTAAGGTGATAGCGTCGGCTTTCGAGGATTTTGGGATCGTAGAACTTTGCGCAAATCTTGAACGCGCGACTATTCAATCGCTCATAGCTGTACTGCTCACCGGTTTCGTTGTCGGTTAGATCGGACGTGTGTCTTTCTATTCCCCCACAATACGTACGCAAGCTCTCGACGGAGAGCGTCTCGGGAAGAGCCTGAGATGATCCGCGCTGACTCTCGCAGCGCAGTATACGAGCAAGTTTTACTAGTTCTTGGTAGCGCGCTGCGTCGTAGCGCTCACGGCGCGCTGACATCGGCCCACCGGTAATCGAAAGTGCAATCGCAACAGTTGCCGCCACGATGGCACCGACGGCGATCAAAGCAGTCCTACCCCTCATCGGATGCCTCTTCCGCATCGCGGAGGTAGTAGTAGAAGACTACCGCAGCGACCACGGCTACGGTTGCGGCCTTAAGCACGAACCGTACTGTCAGATCTCCCTGCAGTAGTTGGTTGATCGTGTAAACTCCGTCCCCGAGAAGGATCAGTGCCGAAACGAAAAGCGCGAGGTAGGTGAGCCATTTGCGAACCGGTGATTTCCGGATGCTGTCGTCTGAGGCGCTGCTACGCGCAACATAGTAGCTCATGAACATGAAGACCGGCGTCCAGACAATCAACATTGCTGCTGCCCAACGTAGCCGTCGTGGAGATACGTGAACATCACGGAAGATATCGGGCAATTGCAGATCGATTAATTGATGCACAATGACCACAAGATAACTTGCCGTGAAAGCCATCGCGACAAATAGCAGCGCGTACAGAAATGTGTGCCGGGCAGTCAGAGTGTGTGCGGGGCGCGGCACGGGCGGCGTGAACTCAGTATCGGCGTACTTCGACAGGGCTTTCCGAATTTCGCGCTGCGTCCAACCGGCTCTAGAAAGCGCCTCATCCAGTTCTTGACGGGAGCGTCCTGCGGACAGGCCCTCTTTTACGAAGAGATCGAGTGAATCTATTGCGGTCATGCCAACAACTCCAGCCCAAGAGCCATGCCGGGAATGGTGCACTGTTTCACGGTTACAACCACGAAGTTACGGGCCTGCCGCGACACGCGCAATACCGCGTTGGCCGTGCCGAGAGGCGTGAGCGCGGCCATCGTTGCGCTTGGCCCGCTCATCGTCATCTGGCTCGTATGCTACGGGTTCGTTCTGCTCGTGCGCCGGATCCGGCGCGGATTTCGGGCCTCGCCGTCAGACTAAATCCGGCCGGCAATCGGCGCGAAAACGGCCCCGCGCGGCGAGGCCGTTTCCTAAGACGAGTCAGCCGCCTGGGCTATTGATCCATCTTGTCACTGTCGGCGGACGTGTCTTTGTCCGCAGACGCGTCGCTGTCGGCGGACGTGTCTTGGCCCGCAGGCGTGCCTTCCATATCTTTGACGGTCTGTGCATCGGCACTCACCCAACCTTTCGAACACCCGTCTTTCCACTCCTCGGCGGAAATCGTGGCATCCTTGGATGAGTCCACCATCTGGAAGTTCAGAATGAACGGGGTGGCCTTGTCTTTGGAAAGGGTGTCACCATCAGGGCCGGCCGTCTCCCAAGCCTTCTGACATTCGGCTTCACTCAGCACCTTGCCCGGACGCCCCGACGGGGGATCTTTCATCGTGCCCTCTGGCACAGGCGCGCCGCCGCCGGCGAAGGCGTAGGTGGCGCTCGACAACAACATGATTGCAGTCAGAGTCTTTGCTCTCATCGAAAATCTCCTTACTAAGCGGAACGTTGACCTTTTCTGTCTCAGCACCCCATTCGCACGGCACATATGACAGGCAACACCGGGGCTACGACGATGTTCCGCTTGACTGCCGCGCTTCTCAACCGAGACGTTCAAGGGGATAACGCACTCAATGTGTGTCGTGGGAACACGGCCGCTCCTCAGATGTTCTCGAAACATGAAGCGAGTTCACAAGGAGGATGAAGCCGATGAACTGGGATAAGATCGAAGGAAACTGGAAGCAGCTGCGCGGCAAGGTCCAGCAGCAATGGGGTCGCCTGACCAATGACGACCTCGATGTCGTCGAAGGGCGCCGCGATGAATTAGCCGGCAAGATCCAAGAACGCTATGGCGTCGCCAAGGACGAAGCCGAGCGCCAGATCGACACTTGGCTTGGAAGCATGTAGGACTTGCTGCAAGCTTCAATGGATGGGGGTGGTCCCAACGGACCACCCCTTTTTTTCACGGTTTCCCATTGAGTGTCTGTGAAATCGCCGCGCGGGTCAGCCCCCAACCGTACAGCACCGAAAGCCACGCCTGCCTCCATGCAGCGTTGGGTCTCGCGTCATAACGTCTTCGCAGCAGCTCTCTGGCATAGGCGCGATCGCGACGATCGAGACCTGGGCCGGCGAGAGCGCCCCGCAATTCCCGGTCGCTCAGTTGATCCATCTCTCTCATGCCGTTATCGCCGGCTTACGAGAAAGCCCACGGCAAAGGCGATCGCCAGCACCGGAAGCGCACCCACTTGCTCGGTGGCCTTGCTAAGGCCTGAGTCGATCATCGCCAGCCCCTCTCCGGCCGAGGGAACCAGCTCGCGCTCATTTCTACTCGACCTTGCCGCCAATGGCAGCACAGCGAGCACCAAAACACCGACACCCGCCAAGCAGAGTGCGACGAGGCCGGCCGCCTCAATAGGGGTGAAGCCCGCAGCTTCGATCAGCGCGTGATACGCCGCGATCAGTCCGAACATGAGAGCCAGTAGCAGCACGATGACGGCCGCCGCGATCAGGACCGCCTTCCACACGAGGACGTCGACCGTGCGCCGTATGCGTGACTTGATCCCAGATACGATCGTGACCAGCATCGCGCCCATGAATCAGCGCCGAAGGAGAATGCCGAGCAAAAACCCAACGCCCACGGCGATCCCGATAGCCGAAAAGGGATTGCTTTTCACGGCCCGTTCCGCGTCCTGAACGGTGTCCACCACACTTTCTCGCGCGCGGCTCAGACCCTCATCAGCGATGCGGGCAACTTTCGAGCTCAGTGTCTTCAGCTCCGATTGCAGCGTCTCGACCTGGTCGTAGAGCTTGTCAACGCCTTGACTCGCGGCGCTGCCCAAGTCGCTTTGACTGGCGGTATTCCCCAAGCCGGGTCGGCGCTCCTGTGGACTAGCTGTCGGCATACTTGTCTCCTCTCACCATCGTTGACTTGGGAACACGAGACATTCAGCATTGTTCCCTGATGAGACGTCCGAGTTTCCCAAACGCAACCTTGTTCAATCCGGAACGCGTGCGATGAGAGACAAACAAACCTCACGCTACCTCGACGTTGCTTTGGTTGCGGGGCTGATTGTTCTTGCGTTTCAATTGGAACCGCTGTTCCGATCCCGCGGGGGTGACACTCGGCGGTCGACCTCAAGAAACACACGAGACCTTCGTCCATCGCAGGAACCGCACGGCCTGCAGGCGTCCCGAAGCAAACAAGCCGGCCGGGGCAGATCGGCCTCGTCCCCTGGGGAAATTCCCGCCAAAGGCTGGATGGATGTCGCATGGCGCGTTTACAACGAGCTGCAAAACGACCGGCTGCTCGCAGTCGCGGCCGGCGTTGTCTTCTACATGCTGTTGGCTCTGTTCCCTGCGCTTACGGCGCTCGTTTCTTTCTACGGTTTGGTCGCCGATCCGGCCGAGATTCACGCACACCTGTCGCTTCTGACCGGCGTGGTGCCGGA
>CAZFYL010000050.1:0-13532 GCA_964523345.1 uncultured Methyloceanibacter sp.
GTGGTGCCGTTCTCCGATCATGACGCGGTGGCGGCCGCGCTGAAACAAGAGGCGAGTTGTGGCTGAACCGCTTTGGACACTCGGCGAGATCGTCAGCGCCACGCGCGGGGCAAGCCTCGGCGCGCCCGAGATTGCCGTTTCGGGCTTCTCCATCGATAGCCGCAGCCTCGCCCCCGGCGAGGCGTTCGTCGCCATCCGCGGCCCGAACCGGGACGGACATGCTTTCGTTGCCGCAGCGCTCGATCAAGGCGCGGCTTGCGCGATCGTGGACAACACCTACCCGCCGGGCGATGAACAGAGGCTCGTCCGCGTCACCGAAACGTTGGAAGCGCTGAACGACCTTGGGCGCGCCGCACGCGCCCGTGCCCGTGATGCAAAGGTGATCGCCGTCACGGGAAGCGCGGGCAAGACCGGCACGAAGGAAGCTTTGCGTCTTGCGCTTGCGCCGAGCGGGGTGGTGCACGCCTCGGCCAAATCGTTCAACAATCATTGGGGCGTCCCGCTCTCGCTTGCCAATATGCCTAAGACCGCGCGCTTCGGCGTGTTCGAGATCGGCATGAACCATGCGGGCGAAATCGACGCGCTGACGCGGCTGGTAAGGCCGCATATCGCCATTATCACCACCGTCGCGCCGGTTCACCTCGGCTTCTTCCGGTCGGTCGAGGAGATCGCCGATGCCAAGGCGGAGATCTTCCACGGGCTCGAACCGCGCGGAACCGCCATCATCAATCGCGACATTCCCTATTATCAAAGGCTGCGAGATCATGCGCTCGAGCATGGCGCCAAGATCGTCGGGTTCGGCGAGACGCAGGATGCAGAGGCGCGCCTGATAGGTGCCGTGCTTGAGCCTGACGGCTCGAATATCAGCGCCGACATTCTCGGGCAGAGGATCGATTACCGGACCGGCGCGCCCGGCCGTCATGTGGTCGAGAACTCGCTCGCCGTCCTTGCAGCGGCAAAGATAGCAGGGGCCGATCTTACCCTTGCCGCAAGCGCTCTTGCCGGGCTTCAAGCGCAACCCGGCCGCGGGGCGCGCACGCTGATCGAAGCTGAAGGCGGTGCCATCGCGATCATCGACGAATCCTATAATGCCAATCCGGCCTCGATGCGCGCGGCTCTCGCCGTGTTCGGTCTTACGTCCCGCAGTGAATTTCGCCGCAAAGTAGCAGTGCTCGGCGATATGCTCGAACTTGGGACCGATGGGCCCCGGTTGCACCAGGAGCTTGCGGAGGTCATTGACGAGGCGGGGGTAGATGTTGTCTTTGCCTGCGGCGAGCTGATGAGCTCGCTTTTCGAGGCTTTGCCCGCGAATCGCCGCGGCGCTTACGCCAGGACCGCGGAACAGCTGGAGTCCCAGCTTATTGCTGCGGTCGGCCCGGGCGACGCTATTATGGTCAAAGGCTCTCTGGGCAGCCGCATGGCGCCTCTCGTCGAGGCGCTCAAGCGCCGGTTCGGAACGGAAATGGCGCCGGCGTAAGATCGCGATTGGGGGAAGAAATCGATGCTTTATTGGCTGACCGATTTCGCGTCGGAAATTCCCCTATTCAATGTCTTCCGCTACATCACCTTCCGCACCGGCGGCGCTCTGCTCACAGCTCTTTTGTTCGTGTTCTTCTTCGGACCCAGGGTGATCAAGTCTTTGCGTGTTCGCCAGGGCAGGGGTCAGCCCATCCGCGCCGACGGTCCCGAGAGCCATATTGTCCAGAAGCAAGGCACCCCGACCATGGGCGGTCTCATGATCTTGTCGGGTGTGACCGTCGCCGTGCTGCTGTGGAGCGATCTGCGGAACACGCTTGTTTGGGTGGTGCTGCTGCTCACGCTGATCTATGGCGCCGTCGGCCTCTACGACGATTACCTGAAAGTGACCAGGCAATCGGCGCAAGGTTTCCGCGGACGCATCAAGATTTTGATCGAAGCGGCCGCGGCGCTGGCGGCCACGGCCGTCATCGTCCGTGTCGGCCAAGAGCCGCTGGCAACGTCGCTCACCATTCCCTTTTTTAAGAGCGCGCTGATCGATCTTGGCTGGTGGTTCATCCCGTTTGGGGCGCTCGTCATTGTCGGCGCCGGCAATGCCGTGAACTTGACCGACGGTCTCGACGGCCTTGCCATTGTCCCGGTGATGATCGCCGCCGCGACGTTCGGCATCATCTCCTATCTTGTCGGTAATGCACTCTTTGCCGATTATTTGCAGATCCATTTTGTGCCCGGCACCGGCGAGCTTGCGGTCATTTGTGGTGCGCTTGTCGGGGCGGGCCTCGGCTTTCTCTGGTTCAACGCGCCGCCCGCACTCATTTTCATGGGCGACACCGGGTCGTTGGCGCTCGGCGCCGCGCTCGGCGCCATCGCCGTCGCCACCAAGCACGAACTGGTGCTGGCCATTGTCGGCGGCCTGTTTGTGCTGGAGGCCGTCTCGGTGATCGTTCAGGTCGCCTCGTTCAAGCTGTTCGGCAAAAGGGTGTTCCGCATGGCCCCGCTGCACCACCATTTCGAGCAGAAGGGCTGGCCCGAATCGACGGTGGTGATCCGATTCTGGATCATTGCCGTGGTCCTTGCGCTTGCTGGCCTCGCCACCCTCAAATTGCGCTAAGTTCTGTCATTATGATTCCCGTGACGATGTTCGCCGGGCGAGACGTTGCGGTCCTGGGCTTAGGGCTGAGCGGACTTGCCTCGGCGCGCGCGCTCAAAGCGGGCGGCGCCAATCCGGTTGTTTGGGACGACAACGCGGGCCCGCGCGAGCAAGCCGCGTCAGAGGGCTTCACCCTGGCCGATCTCCGGGACGCCGACTGGTCGCGCTTTGCCGCTCTCGTGCTCGCGCCCGGAATTCCTTTGACTCATCCCGCGCCGCATTGGGGCGTCGCCCGCGCCAAAGAGGCCAATGTCGAGGTGATCGGCGATATCGAACTCTTCTGCCGCGCGCGGGCGCTCTCCAGCACTCCGGGGAAGGTCGTCGTCATCACCGGCACGAATGGCAAATCGACCACCGCCGCGCTCACCGCGCATCTGCTCACCGCGTCAGGTAAACGCGCCGCGCTCGGCGGCAATATCGGCAAGGCCGTGCTCGATCTCGACCCGTTCGCAGATGACCTTACTTACGTGCTCGAACTGTCGTCGTTCCAGATCGAGCTTGCACCCGGTCTGGCGGCCGACGCCGCAGCACTCCTCAACATCACGCCGGACCATCTCGACCGCCACGGCACGGTTGAGAATTATGCCCGCATCAAAGCCTCGATTTTTGCCGGCCTCGGTCCCGATGGGACTGCCGTGGTCGGCGTTGACGACGAGCCGTCACGGGCGATCGCGGATGGGCTCGAAGGCCGGTATGCGGTGAAACGCGTCTCGATCGGCCGAAAGGTCGAGACGGGCGTTTTCGGGATTGACGGCGTCTTGCACGAGATGGAGCAGGGACACGAGCTTGCGCGTGTCGATCTTTCCGGCATCGGCTCTCTGAGAGGGGCCCATAATTGGCAGAATGCCGCGGTCGCTTACGCGCTTGCCCGCTCGCAAGGGCTCGCATCCACCTCGATCGCCGAAGGCTTTAAGAATTTTGCCGGCTTGCCCCACCGCATGGAGCAGGTGGCGCGCAAGGGCAAAGTCCTGTTCGTCAACGACTCGAAGGCCACCAATGCCGATGCCGCGGCCAAGGCGCTTGCGAGCTTTTCCGGCATTTATTGGATTGTCGGGGGCAGGGCCAAGGAAGGGGGATTAGCGGGTCTTGAACCTTTCTATCCGAAACTTGAGCGCGCTTATCTGATCGGGGAGGCGGCGGACGCCTTTGCCCGCCAACTCGGGGACGAGGTCGATCATGTCCAATGCGGCACTCTTGAATCCGCCGTCGCGGCTGCCGCGGCCGATGCCGGCCAGTCGAGTGGCAAGGAGCCGGTCGTGCTGCTCTCGCCGGCTTGTGCCTCTTACGATCAATTTGAGAATTTCGCCAAGCGCGGCGATGCTTTTCGGGATCTGGTCATGAGCCTCGACGGTGTTGAAGGGGTGAAGCCCAAGCAGGGACAGGCGGCATGAGGCTGACGCGCGCCGACGGCAGCGTTCTTTCGGATTGGTGGTTCACCGTCGACCGGCTGATGTTCTTCGGCCTTCTTCTGCTGATGGGCGCGGGCGTTGTGCTCTCTCTTGCCGCGAGCCCGCCGATCGCCGCCAAATTCGGTCTCGAACCCTTCCACTTCGTGCGCCGCCACGTCGTGCTGCTTTTGCCAGCGGTCGCGATCATGTTCGCGGTCTCGACGCTGACACCGAAGCAGATCAGGCGCGCGAGCCTCGTCATTTTCTGCGCCGGCATCGCATTGATGGTTTTGGCCATCCTATTCGGCCCCGAGATCAAGGGCGCCAAGCGCTGGCTCCAGTTTGGCGCCGCGTCGATCCAGCCGTCGGAATTCGTCAAGCCCGCTTTCGTGGTGCTCTGTGCCTGGCTGTTCAATGAGTATCAGAAACGCCGCGATGTGCCTGGTTTTGAGCTTGCGGTCGCGCTGTACGCGATCTTCGTGGGACTGCTCGTCATGCAGCCCGATTTTGGTCAAGCGCTGCTCGTGACCTTGGTCTGGGGCGCACTTGTTTATATGGCCGGCATCAACATTGTATGGATCGGTGCGCTTGGAGCGGCCGGCCTCGTCGGCATCGTGTCGTCTTATCTGCTCATCCCGCACGTTGCCTCGCGCATCGACCGCTTTCTCGATCCCGCCTCCGGCGACACCTACCAGGCCGATCGCTCGCTCGATTCGTTTCTTTATGGCGGATGGTTCGGCCGCGGTCCCGGCGAAGGCACGGTCAAGAACGTGCTGCCCGACTCTCATACCGATTTCATCTTTGCCGTCACCGCCGAGGAGTATGGGCTGATCGTCTGCCTGATCTTGCTTGCTCTGTTTGCTTTCATCGTGCTGCGCGGCCTGTTGAAGGCGGCGCAAGAGCCTGACGGTTTCATCCGGCATGCCGTCGCGGGTCTCATCATGCTGTTCGGCTTGCAAGCCTTGATCAACATGGCGGTCAATGTCGGTCTGCTGCCCGCCAAGGGCATGACACTGCCGTTCATTTCCTATGGCGGGTCGTCGCTGTTGGCCATGGCGCTGACCATGGGGCTTGTGCTCGGGCTGACCCGCAAGCGCCCCATGGCGGGGCATTTGGCGCCAAGAGCGCATCGTGAGTCCGAACCGGACTCTGTCAGGGAGCAGACCGCTTGACTGCGCGCCCGATCCTTCTGGCCGCGGGCGGCACTGGAGGACATCTCTTTCCCGCTGCTGCTCTGGCGCAAGAGCTTCAACGCCGCGGCTACGAGGTCGAACTTGCCACCGACATGCGCGCCGAGAAATACGGCGTCGAGTTTCCGGCGCGCGCCGTTCATCGCATCCCTTCCGCCACGCTGGCGAGCCGCAATCCTTTTGCCGTGGCGATGACGTTCGCCAAGCTCGGGATCGGATTCTTGGGTGCGCTTCGCCTTTTTTACGCGACAGCGCCGCGCGCGGTGATCGGGTTTGGCGGCTACCCCACGCTTCCGCCGATCATTGCCGCGCGTGTGAGCCGCATTCCCACGGCCATTCATGAGCAGAACGCCGTCATGGGCCGTGCCAACCGGCTGCTCTCGCGCTTGGTCGATCGCATTGCGCTCTCGTTCGCCGCGACCAAGCTGCTTCACCCGGATGCCGAGCCGAAGGCGCGGGTCACGGGTACGCCCGTGCGCGATGCCGTTCTGTCCCATCGTGAGGTGCCTTATCTGCCGCCTGAGGAGGGGGGCCGGCTTCTGCTTCTCGTGTTCGGCGGAAGCCAGGGTGCGCGTTTCTTCTCGGAAGCGCTGCCGCCGGCGCTTGAGCGCTTGCCTTCGGACATGCGTGAGCGTCTCACCGTGGTGCAGCAGGCGCGCGAGGAGGACATCGATTGGCTGCGCGAGGCTTACGACAAAGCGGGGATCTCGGCGCATATCGCGCCCTTCTTCCGCGATCTGCCCGAACGGATCGCCAACGCCCATCTCGTCGTGTCCCGGTCCGGCGCCTCGACCGTCGCCGAGCTGATGGCGATTGGCAGGCCCTGCCTGTTGGTGCCGCTCCCGCATGCGCTCGACAACGACCAGCTTGAAAATGCCACACGCCTGCATCACGGGGGCGGCGGCTGGTGCGTGCACCAGCGCGAGCTGACCACCGAGCGCCTCGCGGCCGAACTTCAACGGCTTTTATCCTCGCCGGACCTCTTGGCCGCGGCTGCCGCTAAGGGTAAGGCCATGGCCGAGACCGAGGCGGTTACCAAGCTTGCCGATCTCGCCGAGGAGCTCGCGCAGAGCAAGTCCTAGTAGTGTAGAGTTTCAAGATGCATCTTCCCGACCCGGATCAGGCAGGATTGTTCCACATCGTCGGCATTGGCGGCATCGGCATGAGCGCCATTGCCGAAGTGATGCATACGCGCGGCTTTCGCGTTCAAGGCAGCGACCTCAAAGACGGCGTCAATCTCGAGCGCTTACGGGACCACGGCATTCCCTGCCGGATCGGCCATGACCCCGCCAATATCGATGCCGCCGCCCATCTGGTCATTTCCAGCGCGGTGAAGGCCGGCAATCCGGAACTTGAGGCGGCCAAGGAGCGCGGCCTGCCGATCATCGGCCGCGCCGAGATGCTGGCTGAGCTCATGCGGCCTTGCGCCACCGTGTCGATCACCGGCACCCACGGCAAGACCACCACAACCTCGCTCATCGCCGACCTGATGAAATCCGCAGACCTCGATCCGACCGTGATCGCGGGCGGGATCATCAACGATTGGGGCACCAATGCGAGAATCGGCAAAGGCGAATGGATGGTGGTGGAGGCCGACGAATCCGACGGCACGTTCTTGAAGCTTCCCACCCAGATCGGGGTTGTGACCAGCATCGATCCCGAGCACATGGATTATTGGCCGTCGCTTGAGGCTCTGCATCAATCCTTCCGGCACTTCATCGAGGCCATTCCTTTTTACGGACTGGCTGTCGCTTGCATCGATCACCCGGTGGTACGCGAACTTCTCGCCAAGTTGGGAGGCGCTGCCAATGGACGCCGGACGTTGACCTATGGGGTCGCACGCGACGCCGACATCAGGCTTGGGCATGTTCGTCCGGGCCGCGACCGGGTCATGTTCGATGCCGATCTCGGCCCGGCCGTCAAAGGCGGGGCACGCAAGCTTGAGGATCTCATGCTGCCGGTGCCGGGCCACTACAATGCGCTGAACGCGCTCGCCGCATTAGCTGTGGCGGCGGAAGCCGGCGTGGACGATGCAGTTATCCGTAAGGCTCTTGGCGCGTTTTCAGGCGTCAAGCGCCGCTTCAGCCCGGTCGGCGATTGGCGCGGCATCCACATCTACGACGATTACGCCCATCATCCGGTGGAGGTCGCGGCGGTGCTCAGAGCCGCGCGCGCCGGTGGCGGCGGCCGCATCGTCGCGGTGCTTCAGCCCCATCGCTATACGCGTCTGCAAGCCTTGTTCAACGAGTTTTCGGCCTGTCTGGACGACGCCGATATCGTGGTGGTCACCCCGGTCTATTCGGCCGGCGAGGCTCCCATTCCCGGCATCGATCGGGACGAACTGGCCTCAGGCTTGCGGCGCCACGGCCATCCCAACGTGCTGACGATCGACGGCGAAGAAGGATTGGCCGAGACCATCGCCTCGGTCGCGAAGCCGGGCGACATCGTCATCGGGCTTGGCGCCGGAACCATCACCGAGTGGATCAACGCGTTACCGAAGACGCTTGCGCGGCACGGGGGACGGGCGTGAACGGGCAGGATCTCGAAAACCGGTTGATCGCCGATCTGCCTGAGCTCCGGGGACGGCTCAAGGCGGACGCACCGCTCAAGGATCTGACTTGGTTCCGGGCCGGAGGTCCGGCGGAGGTGCTTTACTCTCCCGCCGACGAAGCCGACCTCGCCTATTTTCTGAAGACGGTCCCTGCAAGCGTTCCGGTCACGGTGATTGGGCTCGGCTCAAATCTCCTTGTGCGCGATGGCGGGATCGAGGGCGTGGTGATCCGGCTTGGCCGCGGCTTCGGCGAGGTCAAGGTCGAAAGCGGTTACCGAGTTCGGGCCGGTACCGCAGTGCCTGACGTCAAGGTCGCGCGCACCGCCGCTGAAGCCGGCATCGCCGGCCTGTCGTTCTATCGCGGCATTCCCGGCGGCGTCGGCGGCGCGCTGCGCATGAATGGCGGCGCGCATGGCCGTGAGACGAAAGAGGTGTTGGTCGAGGCGCGCGCGGTCGATCGTCAAGGCAACGTCCATGTGCTCCCCGTTTCCGACCTTCGCTATGAGTATCGCCGTTGCGGTGCGCCGGAGGATTTCATTTTCACCGAAGCGCTGTTTCAAGGCGAGCCCGGGGAGCCCGACAAGATCCTTGCCGAGATGGACGGCATCGCCACCTATCGCGAGGATGTGCAGCCGATCAAAAGCCGAACCGGCGGGTCGACCTTCAAAAATCCGCCGGGGCATAAGGCTTGGCAGCTCATCGATCAGGCCGGGTGCCGCGGGCTCTCCGTCGGCGACGCCAAGGTGTCCGAGATGCACTGCAATTTTCTGATCAACGAGGGAAACGCCACGGGCGCGGATCTTGAGACGCTCGGCGAGACGGTACGGGCGCGCGTCAAGGAGACGAGCGGCGTGGAGCTCGAATGGGAGATCAAGCGCCTCGGCATTCCGGCCTAGTCGCTTCAGTCTATCTCCATTCGAGAAAGCCGCTTGCAGGCCTTGGAAGGCGAGGCCGCCCACAATCAGCCAGGGGAAGATCAATGGCCAATAAGGAAATTCACGTCGCGGTCCTGATGGGAGGGTGGTCGGCGGAGCGCGAGATTTCGCTTCTCTCCGGCAAGGCCTGCGCCGATGCGCTCGAAAGACAAGGCTACCGTGTGAGCCGGGTCGATGTTTCCCACGACATCGCCATGCGCCTCGCCGAACTCAAGCCCGATGTTTGCTTCAATGCCTTGCATGGGCGCTACGGCGAGGATGGCTGCATCCAAGGCGTGCTTGAGACCATGGGCATTGCTTACACGCATTCGGGCGTGTTGGCGTCGGCTCTCGCCATGCACAAGGAGCGTGCCAAGGCCGTGCTCGCCGCGGCCGGCGTTCCCGTGGCTGAAAGCCGTGTGATCTCCCGTGAGGAAGCCGCCAAGGCGCACGCCATGAAGCCGCCTTATGTGATCAAGCCGCCGGCCGAAGGGTCGAGCGTCGGGGTCTTCATCGTCCGCGAGGACCAGTCCCATCCCCCGCAGGAGCTGACCTCGGCCGACTGGACGCTTGGCGAGGAGATCATGATCGAGCGCTTCATCGCCGGCCGCGAACTGACCTGCGCCGTGATGGGCGAGGAGCCCCTCGGGGTGATCGAAATCCGTCCCGGCGAAGGGCTGACCTTCTACGATTATGACGCGAAATACGCGCCCGGAGGATCAATTCACATCCTTCCAGCGCCGCTTAAACCAAATGTTTACCAGTTGGTACAGAAGCTGTCCTTAGCGGCTCATCGGGCACTGGGCTGCCGCGGGGTCAGTCGTTCCGACTTCCGTTACGACGACCGGCCTGAGGGCACGGGGGAACTGATCTGCCTCGAGGTCAATACCCAGCCCGGCATGACTTCGATGTCGCTTGTGCCCGAGCTTGCGGCTGATAACGGCTGCTCATTCGAGGAGCTGGTCCGTTGGATCGTGGAGGACGCGTCGTGCAACCGGTGAGTTCCACAAGGAGAGTGGTCAGGCGAGGACACTCGCAGGAGAGCCTGCTGGCACGCGGTATCGCGGTCTCGCACCCCCGGCGCTTGCCTGTGCTTGCCGAAACGCGCCGTCTCATCACCCGCAGTCCGCGCGCGATCCGGCTCGGCCGGATCGGCCAAGGCGCGCGCGGCAAATGGCTCGTACTGAGCGCGCTATTTATCGGTAGTGCCGTGGTCTATGGCGCCGTGCTCGGCGGCCAGACCGCGCGCGCTTACGATGCTATCGCCAACGGCATCGAGCGCACCGCCATTGCCGCCGGCTTTGGTGTGAACAAGATCACTGTCACCGGAAAGGTGCATACCACCGACGCCGCCATCACCACGGCACTTGGCGCCGGACCTCAGACCATGATGCTCGGCTTCGACACCGATGCCGCCAAGGCGCGGCTCGAAGCCGTACCTTGGATCAAACATGCGCGGGTCATGCGCCTGCTCCCGTCGACCTTGCAGATCGTGATCGAGGAACGCACGCCTTTCGCGGTCTGGCAAAAGAACGGCAAGACCTATGTGGTCGACGCCGAAGGGGTCATGCTGGCACCTGCCTTGCGCCAGGCCTATGCGAACCTTCCGCTCGTGGTCGGCGAAGGTGCGGAGAAAAACGCCCCCGAACTCGTTGAACAACTCGCCTCGTATGACACGCTGAGAAGCAAACTTCTCGCCGCCATCCGGGTCGGCGACCGGCGCTGGACGCTCAAGCTCTTCTCGGGAACCGAAATCATGCTGCCGGACGGCAATGTCCCCGCCGCGCTCGATTCGCTTGCCAAGCTCGATACCGAGCGCGGCGTGCTCGGCCGGGACATCGCCGCCATCGATTTGCGCCTGTTCGACCGTGTCACGGTGCGGGTCAGCACGGCAGAAACGGCCAAGCCGCAAGGTGCAGCGCCGCAATCCGACATACCGACGGCAAGCACCAAGGCCGCGCCGGCCGGCGGCAAGACGTAACACAGACGCGGAGTGTGAAGAGCGGGGGATGGGATACTCAACCTCGATAAGGAGCAAACGCCAGCGCATCGTGACCGCGCTTGATATCGGCACGAGCAAAATTTGCTGCCTGATCGCCAAGGCCTCGCCGACACCGGATTGGCTCGAGGACAAGAGCGATGCCATGCAGTTCGAGGTGCTCGGCTTCGATCATACCCGTGCCGAAGGCCTTAAAGCCGGCATGATCGCCCATCTCGACAGCGCCGAGGCGTGTATCCGCTCGGCGGTCGATACCGCCGAGCGCATGGCCGGCGTTACCGTTGAAGAGGTGCATGTCTCCGTCACCTGCGGCCGTCTCAAGAGCGAGACGTTCTCGGCGAGCGTGGCCTTGCCGTCGGGCAGCGTGCGTGAAGACGATCTGCGCCGCCTACTTTCCGGCGGCCGCCAATATGCCGGGCGCGAAAAGCGGAGCGTGCTGCATGCGCTGCCCGTAAGCTACCGGCTCGACGATAATGACGGCATCAGCGAGCCGCAGGGGATGTGCGGCGAGCGCCTTGCCGTCGATCTCCATGCCGTCACCGCCGACGAAGTGGCGATGCGCAACGTAATGCTGTGTGTCGAACGCTGCCATCTCGGCGTTGCCAGCCTCATCGCGGCGCCTTATGCGAGCGCGCTCGCCGCCGTGACGCCGGACGAGGCTAATCTCGGCGTGGCGTGCATCGATTTTGGCGCCGGCACGACGACCCTCTCGGTTTTGGCCGACGGACAGTTCATCCACACCGACGCCATCGCGCTTGGCGGGAACGTCATCACCACCGATATCGCCCGCACCTTGGCCACGCCGCTCGATTACGCCGAGCGGCTCAAGACGCTGCACGGCAGCGCCTTTGCGACGCTATCCGACGAGCGCGAAATCATCACCTATCCCGCCGTGGCTGGGACCTCTCAGCCGAGCCTGAATGAGATCACCAAGGCGCAACTGGCAAGCATCATCAGGCCGCGCGTCGAAGCA
This sequence comes from uncultured Methyloceanibacter sp., assembly GCA_964523345.1. Taxonomy (GTDB): domain Bacteria; phylum Pseudomonadota; class Alphaproteobacteria; order Rhizobiales; family Methyloligellaceae; genus Methyloceanibacter. The sequence continues at coordinate 11,642 of CAZFYL010000050.1, forward strand.
ACGCTCGATCTGTTGCGGCAGCGGCTCGCGGCAAGCGGCGCGGCGGCGGAGGTGACGCAGCACCTTGTGCTGACCGGCGGCGGGAGCCAGCTCACCGGCCTGTCGGAGCTGACCGCCAATATGTTTGGACGGCCCGTGCGCCTCGGGCGCGCGCGTCCGTTACGCGGCATGCCCGCTGCGGCCGCGTCCCCCGATTTTTCCGCCGGTGTCGGGCTGCTCCACGCCTGGGCGCGCGGCGACGACAGGCATTCAATCGGCACCGAGCAACGGTTCCTGCGGACCGGTACCGGTTACTTCGCCAAGGTCGGCGAATGGATAAGGGACAATTTTTGATCGTTTGAGAAGGCTCTGAACAGCGCAACGTGGGGAGCGCAGAACCGAGCCGGGAAGAAAAAGGGCACCTAAAGGATCGGATGACCGCCATGACCATCAATCTCAGAGTTCCAGATCTCACCGAACTCAAGCCGCGTATCACCGTATTCGGTGTGGGCGGTGCGGGCGGCAACGCCGTCAACAACATGATCGCATCCGGCCTTCGAGGGGTGGAATTTGTGGTCGCCAATACCGACGCTCAAGCGCTGACGAGTTCGAACACCGAGCGCCGCATCCAGATGGGGACCAACGTCACCGAAGGTCTCGGCGCCGGATCGAAGCCCGAAATTGGCGCCGCCGCTGCCGAGGAGGCGCTCGCCGATATCAAGGCCCATCTCGCCGGCTCTCACATGGCTTTCATCACCGCCGGGATGGGCGGCGGCACGGGGACGGGTGCGGCACCGATCATCGCGCGGGCCTCGCGCGATGAGGGGATCCTGACCGTGGGCGTTGTCACCAAGCCCTTCCAATTCGAGGGGGCAAGGCGCCTGCGCGCGGCCGAGGCCGGTATCGAACAGCTGCAGAAATTCGTCGATACGCTGCTGATAATTCCGAACCAGAACCTGTTCCGCGTCGCCAACGAGAAGACCACCTTCACCGATGCCTTCGCCATGGCCGACGACGTGTTGCGCGCCGGTGTCGCCTGCATCACCGATCTGATGGTGAAGGAAGGCCTGATCAATCTCGATTTCGCCGATGTGCGCGCCGTGATGGCCGGCATGGGCAAGGCGATGATGGGCACGGGCGAATCGAGCGGCGATCGCCGTGCCGTCGAGGCGGCCGAGGCGGCCATCTCCAATCCGCTGCTCGACGATGTGTGCATGAAGGGCGCGAGCGGACTGCTAGTGTCCATTACCGGCGGCAACGACCTCACTCTTTATGAAGTCGATGAGGCGGCGAGCCGCATCAGGGAAGAGGCCGACAATGAGGCCAATATCATCGTTGGCGCGACCTTCGACGACGAGCTTGACGGATCGATTCGCGTCTCGGTCGTGGCAACCGGCATCGGCAGCGCTCTAGCCGAAGCGCGTCCGGCCGCGCCGCAGGACCGGAGCCGGTTGAGCGAGAAACTTGCAAATCTCGCCACGCTGCCTGGCGTTCCGGTCGATCTCGACCAACCGAGCCCGGTCTTGGCCGAGAAAGAACGGGTTCAGAGGCCACCGCTGTGGCGTGCCTCCGGCAATGTCACGATCGAAAAACGTCCGGCGCAAGCAAATGCGCCCATGCCGGCCCCGCTTGAGCCGAAACCGGCGCCGCAGGTGCCGCCGCGGCCCTTCCGGCCCGCGCCCCCTTCGGCCATTAAGCGCCCGGTGCGGCGCATGCCGAAAGTGGAGGAGCTGCCCTTGGTCGCGCAGAAGGAGATCAAAGCTAAAACGGGTCAGGCACCCGCGCTCGGTCTCGAGGCGCACAAGAAAAAGGTTGGCTTCTTCGAGCGGCTTGCCAGTGTGGGAAGGTCTTTCGCCGAGGGCGACGAAGAGATGCCTGCCAAGCGGGAACCCGCGTTCGACCGGCCTTGGGG
>CAZFYL010000050.1:13632-16884 GCA_964523345.1 uncultured Methyloceanibacter sp.
GCGGCTGAGGATGTCGAAATGGCTGACGAATCGCTTGTCGATGACGATCTTGAGATTCCCGCGTTCCTGCGCCGGCGCGCCAATTGAGCAGGCGTAACAGCGATAAGACAGAGCTCAAGGAGGACTAACACGAGGACAAAATATAAAGTGGAATCAACTGTTTATGAGGTTTCTGAGACCGTAATACAGTGAAAGAAACCGTGATTTGTCGCCCCTAAATGCGAGCGTTAAGGTTCTTTACAGATTGATTGGCCGAACCAGCGACGGCACACAGCAAGGACCGATTAGAGTCCATCTTCAAGTGCCAGGACACGCCGATCGATTGGGGGGCTCGGGGTTGTTTCCTCGGGCAAGTAGGGAACCTAAAGAATACGGCTTGGGGGCCGACGGGGGTTATGAGGGGTTTCATCGGGGCACGCCAAACCACGCTCGCCAGCGAGGTTTCGCTTACCGGCACTGGGGTCCACAGCGGAGCGCCAGTTTCCATCACGATTTGTCCGGCTGACGGCGATACCGGAATTCGTTTTCTCCTGATCAACGGCCATGCCGACGGAACCGAGATCGTTGCGCATCAGCGCTCGGTCACGGGCGTTACGCTGTCCACCGTTCTTGGCGACGGCAACGGCGCCTCCATTGCAACGGTCGAGCATCTGCTCGCCGCGATGCGCGGTCTGGGCGTCGACAACGCCCTGATTGAGATCGACAGCTCCGAGGTTCCGATCATGGACGGCAGCGCCGCCGAGTTCGTGGCCGCGATCGACGAGGTCGGTCTGTCCGAGCTCAACGCGCCGCGCCGTTACCTCAAGGTGCTGAAGAAGATTGTTGTGGAAGAAGCGGGTGCCTTTGGCGAACTCGCTCCGCATAACGGTTTTCATCTCGACGTCGAGATCGATTTCGATACCCCGCTGATCGGCACGCAAAGGATCGAGCTCGACCTGAACCCCGGTTCGTTCCGCCGTGAACTCGCCCGGGCTCGCACCTTCGGCTTCATGAAGGACGTCGAGCGGCTATGGGCGGCTGGTCTGGCGCTCGGCGCATCGCTCGAAAATACTGTCGCCATCGGCGATGACCGCGTCATCAACCGCGAAGGTCTTCGCTTCTCCGACGAGTTCGTGCGTCACAAGGCGCTCGATGCCGTCGGCGATCTGGCTCTCGCGGGCGGGCCGATTCTCGGCAGCTTCCGTTCCCGCCGCGGCGGCCACCGGCTGAATGCGCTGGTTCTCAACGCGCTGTTTGCCGATGAGGACGCCTGGACCATGATCGAAGCCCCGCGTTACCGCGAGATTCGTCATGCCGAACTCAGCCATGGTCTGGCGGTCGCGAATTTCGCCGCCGAGCGGAGCTAGCCGCGGATTTAGGCGGACGGCCTCCGTCTCATAGCTTCTTCAGACAATCGCCCTCGCGTCCTACCGGGCCGTCTCGGCATGCCTTGAAGACCCGCTAAAGTGGGCTGCCGGTCGCCAGGACGCCGTAAGGGGCAAAAAAACACCATAATCGCCTAGTTGGGTGCTAGGAGCTGCGCTAACTTCGCTCCCCCCGGCTGATTTTCGGGAAGCGGGCGCGCCGGGGCGGCCTTTGAGGGTTAGCATGACAGAACGGCTTGGGCTGCAACGAGCGGCGGAGCCCCTTTCGGGGCGGTCAGGCACGCCAGCGGGGCTGCCGGCAAGACTCGCCTGCCTGATCGTTGCCGCGACCGTTCTGTCGGGTTGCAGTTCCTTCGCTTGGTTCGGCAAGAGCGAGGACGAGACGGTCAGCAACGATCCGCCGAACGTCATCTACGGCAAGGCCGATGTCCTGATCGAGAAAGGCAAATACGGGGACGCCGCCCGGGCCTATGAACAGGTCGATATCAACCACCCTTATGCGCCGGAAGCGCGCAAAGCCATCCTCATGGCGGCTTACGCGTACTATAAGGGCGGCAAATATGACGAGGCGATCGGCGCCGCCGACCGTTATCTCACGCTTCACCCCGGAACGCAGGAATCGGACCTCGCCCAAAACATCATCGCCATGTCCTATTACGACAGGGTGCTCGACCCGAGGCGAGACCAAACCAGCGCCCGTAAGGCGCTGACGGCCTACGACACGCTCCTGCAGCGCTATCCCGACTCGCGTTATGCCGCCAACGCCCGCAATCGGGCGCGCATCTTGCGCGACCTGCTGGCCGCCAATGAGATGGTGGTTGGCCGCTATTATCTCCGCCACAGTAATTTCCTCGCGGCCATCAACCGCTTCCGCACCGTGGTCACGGACTTCCAGACCACAGAGCAGGTCGAAGAGGCCTTGATGCGCCTCACTGAGGCCTATATGGCGTTAGGGATTGTCAATGAGGCCCAGACGGCGGCCGCCGTGCTTGGCCATAACTTTCCGGAAAGCAAGTGGTACCGCCACGCTTACGCGCTTCTAGGAAGAAGCGGTCTCGAGCCGCAAGAGCACGAAGGGTCTTGGATCACCCGGACCTGGAGAGGCAGAGTCAACCCGGCCTGACCGACGCGCCATGCTAGAGGCCCTGTCGATCCGCGACATCGTCCTGATCGACAAGCTCGATCTCGAATTCGGCCAAGGCCTGTCCGTGCTCACCGGAGAAACCGGGGCCGGCAAATCGATCCTGCTCGATGCCTTCTCGCTTGCGCTCGGCGGCAGGGGCGATGCGTCGTTGGTGCGGCGCGGGGCAGACCAAGGCCAAGTCACGGCCGTTTTTCACGTGGATCAAACCCACCCGGTCTCGGATCTGCTTGTTGTCAACGGGATCGAGCCGGAGGCGGCTTTGATCTTGCGCCGGGTGCAGGGCGGCGATGGAAGAAGCCGCGCCTTTATCAACGACACCAGCGTCAGCGTGCAGCTGTTGCGCCAGGTCGGCCAGAGTTTGGTGGAAATCCACGGCCAACACGACGACCGCGCCCTGATCGATCCGAGCGGCCACCGCGACCTGGTCGATGCTTACGGCAGCCTTGGCGGGGACGTGAGCCGTATCGCTGAAGCCTATGACGCCTGGCAAAAGGCTGAGGCTGAGCGTTCCCGCCATGAGAGCGAAATTGCCGCCTCGCGGGAAAATGCCGGCTATCTGACTCACGCCCTCGAAGAGCTGCGCGTGCTCGATCCGCAACAAGGCGAGGAAGAGGCTTTGGCGTCCCGGCGCCAGGTGATGATGAATGCCGAAAAGCTCGCCGCCGAGCTCGCGGAGACTCTGGATGCGTTGCGCGGCGAGGGGACAAACGGTGCCCGTTTGGCGGCGGCTTTGCGCAGGATCGA
>CAZFYL010000051.1:0-16731 GCA_964523345.1 uncultured Methyloceanibacter sp.
CCGATCGCGCCATGGCCGATCTGAAAATCAAAGGTATCACCGTCGTCGAGACGTTCGCCGAGGCCTTTCCCATGGTCGGCACGCGGATTGTCATCACCGCACCCTCTCTCAAATGGGCGCTGACCGCCGCCCAAAGCATGACCGGCTTTGCCACGTCCGTGATCGCCTGCGGGGCCGAAGCCGGGATCGATCGGATCCTCTCGCCCAAAGAGACATTGGACGGACGTCCCGGCGTCGCCGTGCTGCTCTTCACCATGGATGCCGACAAGCTTCAGCGCCAGCTCCGCAACCGGGTCGGCCAGTGCGTGTTGACGAGCCCCGGCTCGGCCTGCTTCGCCGGTCTCGAAGGCGAGAAAAAGCTGAAGCTCGGCGCCTCGCTCCGCTTTTTCGGCGATGGCTGGCAGATGTCCAAAGTGGTGGGGGGCAGGAGGTTCTGGCGCATCCCGGTCATGGACGGCGAGTTTCTGTGCGAGGCAACGACTGGTCTCACCAAAAAGGCGGTCGGCGGCGGCAATCTGCTTGTGCTCGGCAAGTCATATCAGGCGGTGCTGGGCGCAACCGAGCGCGCCGTCGAAGCGATCTCCGAAATCGAAGGGGTTATTGCGCCGTTCCCCGGAGGAATCGTGCGCTCTGGCTCGAAGGTCGGTTCCCAATACAAAGGTCAGATCGCCTCGACCAACCACGCCTACTGCCCGACCCTCAAGGCCGCTGTCGACACGAAACTTCCGCTGAATGTCGAAGCGGTGATGGAGATCGTGATCGATGGGCTGACCAAAGAGTCGGTCGCCAAAGCGATGCATGCGGGCGTTCATGCCGTCGCCAAAGGCGGCGCCAAGGAAGGCGTCACGCACATCACCGCGGGGAACTACGGCGGCAATCTCGGCCCGCATCATTTCCATCTGAAGGAGATCGTCGCGTGAGCGCGCTGACCTTCCAACTGAAGAACGCACCTGAGGAGCGGCTCGATCTGTCGCCGCTGACGCCGGACCGGCTCGGCGGCCTTAAGGCCAAGGACATCGAAGCGCTTGCGATCGGGACAACACGCGTCCCCGTGACAGTTGGCGATATGTTCAAGGTCAAGGGCAAGGACGCATCCAAGGTCGTCTTTGTTGGCACCGACGCGCGCTGCGACAAGATCGGTGACGCTATGGCCGAAGGTGCCATCGTGGTCGACGGCAATGCCGGTGCCTATCTCGGCGCCGGCATGAAAAAGGGCAAGATCGAAGTCAAAGGCAGCGCGGGCGCCTTGGCCGGGGCCAGCATGGCGGGCGGAACCATCGACATCTCACGCCACGCCGGCGAGCGCGCCGGCGGCATCAATGTCGGCGAGACGCTCGGCATGAGGGGAGGGGTGCTCACCATCGGCGGCAATGCCGGACCGCTCATTGGGGAACGCATGCGGCGCGGACTCGTGATCGTGTCCGGTGACGCCGGCGATTATGCCGGCGCGCGCATGGTCGCCGGCACCATTCTGTTCAAGCGGGGCGTAGGCGCCAATGCCGGTTTCGGCCTGCGCCGCGGCAGCCTGATTTTCGTGAAAGAGCCCAAGACCATCTTGCCCACGTTCGGCGATTGCGGCGTGCTTGAATTCGATTATCTCAGGTTGCTTGAGCGTTGGCTTCGCGCCAATAGCAAACCGACAAAACTTGGCGCACGCGCCCGCAGGCTGATGGGCGACATGTCCGTGCTTGGCAAAGGCGAGATGCTGATTCTGGCTTGAGCCAGGCATCAATTCCGGACGCGATCTTGAGACTTCGAGCCTCCATATCGGCTATGCTGCCTATCATGCGGATGCTGGCGTGATCTCTCAGGTAATGGCTGCTTCCCCGTACATTCTGCTCGATGACAGCCTGACTCCGGGCGGCCGCAGCCTGCTCTATTCCAATCCGGAGCTTGTGGTTGCGCCTTACGCACCGGAGGATGTCGAAAGCGCGCTGGACCAAGTCCAGGCCGGTCTGGCGCGAGGACTTCATGCCGCGGGATTCTTCGCCTACGAGCTTGGCTATTACCTCGAGCCGAAGCTGAGGGACTTGTTCACCGCCGACCGGCGCGTCCCCTTATTCTGGCTCGGGCTGTTCCAGTCTCCCCGGCCGCTCGACGATGCAGGCACGCGATCCTGGCTCGACTCTAACGGCGGAAACGAACGAGCGAAGATCTCCGGCCTTGCGCTGTCCTGGGCGCGCGAAGAGTATGACCGCGCCTTTGCCAAGGTGAAGGATTACATCGCCGCCGGCGACGTCTATCAGATCAATCTCACAATGAAATACGGCTTCGCCTTCGAGGGCGATCCGATCGCGCTTTATTCGGCGCTCCGCCGCAAACAACGGGTCGCCCACGGCGCGCTGATCCAAACCGGCGACCTCGATGTCCTTTCCCTGTCGCCGGAGCTGTTCTTCCGCCGTGAGGGCAAGCGCATTTCGGCACGCCCGATGAAGGGCACGGCGCCGCGCGGGCGTACGCCACGCGAAGATTCACGTCTCAAGACCTGGCTCGCCGTCGACGAGAAGCAGCGCGCCGAAAACCTCATGATTGTCGATCTCCTGCGCAACGATCTCGGCCGCGTGGCCAAGATCGGCTCCGTCGAGGTGACCGACCTGTTCACGGTGGAGACCTATCGCTCCGTGCACCAGATGACCTCCGGCATCTCCGCCGAGCTCAGATCCGACATGGGGCTGAAGGACATGCTGCGTGCGCTGTTTCCGTGCGGCTCGGTCACCGGCGCGCCTAAGGTTCGCGCCATGGAGATCATCCGGGAGCTCGAAGGGGCGCCGCGCGGCATCTATACCGGCGCCATTGGCTATATCGCGCCTTCGGGCGACGCCGAGTTCAATGTGGCGATCCGCACAGTCATGCTCGTCGGCGGTGAAGGGGAGATGGGAATAGGCGGCGGCATCGTGGCCGACTCCAAGGCTGATTCCGAGTTCGACGAATGTCTGTTGAAGGCGCATTTCCTCACCAAGCTCGACACGCCGTTCGAGCTGATCGAAACGCTGCGCTTCGAGCAGGGAAGGGGCTTCCACCTGATCGAGCGGCATCTTGCCCGGCTGCAGTCTTCGGCCGGGCATTTCGGCTATCCGTTCTCGCGCGAGGCGGTGCTTGCCGCGCTCAACGAGGAGGCTGCCCGCATCGAGGCGCCGGTGGCGCTGGTGCGGCTTCTCCTTGCCGAAGACGGCGCCATGACCGTGACGTCGACCGCGATCACGTTGCCGACTAAGGACACGGTCTGGCGTTTCGTGATCTCCGATCAGCGCCTCGATGAGAAGGACACGTTCTTCTATCACAAGACCACACGCCGGGCGTTGTACGAGCGGGAAATGGAGCGGCAGAAGGCGCTCACCGGTTGCGACGAGGTCGTGTTCCTCAACAGCAAGGGCGAGCTCACAGAAGGCACGCGCACGACTCTGTTCGTTGAGATCGACGGCAGATTGTTTACGCCCGCGCTCACGTGCGGCCTTCTCCCTGGCACGCTGCGTGAGGAGCTGCTCGATCTGCCGCGCGCTGCAGCGAGCGAGGCGGTGCTGACCCCGCAAGATTTGCTTGCTGCCGACCGCGTCTATCTCGGCAACTCGGTACGCGGGCTGGTTCGCGCCGAGTTGATCCCTGAGGCCGCGGACGCTGGGTGCAGTCCCGCGCACGCAACAGCCGGCTCATAACGCCGATTTACCCGGAAACAAAAACGGTCATGGCCGTGTGGCCATGACCGTTTTGATTACGAGATATCCGGCATGATCGCCGGCCCGTCCGCGAACGCCTTATGTCGGCTTGGGACCCTCTTCGCCGGTGGCGGGGGTCGCGCCGTTCGGAGGCGTTTCGGTATTGAGCCGGTCGGCGGCCTTACCGAAAGAGGCCCTGAGTTCGGCCCAAGCGCGAGACAATCCTACGCCGACATCTGCGGCGCCCTGGCGAAGCGGCTCGGACCGCTCCCACATCTGGCGCGCGGTCTCGGTGGAACGCTGGCGCACATCGCTTAAGGTGCTTTCCGCCTCGCGGGCTTGTTGCCAAGCCGCCTCGCGCACTTGATCGAGCTCGCGAGCGCGCGCTTGGCTAAAGCTTTCCGCGCGATTCTTCATCTCCTCGAAGCTGGCCTCCAGAGTCGACACCAGCTGTACCCCAAGCGCTCCGGTGTGCTCTTGAAGGGAGGCCAGTTGCCGGCCCAAAGTCTCGAGATCGCGCTCGAACTCAGACCATTCCTTATCCGCCTTGGTTTCTTCTTTTGGCGGTTGCGTGCCGAATTCCGAAGAATGCTCGTTTTCCATCTTTAGCCTCACTCTCTTAGAACGGGGGTCAAACAGGAACCTTATGACAGCGGCCAATTCGGACCGGCCGAGTGTCCGGAATCTGGCTTTCCGGCAACTTAACAGCCGGCCTAACGCGACAGTTTCTAAGAAATAGATTTGGTTTCGTGGCCCGTTGGTCAAGGGGCGCCGGCGGAAAGGCCCTAAACCGAACCAGGCCCGATAGAATTCGCTTGTCAGGCGCTACGCGGGGCGCCTTTTGAGGGTCACGGGGCGGGGCGCTCGAGCGAGAGCAAGGCTTTCTGCACCGCTTGCAGCAGCTCCGCCGCGCTGCGATTTTCCATCGGAGACATGCCTTCCTCGCTTGCCCTGAGCAAAGCCTCGGCATCGGCCTCCCACCGCTTGAGGATCGCCCGCTTGTCCTCGACCGAAAGCTCCGCCGTGCGCAGCACGTCCTCAGGTGCATGGAACACGGAAGCAGGGTCGAGCTTGGCTTGGTCGAGGTCTGCGGCGGCAAAGGTCATGGCAAGGAAAGCCTCGGTCTCAATCGTCTGATGTCTATTCAATAGAATAGCGCAGACGCTGGATCCGGAAAAAACGAAACTGGGTCAGGCCGTCTTGCTCAAACCTTCGCCCCCGGTTCCGCTGTCCTCCTCTTCGAAACCGAGCGTGTCGGCGAGCCGGTTTCGTGCGCGATTGACGCGGCTCTTGATCGTGCCGACCGCGCAACCGGAGATCTCCGCCGCCTCCTCATAGGAGAAGCCGGCCGCCCCGACCAGAACCAGGGCTTCGCGCTGATCGTCGGGAAGCTGCGACAGCGCGGCCCGAAAATCCTGCATCTCCATATGACCGTGCTGCGCAGGGTGAGTGGCAAGCCGCGCCGCATAGGCGCCGTCGGCATCCTCGACTTCGCGCCTCTGTTTGCGCTGTTCCGAGAAATAGGTGTTGCGCAGAATGGTGAACAGCCAGGCCTTGAGATTGGTCCCTTCCTTGAAGGACTCCAGATGGTTCCAGGCCTTGAACAGCGTCTCTTGCACGAGGTCGTCGGCGCGCTCCTTGTCGCCGCACAACGAAACGGCGAACGCGCGCAGACTGCCGATTTCTGCCACGAGCTGGTCTCGCAGACTGGAGGAAACTTCGCGCCGCAACTATTTGTCTCCGCTTCCCTCAAGATCATTAAGCAGTCGCAAGAGATGCTCCGGTATGGGCTCTTGCGCGACCTCATCGAACACCGCGCGGACATGACGGCCGATGTGAGTTTGCAGGGCAGGGGACAGACCGCCCTCGGCTTTGGCGCCTTCCGGCGCAGCCGAGTCTTGCGGCGCGCCCTGGTCCGTCTTGCTGGCGGGGCCTGACATCTTTTGTCGGCGATCCTTTGTATTCGTATCGCGAGTCACAACGGTCCCCAGCACGCCCTTCCTTGGCAAGCCCAGGATACCGGATTCTTCGAGCTTTAGGCAGGCAAAAACGCCTAAAGCACTCAATTGGTTCCATCTTCTGGAACCATGGTTCCGCCGCGCGCGTTAACTGTCGCCTTGGTGCGGTTTTTGAGTTGCCACCCTCAGCCCGGTTTGTGAGAAATGGGGTTCGTTCCCGGGCTCATCAACAAAAGGTCACAACAGGATGCCGACGTCGAAGGCGATCGCGCCCCATCTGCCTTATCTGCGGCGATTCGCCCGTGCCCTTGCCGGCACCCAGTCTGCCGGCGACGCTTATGTCGCCGCAACGCTCGAAGTGCTGATCGAGGATCCGAAGCTATTTGACACGGCGCTCGATCCGCGCGTGGCGTTGTACCGCGTGTTTGTCGGCCTGTGGAACTCCGTCGGCGTTAACCTCAAGCCGGAAGGTTCAAGCGGTACCGCGACCGCGGTCGACCGCAAGCTCGAATCGATTACGCCTCTCCCGCGGCAAGCCTTTCTCCTCTGCGCCGTGGAAGGTTTCTCGTCCGCCGAAGCGGCGCAGATTCTTGGCATCGAACCCGGCAAGCTCGATGAGCTGATCAACGATGCAGGCCGCGAGATTGCGGCCCAAGTCGCCACGGACGTCCTTATCATCGAAGACGAGCCGATGATCGCCATGGATCTCGAAAGCATTGTCGAAGGACTTGGCCATCGTGTCACCGGCGTCGCCCGCACCCATGCCGAGGCGGTCAGCGCCGTCGATCGGCACAAGCCAGGGCTCGTGCTCGCCGACATTCAACTCGCCGACGGCAGCTCGGGCCTCGACGCGGTGAACGAGATGCTCGGCTCCTTCACCGTGCCGGTCATTTTTATTACCGCCTATCCCGACCGGCTTCTGACCGGCGAAAGGCCGGAGCCGGCCTTTCTCATCACCAAACCGTATCAGCCCGACACGGTGAAGGCGGTGGTGTCGCAGGCACTGTTCTTCGAGCAGAGTGCGAAGTTGCGCGACCGGCCGCAAGTTGGAGCTTGAGCGCGCAAGACCGCACCAGCCGAATTCGATCCGGCGCTAGAATTTTCCAAGAATCAGCAAGACCAGGACGATCGCGAAGACGAGGCCCACGACGCTGAAGGGGCTGTATCCCCAATCCCGGTTATACGGCCAGGCCGGAAGGAACCCAATCAGCATCAAGATGAGAATAATGACGAGGATTGTCGGTAGCATCGTTCCCCCCTCAGTTGGTGTCCCGCTGCTACAAGCCAGGCGCGGGACATTTCTCTGATGATCGATTCGTTCCCGCCGCCCGAATGAGCCTACTCTTTTCTGCATCGTCCCACTAGCCGCCAACCCAAGTGAGACGGGGATTGAGGGGTCCCGTCGCGACGAGCCTTGATCACCCGCCGAAAATCAAATGAAATCGCTTACGCATATTGCTTAGCGAAAGGTGCCGGACAGAATGGCCGCAACGCGCATTCTCGTGGTCGAGGACGAGTTCCTCATTGCCCTCGACATTACGGCCGCTCTCGAACAGGCGGGCCTCACCGTGATCGGCCCCGCCGCGAATGTCGGCGACGCGCTCGAGACGATCGCCCGCGAGAGGGTGGAGGGGGCGCTTCTCGACGCCCATCTTGGCGGCGAACCGGTTGGCCATGTTGCCGATGCCCTGATTGCGCGCGGCATCCCGTTCGCCTTTGTGAGCGGCTATGGACGCGAGCATCTACCGGCAGCCCACCGCAATGCCCCTCTTGTCAAGAAGCCCTTCACAGACAGAGATTTGCTTGCCGCGGTGGCGGGTTTCTAGGGACGGCGCCTTGTGGCGGCGATGCAACGAAAAGGCTCAGCCCCGCGTTAGAGAGCAAGTCTCGGGCCTCGCAAAAATGCGCCCGCAACCGGGGGAGGCCGGCTGCGGGCGGGGGTGTTCGAGCGCACCAGGGGAGGGGCGGGACGATGTTCGCGTGCCCTCGAACAGCGATCAAACGCACATGGCGCACAAGAGTTCCCTTAAGCTTTGGAGGCGCCTTGCAGAAATGGAAAAACCCGCCCAGATTCGGCGGATTCGAGACGCGTTGCGCGGCAGGCAGGCCGTTGCCTCCCCGCCATGGAAACGCCCGGCTGACGGGCTGACGGTATGACCTCTTGGCTGAATTTGGACGCAAATGGCGCGCTCGGACCCGAGCCGCTTCAGGCTCTTTCCGACGGCCTCATCGCCGTGTCTTTTCTGGCGATCCCCGCCGCTCTCCTCTACCTCTATCGCAGGCGAGACATGCACCGTCCCGGCCTGACCGCGCTTGTGGTGCTGTTCACCCTGTTCATGGTCGCGCTCGGGCTGGCGCATCTTGTTTCTTTTCTGGCGATTTGGGTGCCCGGCCTGTCGGGCACAGAACCGCACCTCGTGTTGAAGGCACTGGGTGCCGTGTCCGCGCTCGCTGCCGCCGTGACGCTTTGGGTGCTCGCGCCGCGCCTGTTGCGTCTTCCTTCGCGCGACCGGCTGCAGGCGGAGGTCGCGGCCAACGAGGATCAGCTCCGCCTCCTGCTGCGCGAGCTCACCCATCGCTGCAAGAATCTGCTCGCCGTGGTTCACGCCATCGCCCGGCAAACCGCGTCGCGCACGCACTCGGTTGACGAATTCCTCGACCGCTTCGGCGCGCGGCTCATGGCGATCGGCTCGTCTCACGACCTCCTCATCGCCGACGATTGGCAGGGTGCGTCCTTGCGCATGCTGGTTGAGCGCCAACTGGGAGACCATGCCGAGCGCTTCGGCGACGGCATCGCCATCGAAGGCGAAGATGTCCTCTTGAAGCCGGAGGCCGTGCAAAATCTCGCGCTTGCTCTGCATGAGCTCGCCGTCAACGCGCAAAGACATGGCTCGTTGTCGAAGCCGGATGGCCAAGTCAGCGTCAGCTGGGAATTTTGCGAGGAGGCGTCGAAACTGAGGCTCGTTTGGCAGGAACAAGGGGGACCCCCGGTGGAACCGCCTGAGCGCTCGGGTTTTGGCCGGTCTGTGATCGAAAGCGTGGTCGGCCGCGCCCTTGAGGGCGATGTGGCGTTGTCCTTCCAGCCCAAGGGTGTGCGCTGCGAAATCGACATTCCCTTGGGCCAGGTCGTCTCCCGGGGCTGATGGATATAAGCCCGCTCCCGCACCCTGACACTTGGTCGTGATCTTGCGTGTGCGCAAAGTGAGTTGCAGCACAGGGCAGAGTGCTTAGATATCCCTTAGAAATTAGAGTTTGGCCTCCGGCGCGGGCGTTGTTCGCGCGCGCCGAGGCGCAATGCTCTGTTCAAGACCCGAGGAGATATCATGCTTACGAGACGCAACGTCACGATTGGCGGGATCGCCCTTGGTGCACTTGGCGTGGCAGGCGCAGCCGCGCTCAGATGGCGCGGCGGGGGCGCCAATGCCGCGACCGAGACCTTCGAGGTGACGCATACGCCCGAGGAATGGCGCGAGCTTCTGACACCACAGCAATACGCGGTGCTGCGCGAGGCGGACACGGAACGCCCCTTCACCAGCCCCCACAATAAGGAAAAGCGGGAAGGCGTCTTTGTCTGCGCCGGCTGCGACCTGCCGCTCTTTTCCTCCGCGGCAAAGTTCGAGAGCGGCACCGGCTGGCCGAGCTTCTATGAGCCGATCGAAGGCGCGGTCGAAAAGGACACCGACTACACCTTCGGTCTGGTGCGCGACGAAGTGCATTGCCGCCGCTGTGGCGGTCATCTCGGTCACGTCTTCAACGACGGTCCAAAGCCGACCGGACTGCGCTATTGCATCAACGGGGTGTCGCTGAAATTCATCCCGGCCTAGGCTGCAAGGCCCGGATTTCGCTTCCGTCAGAGGCGGGATTCCGGGCCTTTTTGCGCCCTCCATTCGTTTCTTGGCGTGCCGGCGGAACCTCCATAGCGGCTAAAAAGTTGAGGGTTCGGCGGGGGTTAGTGTTGCGTTCCCCGCCTAGCCGCGTACGGGGGTGAAAGGGTCGGGTCCGGCCCTTTCGCTCTTTTTGGCCCCTCGCAAGCCGCGTCAGGACGCTTGATCGACGGCGGCCTTTTCCCCACCCATTATTAGCTCACTCCTCCGCCCCGCGTGGTAACCGGGGAGGATTCGGTTCGCCCGCAACGAGAGGTCCTTGATGGCTGACGAAACACCACTGCCGCCGCACTTGGCGATGATGCAGCTCTTATTCGGGAAGCAGATCACCTATTCGCTTTCAGGCGTGGCGCGGCTCGGCGTTGCCGATCATATGGACGCTTTGCCGCGGCCGGTCGAGGAGATCGCTGCCAAAGCCGGGGCGCATGCGCCCTCGCTCTATCGCGTCATGCGCCTGCTCGCCAGCTTCGGCGTGTTTAATGAAGGCCCGTCCCGGCAATTCGCGCTGACCCCGATCGGTGAGCTGCTTAAGACCGATGCGCCGGGTTCGATCCGTAACAACGCAATCATGTTTGGGGACGAGTTCTCCACCCGCGCCTATGAGCATATCAGCGCGTGTCTGCGCACTGGAACCGACGGCGTCACGGAAGCTTATGGCAAGCCGATCTGGGAGGTGCTTGTCGAGCGGCCGGGGCAGTGCGAGAGGTTTCAGAATGCCATGACCGCCTCAAGCGCAGGCGCAGCGCAGGCGATCGTGGAGGCGTACGACTTCTCCGGAATTCGGCACATCGCCGATGTCGGTGGCGGTCATGGGCTGCTACTTGCGTCGATCCTGCGCGCTTACCCGGACGTGCAAGGGGTGCTGTTCGACCGGCCTGAAGTCATTGCCTCGGTGCCGAAGGAGCAGTTCGCGGGCTGCGCGGATCGCATCGTACTTGAGGCAGGAGATTTTTTCGAGCGCATCCCTGACGGGTGCGACGCCTATCTAATGAAATACATCATCCACGACTGGAGCGATGAGCATTGCCGCACGATTCTCTCTCTCATACGCGAGAAGCTGCCGCGCGACGGCCGTGTGCTTCTGTGCGAGCTGGTGGTGACGGATGAGCCAGGGCCGACGCAGGCCAAGCTGCTCGATATCGAGATGCTGGTCATGACGATGGGCGGCAAGGAGCGCACGGAAGAGGAATTCGCCGCACTGTTCGCCGCTTCGGGTTTGCGACTCAACCGCATCGTGCCGACCGAGCGCCCCATCTGCGTGATCGAAGCCGTCCCAGCCTGACCTACTGGCGTCCCCTCGGCGTATCACGGCTCAAGCGCACGGTGCGGCCCATTTGGCCACCCATCGCAACGCAAGACGATCAAGCGCCGACGCCTGGGCAAATCCGAAACCGCCCGCGCTGCAAATTTTCTGGAAAATTTCCACTATTGGAGGTAAAGCGACCGACCCATGGCGAACGTTTTCCAAACGGACATTATCCAAACGCAAGAGATATCGGCATCAAAAAGTCGAGCTACAATGATTTTGTCTGCCTGAGCCGAGGGGGCGATCGCTTATAAAGAGCGATCCACGTTCGACGAGAACAACGAGAACGACGAGGACGACAACATATGACCGCGAGCCGGGGAACGCGCGGGCCGGATTTCTTGGTGATCGGTGCACAGCGCTCCGGAACCACCTGGCTGCACCGCGTTCTACGAAAGCACCCCGCACTGTGGCTGCCTCCCGTCAAGGAGCTTCACTATTTCGACCAATTGACGGCCGGCCGCACTTGGCAGCATCAAGGGAGATGGCGCCGCATACGCCGTACGCTGGTGTCGGGCAGGGACATCCTGGACCCGTGGCATCTCAGATATGTTTTGGGCAAGCGAAACGACGAGTGGTACGCGAGCCTGTTCCGCCAAGGCCGAAGCAGGGGTGCCGTCACCGGTGAGATCACGCCGGCTTATGCGAAGCTGGACGAGGAAACATTTGAGCGTATACGGCGCATCAATCCTGAGGTCGCGCTGATCTTCGTCATGCGAGATCCGGTCAATCGCGCCTGGTCGGCAGTCAATGCCGGATTCCGGAACTCCCGCCTGGCTGGGCCCCTGACACTGACTTATGCGCTCGAACATTCGCAAAAACCAAGCTTGGTGGCACGTTCCGCCTATACTGAAACGATAAGGCGGGTCGAAGCGGTCTTTTCGCCAACGCAGATTCATTATTGCTTCTTCGACGAGCTTAAAGATCAGCCGGAACGCTTCGTCACCGATGTCCTCACGTTCCTCGGGGTAGATTCCGATAGGGTCGGCCGGCTCCTTCCCAAAGGCACCGTGAATTCGGCGGCAGGCTCATCGCCCATCCCTTTCGAATTCCAGCACAAGATTGCCGCGCAGTATCTGCCGATGGTCGAAGAGCTTTGTCAGCGTTTCGATGGGCCGCCGCAGAAATGGCGCGCGCGCTACCAGAAACTGTTGTCCAAGGCTGGGGCCAGGAGCGCGGCGTGATCGGCGGGGCGTAGGCCCTTTCTCGGCCTCGATGGCCGTGGCGAGCGAATGCAATTTGGCGCGTTAAAACTCGTATCCGAGGAGAGCTATTTCTCGGCCATACCACTTGCGGACCAGTTCACGGGTTTCCTCGTCGTAGTGATGACGGTAGTGCTTCGCGTCCCTTCGGAAATCTGTCTTGGCTTGGGGGAGTGGAGCATCGAAGCTAAGGCCCACCGTTTTTAGCACCTTGCCGAAATCATCGGAAAGATTTTCAAAACGGCCGACAAAATCAACACAAACCTCGTTGTCTATTGAGTAGATGTCGTAATTATTAATCCACGCTCGACGTGGGCGATGCATGTACTCCGAAAACGACGGTGGGTTTTTCGATTTTCGATAACGAAAAAAATAGGCTGAAACCTGCCGGTCCCACGGATTGCGTTCGAAGGCGAATTTGAAATAATTGTTCCAAATGGCATCATCCTTCAGAAGCATACGAGCGTCGTTTGCAGGAATATGGTTGTAAAAGCCGTAATCCTTTGCACTAGCCTTGAGCCAGTAACGCTTGAACAGGGGCTGTGGGCTGCGCCACCAGCTATGCACTTGCCAATTCTGTGGTGCCCTTCCATCGTAGTTTAGGCTGCGTTGTCGAAGCTCCTCTTCGTCTCCTATCGGGGTAATGACATCATCGGGTCCGCACAGCTTTCGGAGTGCCAACTCAAGGCTGCTCCCGCCCGTCTTTCGCGTTTTTAAGAAGATGAACTTGTGCTCGTGTGAGATGATCATGCGTATACCACTTTCCGAAAGCTCATCAGGCTTATAGACCGCGACCGACCTTAGAGCTATTTATGGGCTCGCCCATGCACGACGATCCTACAGACGTCGAACTTAGACTTACGCGCAAATTCGCTGGTCTCGGGCCTAAATTTAGCCCCGGAACCTCCTGATACGGGTTCGCCATGAAAGTCTTTCAAATCGGGTTCAACCGTTGCGGCACACTAACCATGCACGGATATCTCCGCGCCAATGGCGTCCGCAGCGTCCACTACGATTTTGGCAAGCTCGCGCAACGGATGTTCAGGAATCTAAGACAGGGCGAGGACATTCTCTCGGGTTACAACTATGACGCTTTCTTTGATATGGAGTCGAACGGACCGGACGAAATCCTCGAGGGCTATAAGCTCTATCCGCAACTGGCCGCCCGCTATCCCGACGCTGTGTTCATCTTGAACACGCGGGACCGGGAGGACTGGATCAGGAGTCGTTTCGTTGTTGGGGAGGGACGATATGCAGCTACGCAGAAGGCCCTGCTTGGAATTTCTTCGGATGAGGAGCTTGCCCAGCGTTGGCGGAGGGAGTGGGAAACACATCATAGCAACGTCGTTGAATTCTTCGCAGGCAAGCCGCATCGGTTCTTCGTCTGCGATATCAGAACGGACCTTCCCGATCGCCTCAACGAAATGCTTCCCGAATATAATCTAGATTCCGCGCTCTATCATTTGCAACATGTGACTGCCCGGCAAAACAAGACGCAGGTTTCCTCTATCATGCACCGGAATCACGTTGCGAGGCTTCGCAAAGTGCGGAGTTTCCCCGTCGCTCTGGCAGCGGCAGCGTGGGGCTTGCGATACGGTCTGAGGTCGCTGCGTGATCACGTCGATTGCCGCGTTAGCCGCCTGGTCAATGCCTCGGAGCGAGCGACGCGCAAGCTGCGGAACGCCAACCGTCACTTCCAGTTGATGACCCAAGGTTTCAAGGGATTGAACGGCGAATATGTCACCCGCCAAGACGTAGAGGGACGGATGACGAACACGGCAAACGCGGGTACCAAGCGCCAACTTTGACCCAGCGCCAGAATGTTTGTAGACGCTATTTTTCAGCAAGATGAAAAAGAGAATGCCCGTCTACGGGCTTGATCCCAAGTATGCGCATTCTGCTCATTGCTCCCTTGAACCCAGGACCTAGAAGCGGCAGCTTTTTCTACGGAATTCAGAATTACCTCGGCAACGGCTTTACGCGCAACGGGCACCTCGTCCTAACGTTGGACGAGCGCCGCTGTCTTAAACAAGCACTGAGTGTTCAGCGGATTGGGCAGCGGCTAATGCATAGCCGAGTGCTCGAAACAGTGAGGGAGTTGCACCCCGATCTGATCTGTCTGCACAGGAGTGTCCTAGTCAGCACGCACACCGTGGAGCAAGTCAGGCAGGAGCTGCCCCATTGCCGTGTGGCGGTCGTGTGGCATGACCCGCTAGGCGCCCGTGGCGCGGGCCGGTTCCGTGAGCTGCTTGACAGCGCGGATTTCGGTTTTGCAACGACGGGCGGACCGCTTCTAGAAGGGTTTGCGGGAAATTGCCCAGTCGCGTTTATCCCGAACCCAATCGATGTCTCGATTCACAATCTTACAGCTTATGCGACGCAGGAAAAAACGGCCGATGTCTTCTGCGCGCTGCGTAAGGGTGGGACAGCCGACCGCTTTGGGCTCATCGACGAATTGCAGCGTCTTAAGCCGAATCTGAGCTATGCGATTTACGGCCGCAATAAGCAGAATCTAATCTATGGAGACGCCTACTACCGAGTTCTCGACCAAGCAAAGGTGGGACTAAACGTCAACAGGTACGAGGGTGACCTCTATGCCTCCGACCGCCTGGCGCAGTACCTTGGCAATGGGCTGCTGGTGGCCAGCCGTCGGTGTTCCGGCTATTCGCAATATTTTGGCGACGATGAGATGATTTTTTTCGATGGAGCCCCGGATCTGGGGGAGCAAATCGAGCGAGTCGTTGCGGATGATAGGCGCTGGCGTTTGATGGCGGAGCGGGGAAGGGCGAAAGCGATCTCTCTTATGAGCGAGACGCGCGTGGCGGATTTTATCGTGCGGATGACCATCGGTCTCGGCCCATCCAAGGACTGGCCATTCCCGAATCACATTTTCCAGCATCCTGCGAAGATGGCTCGCGGCCCCATCGTCAAATAGCCGGAGATGACGAAGAAGACATCGACCCCGATGAAACCGCTCGTTACGCCGTCGAGTGCGGCATGGAACGCGACCACGGCGAGAACGGCGACACCGCGAAGCTCATCAATGTCGGGCCGATAGTACAATTCAACACAGCGCGGCAGACGCCGGTTCGGAGACAGGTGCCCTCCGCCTCGGAGAACACGCAGCATTCGGCATTTCAGCGCCGCTCCGCAGATTTCGGGCTAAAGTGACGTGTGCGTCGCGCCTACTACCTCCTCGTTCTCGCCGCCTTGGCCTATTGCGTGTTCATCCGTGGCGCGCTCGATGAGCAGGCGCTCACGAGCAATAGCTGGCTCACCTCACATACCCTGTTGACCCTGAAGATCTTCGAAGCCGAGGGGGCCTTGAAGCATGCCTTTGCCCCGGTGTGCTCGTTCTCGGCGGCGCCCGGTGACGCGTTCATACCCACGTTGTACGGCCTCATGGGGGCCAACGGTGCCAACTACTATGTGTCCTATCCGCCGCTGGGCTACCTGGTTCCCTACGCTGTGGCGACCGTGCTCGGCCTTTCGCCGTCGGCGGTGCTCCTAACGATCATCAACATCGGGGCGCAACTCGTAACGGCCTTGTGTCTGTTCGGCATCGTATGGACAGTACTCGCCGAGCGCCGGGAGGAGGAACGGTTCGCGGGTGCGTTTCTCGCTTTGTGCGTCTACCTGTTCTCCGCCAGTCCGTTGCACCTGCACACGTTCGATTACTTCGTCGACGCCGCAGCCCAGCCCTTGTTCGCGGCGTCCATCTTCGCTTGCGTTCGATTGCGGCCCGACAGCTCGACGTGGGCGATCGCGACCGTCGGCTTGCTGTGCATGCTGCTGACCTTGACCGAGTGGATCGGTGTGTTCTTCGCCATGGCGGTCGCTATCGCGGCGGCTGTGCGGCTCGTCCCCGTCCGGGCCGCAATCGCTGCCGGGGTGGGGGCCATGCTCGCCGTTGCGATCATGGTCCTGCAGTACGCCCAGATCGACGGGCTGATGCCTCTCCTCCACCACCTCGCCGAGAAGTACCACTTTCGGTCCGGACTCGATTCGAGATCGGAGGGTGGCATGACGGTGTACGAACTGAGGTACTGGAAGAGCATCGTCCATCACTACTGGGCCGGATACGGAACCGTGTTGGTGCTGGGGACGTGTTTGACATTGGGCGCCATCGCGCTCCGCCGCTCGCTGAAGCTTCCGCGCCTGCATCTCCTTGCGCTCGGATTGGCCGCGCTACCGGTGCTCGCCCACCACGTGGTGTTCTTCAACTTCACAACGAGGCACGCGTTCTCGGCCAACGTTGCGGGGATCTTGCTCGCGCTGATCTCCGGTCTCGCCTTCGCGTCGGTTCTCCGCCATCGGCCGGCCTGGATCGCGCTACCGGTCGCGTTGGTGCTCAGCATCGGGCTCGCCGCCATGGCAGAGCCTCCACGTCCCAGGAGAGACTCTCCCCTCCGCATCGACGCTCAGTGGATCGGTCGAGAGGCACAACCCGACGAGTCGATCTGTATCCTAAAACGGCCCTACGTCGATCCACGGATGCTCGTATACGCCAGACGCAACATCGCGCCGTGCAAGACGCTCAAGAAGACACGCTCCTGCACGGTGCGGCGCCGAGTGACCGGACCCAGAGGAGCGGCGTTTCTCCTCCTCGACTGTCCGGCGGTGAAGTGAGGACTGCTCGCGCTTGGCCCGCGCCAGTACGGTAGGTCGTTGAAAAAATTTGGCTCCCCGGGCCGGACTCGAACCAGCGACCCAGCGGTTAACAGCCGC
>CAZFYL010000052.1:0-16394 GCA_964523345.1 uncultured Methyloceanibacter sp.
CTATCTCCAGCTCCACGCCTATATGCTGCGCATCGCCATTCCCTATGGCGTGCTGTCGCCCAAACAGTTGCGCCAACTGGCGATGATCGGGCGGCGCTGGGATCGCGGCTACGGGCATTTCACCACGCGCCAGAATCTTCAATTCAACTGGGTGAAGCTGGTCGATATTCCCGACGTGCTTGCAGCCCTCGCCGAGGTCGAGATGCATTGCATCCAGACCAGCGGCAATTGCGTGCGCAATGTCACCGCCGATCCGTTTGCCGGTGCAGCCAATGACGAACTCGAAGACCCGCGCCCGTGGTGCGAGATCTTGCGCCAATGGTCCACGCTTCATCCGGAGTTCTCGTGGCTTCCGCGCAAGTTCAAGATCGCCATTTCCGGCGCCGCCGAGGATCGTGCGGCGATTGCGTTCCACGATATCGGGCTGAAGATCGTGCGCGGGCCCAACGGCGAGAACGGCTTCCGCGTTCTGGTCGGCGGCGGCATGGGCCGCATCCCTTATGTCGGGCAGGAAATCAGGGCGTTCCTGCCGAAACAGCACCTCTTGTCCTACATCGAGTCGATCTTGCGCGTGTACAATCTCTATGGGCGCCGCGACAACATCCATAAGGCGCGCATCAAAATCCTGGTCAACAAGCTCGGTATCGACGCCTTCCGTGAGGCGGTCGAGGCCGATTGGGAAGCGACCCATAAGGACGCGATCGATCTTCCCGAGGACGAGCGCAAGCGCATCATGTCTTATTTCGCGCCGCCTGATCTGGCGCCGCGCCCCATTGGCGACGAGACGCTCGACAAGCGCCGCGCCGCCGATCCCGTCTTTGCCAATTGGCTCAAGCACAATGTGCGGCCGCATCGCGTGCCGGGCTATTCCACCGTGGTCGTGTCGCTCAAAGAGCCGGGACGGACGCCTGGCGATGCAAGCTCCGAGGCCATGGAGCTTGTCGCCGATCTGGCCGAGCGCTTCAGCCGCGGCGAAGCCCGCGTCAACTACACGCAAAATCTGATGCTGCCGCATGTGGCGACTTCGGACGTGGTCGCGATCTACGACATCCTGGCTGAACACGGGCTTGCCACCGGCAATCACGATCTTCTCGGCGATATGATCTGCTGCCCCGGGCTCGATTACTGCAACTTGGCCAATGCCCGCTCCATTCCCATCGCCAAGGAAATCGCCAAACGGTTCGAGGACCCGAAGCGCCAGGAATTGATCGGCCCGCTCAGGCTCAACATGTCGGGCTGCATCAATGCCTGCGGTCATCACCACTCGGGCAATATCGGCATTCTCGGCGTCGACAAGAAAGGCACCGAGCTCTACCAGATCTCTCTCGGCGGGAACCCGAAGGACGATGCCGCGATCGGTACGATTATCGGTCCCGGGTTCCGCGCCGAAGCCGTGCCGCAAGCGATCGATACCATCATCGAGACTTATTTGGCCGAACGAACCGGCGATGAGACATTCCTCGACACGTGGCGGCGCGTCGGCGCTCAGCCCTTCAAGGAGGCGCTCTATGCCGCTCGTTGATCTTAAGACAGGCGTGCTCGTCTCCGATCCGCCCGAGGTGGCGACGCTGCTCGAGCCCGATGCCGATGAGAGCGCGCTTAAGGCTGCGGCCGGCGGCAATGCCGGTCCGGTCGCCATAAATTTTCCCGTGTTCGGCGACGGCCGCGGCATCAGCCTTGCCGTGATCTTGCGCCAGCGCCACGGCTTCACGGGCGAGATCAGAGCCGTCGGTTATCTCATTCCCGATCTCGCGCCGTTCTTGTTCCGCTCCGGCTTCGACACCGCCGAGATCGCCGATCCCGAACAGGCGCATGTCTGGAAGACTTCCGGGTCGCGGATCACGCATAATTATCAGCGCGGTTTCCGCGATCCGGCGCCGCTGCGCCGCGACGCCGCGAAAAAAGAGGCGCACGCGCTCGACCTGCGTCTTGCCAGGATCAAGACTTTGACCGACCGCATCCGCGAGATCGGACGGCGGATCGAGGGCCGGATTACCTTCTCCACCAGTCTCGGGCTCGAGGACCAGGCGATCCTGCACGCCATCGCCGAGTCGGGCGCCAAGATCGACGTGTTCACGCTCGATACCGGGCGCCTCTTCCCCGAGATACTCGAGACGGTCGAGCTTTCCGAGCTGCGCTACCGCTTGCGCATTCGCCTGGTGACGCCTGAGCCTAGCGACGTCGAAGTGCTCGTCGCCCGCGACGGCGTGCTCGGCTTCCGCCATTCGGTCGAGAACCGCAAGACCTGCTGCGAGATCCGAAAAGTACGGCCGCTTAATCGCGAGCTTGCAGGCGCCCAAGGCTGGATCAGCGGGCTCAGGCGCGAACATTCCGACCAGCGCGCGAGCGTACCGCTTGCCGAGTGGGACGAGGCGCGCGCGCTCATGAAGGTCAACCCGGTCGCCGATTGGACCACGTCCGACCTCACCGCCTACATCGCCGCCAACAACATTCCGGTCAATCCGCTGCATGCGCGCGGCTTCGTCTCGATCGGTTGCGCGCCCTGCACCCGCGCGGTGCAGCCGGGCGAGCATCCGCGCGCAGGCCGGTGGTGGTGGGAAAACGAGGAGAAGAAGGAATGCGGGCTGCACCTCAATCCGAACCGGGACGGGAGGGCCGCATGACCGCACTCACCTCGCATCTCAAGCTGCTCGAAGCCGAGAGCATTCACATTTTCCGCGAAGCGGCGGCACAGTTCCGCGCGCCCGTTCTGCTCTATTCGATCGGCAAGGATTCGACGGTTCTGCTGCATATCGCGCGGAAAGCGTTCTGGCCGGCCAAGCCGCCTTTCCCGCTGCTCCATGTCGACACGACCTGGAAGTTCCGCGAGATGATCGCCTTCCGCGATCGCACCGCGCGCGAGTTGGGGCTCGATCTCATCGTCCATACCAATCATGACGGGCTCGCCCGCAACATGAACCCGTTCGACTATCCGCCTTCGGTCTATACCGACATGATGAAGACGGTGGCGCTGCGCCAAGCGCTCGACACCGGCGGCTTCGACGCCGCTTTCGGCGGCGCGCGCCGCGACGAGGAATCTTCGCGCGCCAAAGAGCGCGTGTTCTCGTTCCGCGCGGCCGGCCATCGCTGGGAACCGCGCCGCCAGCGCCCGGAGATGTGGCAATTGCTCAACGGCCGGCTCGGCAAGGACGAGACGGTGCGCGTCTTTCCGTTGTCGAATTGGACCGAGAGCGACGTGTGGCGCTATATCGCGCTCGAAAAACTCGACGTGGTGCCGCTCTATTTCGCCGCGCCGCGCCCGGTGGTGACGCGGAACGGTCAGCTTATCGTGGTGGACGATGCACGCATGCAGTTCGAGCCGGGCGAGAAGCCGGTGACCCGGACGGTGCGCTTTCGCACACTCGGCTGCTGGCCGCTGACCGCCGCGATTGAGTCTGACGCCGCCGATCTCGATACCATCGTGGCCGAGACGCTCGCGGCAAAATATTCCGAGCGCGCCGGGCGGCTGATCGATCACGATCAGGCCGGCGCGATGGAGATGAAGAAGCGTGAGGGGTATTTTTAGGGGCTGTGTCGATGCAAGTCGCTGAACTCAAAAAGATCGAGCCGGAGCAGTTCGCGGCGGAGGCGCCCCATGGGGGCGCGCTGCTGAAGTTGCTGACCTGCGGCTCCGTCGATGACGGCAAGTCCACTCTGATCGGACGGCTTCTGTGGGACGCGGCCGGCGTCACCGAAGATCAGCGCGCCGCGGTGGCACTCGACTCCCGCGCGCGCGGGGTCAACGGCGAGCGGATCGATTTCAGCCTCCTGCTCGATGGGCTTCAGGCCGAGCGCGAACAAGGCATCACCATCGACATCGCCTGGCGTTATTTCGAGACCGATGACCGCCGCTTCATCATCATCGACTCTCCCGGGCACGAACAATACACCCGCAACATGGCGACCGGCGCGTCGCATGCCGACATCGCCATCCTCCTGGTCGATGCCCGGCACGGCGCCAAGCGCCAGACCCGCCGCCACGCGGCGATCTGCGATCTGGTCGGCATCAAGCGCGTCGTGCTCGCAATCAACAAGATGGACGAGGTCGACTGGTCGGAAGCGCGCTTCCGGCAGATCGAGGCCGAGTTCAAGACCATGGCCGAGAGCTTCAATTTCAGCGACACCGCCATCATCCCGGTCGCCGCTCTGACCGGCGACAATGTCGTCAACCGTTCGACGGCGATGTCCTGGTATTCGGGGCCCACGCTGCTCGACTATCTCGAAACCGTCGATGCCGAGACCGCTCCCGTCGATGCGCCGTTCCGTATGCCGGTGCAGTTTGTGTTGCGCGCGGGCGGCGATTTCCGCGGCTATGCCGGCACGGTGACGTCGGGGCGGATCGCCGTCGGCGAACGGGTGATCGATGCCAGGTCGGGCCTGGGCGCTACGCTGCGGCGCATCTCGACCATGGACGGCGACCTTCCTTTTGCCGCCAAGGGCGATGCGGTGACGTTGGTGCTCGACAACGATCTCGATATTTCCCGTGGCGCGGTGCTGTCCGAGGCAACGCGGCGTCCGATCAATGCCGATGTGATCGAGGCCCGGCTGGTCTGGCTGTCGGAGACACCATTCGATCCGGAAGCGGGGTACCTGCTGCGTACGGCCACCGATCTTACCCCGGTCACCAGCATGAGCGTTTCGGCGCTGGTCGAGTTCGAAAAGCTTGCTTCGCAACCCGCCCATGCTTGCAGCGTGAACGACATCGCCGATTGCCGCATTCTGCTGGGACGGCCCGCTTCGCTCGATTTATTCCGGGATTTGCCTCTTACCGGGAACTTCGTGCTGGTCAGCGCCATTGATGGTACGACCGTTGCAGGCGGCGTCATCACTTGGGCCCAGGCGGGGGCGCCTGCGGCCGGCGACAACGTATTTGTGATAGACAGGGCGCTGCTTGCGCGGGGATTATGCGCCGATCTCGGCGATTCTCCGGCTGACCAGGCGGAATTCAACCGGCGGGCGCAAGAACTTGCGGTGCTGCTGCGTTCAGCCGGAGTTCCTGTCCTGGTCGAGATCTAGTCGGCTAGACTTCACCGAAGCATAATCAGGGACGCTGGGGTAAGGGGGCATCGCCGTTATGGTCGATCTGGGCTGGGTAGGCCAAGTGCTGCCGCTGGTCTTTGCCGGGTTCGGTGTCGGTCTCCTCGTCGGACTGACGGGGGTCGGCGGCGGCGCGTTGATGACGCCGTTGCTGATCTCGACCTTCGGCTTGAGCCCGCAAGTCGCCGTCGGCACCGATCTGCTCTATGCCTCGATCACTAAGAGCGCCGGCGTTTGGCGCCACCATGCCTCCAGCCATGTCGATTGGCCGATCGTGCTGAGGCTTGCCTTAGGCAGCCTGCCGGCTGCCGCGCTGTTGCTTGCGATCATGGCCTTTCTTCCGATCAACACGGTTCTGCTCGGCCATTGGATCAGGATGGCCCTGGTGGTGGTGCTGCCCTTGAGCGGGCTTGCCATCGTGGCCTATCCGTTGCTGTCGCGCACTGCCCCGCAGAACGGCGCGAGCGACGTGCCGCCGCGCACGCTTCCAACCGTCCTGTTCGGTGCACTGCTCGGTCTTCTCGTGACGCTGACCTCGGTCGGAGCGGGCGCCATCGGTGTGACCGTGCTTGCGGCGCTTTATCCGATGCTCCCCGCCAAACGCCTGGTCGGTTCCGATATCGCTCATGCCGTGCCGCTCACGCTGCTCGGAGGGCTCGGCTATTTCGGTCTCGGCAATGTCGATACCGGGTTCCTGCTGGCGCTGCTCGTCGGCTCGATCCCGGGCATTCTTATTGGAGCTCGGCTCGCAGGCCTTGCGCCGGAATGGCTGCTCAGGCCCATTCTCGCGCTGATGCTGTGCTATGCCGCCTGGATCTTGTTCAATAAAGGATAGGGCCGATCGGCCTTTAAGCCGGGTCCGTTACAACCTCATCCTTGGGAGCGAGCCATGCTGTATCTCGCCGCCAAAGCTCTTCTTTCCGGAATCATCATCGCCGCCGTGTCGGAGATTGCCAAGCGGAGCCCCGCTCTTGGCGCGTTGATCTTGTCGCTGCCGCTGATCTCGATCCTCGCCTTCATTTGGCTGTGGTGGGAGGACGTCGAACCCGCGAAGATCGCGTCGCTGTCGCAATCGACCTTCTTTTTCGTGCTGCCGACGCTGCCGATGTTTTTGGTTCTGCCCGTTCTGTTGAAGACTGGTACGGGCTTCTGGCCGGCTCTGGGGCTGTCCTCGCTGCTGACGATCCTGCTCTACGCAGCGATGGTGTGGGCGCTTAGCCGATTCGGCATTTCGCTTTAGGAGACCTTCTCACCACGCACAGAGCGTGATGCCGTGAACGATGAGGCGATCGACGTCGATCTCTGGGTGGGAGTGTTCGGTCCAAAGGGCTTGGATCGGCGGATAGCGGGGGCTCGCCATGCCGTTCACGGCATAATCGGTGCCATCGACCTTCATGACGATAGCGCCATGGTCTTCGCAGCGAAGTTCGCCGAGCGCTTTATGGACGGCATCGGGATCCGGGATTGCCTTAGGGAAATTGCCTGCCTTGGGGGACTCTGAATCCATGCCGATCACGGCAAGGACGAGAGTGCCGAACAGGAGCGCGGCGCAAACTTCGATGATGATTCTCATGGCCGCGCCCGGTTTGCCGCGTAACGCTTAAAAGAGCGTTTCCCCAGACGTTTTTCGGGGTGCGTCAACGCAACCTCATCCACGACCATTGCTGCCACCAGGGAAGAGGCTGCGGTTGCCGCCTGGCGACCTTCCGTCTGGGTCTCGGCTTCACTGCGGGCTTCGCCGCGGCAGGCGTCTCGGCAACAGGCAGAGGCGCAGGGTCTGGAGACGCGGCAGGCTCCTCGGCCGTCGCTTCAGGCTCGGATGCAAGCGCGAGGGGGCGTGAAATCACCGCGATGTCGGTGACGGTCCGCGGCGGCATTTGCACCGGCGCGTAGTCCGACCGGCTTGCCAGGAGGACGGAACCTGAAATGGCCGCCGGCCGCTTCGGCGGTTTCGGGGTCTTCGGCACCGTGAGCATGGCCGCAGGAGGCGGCGGCGGAAGCCGTCCCGCCTTTTTGAGCGGCGGAATGGGGTGCGCTTTTTTGGCCGCAAGCGCCGGTGCCTCGCCGGTCGGGCTCGACAACGTTGCACGCACGGCACCGGCCGCGATCAAACACAGGACGACAATACCAAGAATGGAAGCCGGGCGCTTTCGCGTTGCCTCTGGCTCTTGTCCGCCGAGGCCTTGAGAGGCCACGTGCTCTTGCCGGGAGGGCCTTTCAATGTCCGGCCGGGCGTTGCCCGAGCGAACCGGCGCCATCGTGCATAGCGGTCCGTCGAGCCCGCTTATGGTACGAGACGGGGAGCCTTGTAACGGCTCGGTTGCCGGGTCGCGCGACAGAACGCCGTTGGCCTTGAGTGCAAGGGCCCGCCACACCGCGTAAGGCGCGGCGAAAACGATCCCGACAACAGACCGCGTCAGCGCGCTCAACGTCACTTTGCGGTAAAGCAAACGCCGTTGGCGTTTCACCTCCTCGGTCCAGGTTGCGCGATGACGGTCCAGCCATTCTCCATGGCCGTCCAGGTCGTCGCGCGCGGCGGCGACGATACGGCTCGAAAGCCTGAAGGCTCGATTGGCGCGGGCGATCTTCTCTTCGACCTGATCCGATAGACGCGAGACAGACTTAATTCCAACTTCGGACATGGCACGAGGCGCTTCTTCAAACACGAACGAAACTGATTTCGGGCAAACACCGGCCAGGCGTGATGCGCAAAGCCTCGGTGGGCCCCGAGGGCGAATCAGACCCCTAAGCTTTTAAGAAAGACTGAAGAGGCTGGAATGGGCGCGATTTCAGTAAGCGGCGGCGTTAACCGTCAGCCGTAGCCGTCACCGGCCGAGCGACCATGCCGCCGGTCTGGCATTGCGGCCAAATATCCGGCGCAGCTTGCGCTCGCGACGCGCTTGCCTTTTCGCCCAACGACCAGAGCGCCGAAGGTCCCGCGTGACCTCCACAGTTTTCGCCGCTGCCGCGGGCTCGGGCGAATCGCGGACTATTTGCACGTCCGGTGTTACCGCAGCGGCGGCTTGCGTTTCGGGGCTCGATGCAGTTGCGGGCTGGGCCCCGCTGGGGCGGTCGATCGAGACGAGATATTTATTAAAGACCCAGCCGAGCTCGGACGTGGCCGGGTCGCGAAGTTGGATCCAGGCGCCTCGTTGCGCGACCACCTGCAACTCCGTGCCGGCAGGATAGAACTTGGTGACGGGCGACGAGACCGAGGCCTCGCTATGCCCTCTTGCCGCGAAACTAACGCGCGCCCACAGGGCCGGTTCAGCCACCGCCTCGATGACTTGAGCCTCCGGGGCTGGAGCATCGGTGTGACCAACGGCCGGCTCCGGCTGCCGAACCTCGACGCTGCCCGGGCGATAGCCGGCCTCTTGCTGAAGCGGCGGTTGCGTTTGCCGAGCTGTTTGAACGGGAGGTTTCAGAGAGCGAAGGGTCGAGCCCCAGGACCGCAATTCGCGCTTGGCTGCTTTGGCGGCTACAGTCTCGGAGGTTGAAAGGCCCGTATCCGCCTCTTGCAAAACATTCTGCAGCGGCTCCGCGCGCGGCGGAAGCAACGCATAGGCCAACAGGCCGACCAAGCAGAATGAAAGCAACCAACGCATATGGCCAGTCCTCGTATCTGGCCCCCGCCTCTCTAATGTTGGATCGGGTGCGGCCGATGTCAACCTGAGCCTGGAGACGATGCGTCGGGTCTGCTACTGCGATTGCCCGGATGGAATGGCAGAAGGTGCAGTCTGCTCCGGCAGCGTTGTTTCAATGTTAGAAGCGGGACTCTTCAGCAAAGACCATGCAAGAACGAGCGCAACGGCAAGTGCCGCGGCGATGACAACGAGCCTGTTTCGGTCCATTTAGAGGTTTTCCTTCGGTCCGAAATTGGCTTTACCTGATCGGACGCTTTGATGCCTTGACCCAGATCAACAGCGTCTCATCTTGGGACAGTTTGTCTTTGCCGCGTGGTCGTGAGGCGCAATCTCGAGGACGTTCAACTTAGGGAAATCATCGGCCATGAAATCGATCCTCTGTTACGGCGACTCCATTACTTGGGGTTACAACCCTCACGACGGCTCGCGCTATTCGTTCGGCGAACGCTGGCCTGGAATTCTTCAGCAGGAATTGTCCGGCCGGGCGCGTATCGTCGAGGAGGGGCTGAACGGCCGGACCGTGGCGACCGACGATCCGGCACACCCGAATCGCAACGGTCTTGCCATGCTGCCGCCGCTGCTCGAATCCCATGCGCCGCTTGATATCGTCATCATCATGCTCGGGACCAACGATAGCGCCCCGTATTACCGGCTGACCTCGGGGCAAATCGCGATCAACTGCACAAGATTAATCACGGCCGTGCGCTCGGGCCTCGCGGGTCCCGATGGCGGCGCGCCAAAGATTGTGCTGATTGCGCCGCCTCCGTTTGGCTCGCTCAACCCGTATTTGGCGCTGTTCTACACCGGCGGCGAGGCGACCTCGCGCGGCTTGGCCGAGGGCTATCGCGTCATTGCAGATTGGTTCGACTGCACGTTTCTCGATGCCGGACAAGTGGCGACGGCAAGCAGCGTCGACGGCATCCATCTGGAACCTGCCGAACAGCGCAAGCTCGGTTTGGCGGTCAAAGATATCGTGGACCCGATGTTGTGAGGCGGCGGACTTAGGGGCGCCGCGCAGCGATGGCACAGTCGATGCCTTCGGGGGTCTCAGGCGGCGCAGCCTTGATGCACCAATCTTCGCGCCGGCCGGCCCAGGGCCGCGCATAACCTTCCCTGATCAACACGCAAGAGGCGTCCTCGCCATTGACGAAGAGATGGACGAGCAGACGTCCGTATTTGTCCCGCTTCGGGTGCTCAGGCCCGAGCTCGACCGCACCTGTCCCGATGAGCGCTTCGAGGCGCTTCTTGGTCAACACGCCGAGCCGGCGCTCGGCGTCGCACTGAGCGTGGCGGATCTCTGCGGCGTCGATGCCAAGCAACCGGTAGCGCTCGGCGCCCATATGCACCGTGTCGCCGTCGATCACCGCTATCGCGGTGACTGCCGCCAGGGCTGTAACGATGGGGGTCTGCTCGCATAGCGAGTATCAAATCCTTATAACACGTTATTGTTGCATAATCGCTTCCCCCGGGCCGCAAACGGATGTTTTGAGTCGGATGGGATGTTGCACAGATGT
Organism: uncultured Methyloceanibacter sp.; assembly: GCA_964523345.1. Classification (GTDB taxonomy): domain Bacteria; phylum Pseudomonadota; class Alphaproteobacteria; order Rhizobiales; family Methyloligellaceae; genus Methyloceanibacter. The sequence goes on from CAZFYL010000052.1 coordinate 10,196, forward strand.
CGTTATAAAATAGGGTACTAAAGGGGATAACGATGCGAGCCAGGGAGACCGAGCTGATGAAGCGAAAGAGTCTAGTCTTGTGTGGCGTGGCCATCCTCGCGTTGACCGGGGCGGCTGCACCTTATGTCTACGCCCAATCGGCGACGGGCCGTGCGCTGTTGATCTATAAGGAAGGCGTGACGCCGCAGCAGGAAAACGAGGACCGGGCGGCCTGTAACGAATGGGCGATCCAGCAAAGTGGCTTCGATCCATCGGCCATTTACACGGCGCAGCAAGCCGGCATTAGAACTCGGACGATCTTTGAGGTCGTCGGGGCGTTAGACGTCGCTTCCGGCGGCACGGATCCGCGCTGGGGGTCCGGCATGTTCGGGGGCGCGAGCACGTCCGCCGACAAGCGCCGTCTCGCCGAGCTTTACAACAGTTACCTCAGAGCCGGGGCGCTTTGCCTTGAAGGCCGTGGTTACGTCGTTGCCAGATAGGAGCCAAACCATGCGATCGATGATTTCTAAAATGGGCCTTGGGCTCCTCTGCCTGCTCGCCACGCCGGCGTCCGTTTTCGCGGCCAAGGGCGCTTTCACATGCGCCTTCACGGATGTTTTTGAGTGTGTCGACGTAGCGGGCTGCAAGCGCGTCACGCTTGAGTTTGTCAATCTGCCGCCCGTGCTCAGGATCGACTTCGATAAAAAAGTCATGACGTCGGACGATCTGGGAAGAGACCCCACACCGGTCAATATCGAACATATCGTGGAGAAGGGCGACATCGTCCTGTTGCATGGTATTGGCGAGAACGAGATATCACCTCGGTCCTTCAGTGCGGCCATCTCCACCAAGACCGGCAAGATCCACGCAGGCATCGCGACCGGCGATGCGATGCTCGCTTTGGTCGGTGACTGCGTGGACGACCTCTAAGGAGCGGGGCTTCAAGACCCGCAGCCTCGCCCACCGGAAAGAGGTCTGGCAGATATTAGGCGGCCGCGGTGCCGGCTAAGCGAACACGGCGCGTCCTGTAGAAAGAGTGAAGCGTGCAACCCCCACGGCCCGGAACAGCGCGGTGGGCCCGCCAAAACAAGCGCCGGAAGCGATTTCGGCGTTTGTTCGTTCTCCCGCTGAGGAGACTGCGGTATCGCCGTCTCCCCATTGCGATGATTACCGGCTCGGCCGGCAAAACCACGACAACCAGAATGCTCGCGCATATTCTGAGCGGGGCCGGTCTCAAGGTCGGGTTCGCCACGACGGACGGGATTGTCCTCGGGGGAGAGACGGTCAGCGAGCGCGACTGCGCCTGGTACGGGGCGCATGCGCGTGTTCTGAGCGATCCGGCGATCACCGCGGCAGTTCTGGAGACAGCTCGCGGCGGTCTCCTGCAACATGGCCTCTATGTCGATCGCTGCGATGTTGCCGCGCTCCTCAATGTGGAGCGCGAGCAGATCGGCATGCATGGGATCGACAGCGTCGAGCAAATGGCAGCGCTTAAGCGACAAGTGATCGACGCTGCACGCAAGACCGCTGTGCTCAATGCCGACAATCGTCCGTGTCGCGCGCTGATCGGCGAATACCCCGCCGATCGCACCACGATTTTTTCGTTGGACCCCGAGTCCGAACCCGTAAGACGTCATCTTGAGGCTGGCGGTACGGCCTACTGTCTGGATGAGAGCCAAGCGCGTATCGTGCGGCGGCAAAGCGGTGAGGCTCGGACCATAATCTCCATCGCAGACCTGCCGTCGTCATGGGGCGGTGTCGTGCGTCACAATATCGCCAATGCCATGGCAGCCGCGGCTCTGGCCGAAGGGCTCGGGATTCCGTTCGAAACGATCGAGGCGGGTCTCCGCTCGTTCGACAACACGATCCAGCGATCCCCTGGACGGTTCAACGTCATCGAGGGCTACCCGTTTTCACTCATCGTCGATGCCGCCGTGACACCGCCAGGCGCCATGGCTCTGGCTGAATACCTGAAGCGGGTGAAGGTGAAAGGCCGCCGCTTGTGCATGATCACGGCAATCAGCCGGCGCCCCGACTGGTATTACCCGGAAGTGGCCGCGGCCGTGGCGCTAAGCTTCGATCATTTCGTCTGCTACGAGGGGACAACGCGGCGGTATCGCGCGCGCGGCGAAGTTGCGACCCTGCTCAAGTCGGGACTCGTGGAACACGGGGTCAGTACCGATTCGGTCGAGGTCGCGGGCGATTTCGAGAGCGCTCTGAAGTCTCTTTCGGGGCAGGCGAGATCGGGCGATCTGGTGGTGGTCTTGGTCCCCGCCGGCGCGGGAGCAGGCAAAGCCGTTCCGCTCGTGCGAGACGCTTTCGCGGCCCATCTCAGTGCCCGGTGACACGGCACCTTCGCAAGCGGCGGACGACAAAATTCTTTGAACCCAAGACCTGCCCGGAGCGTCAAACGAAGCGTTCAGACAGATGGAGGTAACCATGAACCGCTTCGTGACTTGTCAAATATTCTCAGCCCTCACCACAGCTTTGCTGCTCAGTTCCGCCGCAAGCTCCGCGCACGCGGCGAACCTCACGACAGGTGCTGCTGGAGGGCCGGTGTGCAGCCCGGCTTGTCCGAACGGACAAGTTTGCAAATGGGCAGCCAGCGGAAACGGAGAGACGATTTGCAGCTCCGATGTCATCGTGCTCTCACCTTGTGGCTTAGACCGGCTTTGCGCATCGGACCACGGCCGGCGCAAAGGACCGCGGTCCTTTAAGCGCTAGACGCCGGATGACAGAGGCCCAAGCGGTCAAAGATTAGGGCGCCTGCCAAGTGCAGGCGCCCTTTGACGTCACTCAGCCGATTGGGCCAAAGCGCCTAGCGGCATTTCATCATCCCGTGCATGGCCCTGCGCGCCATGAACGCTGAGCCGTAAATGCCCATCATGCTAAACCGCTCGCTCGTGGTCGGTGCTGTCCGCGAAACCGAGCACGTCCCGGTCGACTTGTTGTACATGACATAGGCGGCCGCGTTGGCGGGAGCGGCAAAGGCGACGATTAGAGCTGCTGCGATGAGATATTTTGTCATGAGATTAGATCCCTGTGAGTGGAGCGAAACCAGCCGGCCGCGAGTTACGAGCTCTCAACCGGTGCGCGCGTTGTAGCACCGCAAGCCCGATCGGCGTGTTCAACATCGGGTGTGCCGCCGTTACGGCCTGATCACTCGGCCGTGAGCCCCCGTGTCCGGGCAGGTCCACCTCGGGCGCTGGCCCGAAGGGCCATTCAGCGCGGCCATTGTGCTACCGTGCTCCCCAGCCGTCACGTTCTCGTGGTCCTTCGCCATGACCAAACGCCAGAGCAGCCTCTCCACTATGCTGTCCGGTGTCCGGCGCGCGATATTCGGCCCGGCAAAAAGCGATGATCGTCCCGGTCCGTTCGCCGAGGGCACCTCGGGGGATTGCCTGACTAAAGCCCTGACCGAACGAGGCATCGCCCACCGCTATTTGTGGCCTGACGAGATTACGCGCCCGCAACTGGCGAAACGGACAGTTTTTGCCTTCGAGGTCAACGGCGTTCTCTATTACTTTGACAGCCAATGCTGCCTCCGCCGTTCGGATCCGGATGGCGTCAGGATTCCGGGCCCCATCCTCAACACAGCAGCCACAAGGCGGAAGGATCGACTAAAGAGGTTCCTCCGTGAACGCGGCTTCAGCGTGCCTGAGGGTGCCGCCTTTCTAAACCACGCTCTCCACAGAGCTGAGGCCTACTTCGAAACCGTTGGCCCGTCTATGACGTACGGCGTTTGCGTGAAACCCGTAAGGGGCTGGTATGGCGACAGGGTCCATGTCGGAATCCAAGACCTAGCGTCCTTCCGCACTGCCTTTGCTGCCGTTGGCGAGAAATATAGGCGCATCCTGGTCGAGGAAATGGTTCCGGGCATCGCCCACAGGTTCACCTGCGTTGCCGGACGGGTCGTAGCGGCTCAATTCAGCCGGCCCGCCAATGTCGAGGGTGATGGCGTTCATACCGTCACCGACCTGGTCGCCCTGAAAAACGAGGAACGAGGCCTCAATCCCTGCTATTCGCGATTCAGGCTGGAGCTCGGCGAACCGGAACGTATGTTTCTCGGCCGTGCGGGTATCGAGGCCAATCACGTGCCCGAGGCTGGGCAGCGCGTGTTCCTAAGCAATCTTTCAAATCTGCACAGAGGCGGTGAGTTCATCGATGTCACCGACGAGATCCATCAATCCTATGTCAAACTCGTCGAGGACGTCTTGGCGCTCTTCCCTGGACTTTTTGTTTGCGGTGCGGACGTCATGATCGAAGACCGGGGCGAGCCTGCGTCCGGTAATAATTATCATGTCTTGGAGCTGAATGGCTGTCCGGGATTCGCCGATCATCACTATCCTTGGCGCGGACGGCATCAAGACGTGGCCGGAGCGATTGTCGACCATCTGGCGAAGATGGGTCCGGCAATTGAGGGCAGGGGCGATCAAACCAACGATCTTGCATCCGATCCCTAGTCTGGAGTTGGGTGCGGTCCGATCTGTTCCAGGTAAAAGCGGCGGTGCAGCCCACGGCAACCGGAAGCGAACTTGCGGCCGAATAGGCAGCGGCTCTCAAGCAGGTAGGTGAGTTCGGCTTTTGAGATCTTGTCGTAAGTCTTGAGGTTACGCGCACTCACGAAGGGATAGGACATATCCGACCAGTTCGTGAACGTGGTGGCCCCTTCAGCAAGGTTGGGCGTCTGGTGGATCTCCTCCCGCAACCCGTTCTGGTGGATACGGGTGATGAAGTAGTGCTCTTCCGGGGCATAGATCTTGCCGAACTCAAGATCGATCCTATCCGGCGGATACTCGGTCGCAAGCTCGGCCAGTTTGCGGTTGAGAACGAACCACTGCGATGACTTCTGTATCGAGCTTCGCTCGTAATATTCCAAGAGGGGATCGCATCGCGGAAAGCACTGGGCTGCCGGCGCGACGTTAAAGTGACCTCGGCCGTCGCGCGTGAGGAACTCGTGCACGTGCGCGTACGACTTGAGCGGTATGCACGCTTGGCTGAGACCGGCGATCTTGTCGCATCCCTGTTCCAGGGCCGCTTTGAAGAGCAGGTTGAGAGCGTGCACAAGGCTCACATCGCCATACTTTGTCGGAATGCAGTGCTTAAGCTTGTTCGCTTCGAAATGTTGCAGCGGACGATCGGTCTTGTAGTGCACGAACACCCGATAGGAGTCCGCCGGAACGCCGTCGAAAAACCGCTTCCACAGATCCTCATGGTTGAGCCGGTCATAGATCAGGAAGCAGAAGCCGATCCTCTTCATGAGCTTCCTAGGGCCGCGGTTTCACCGTGCTAGGCTGTCCGGCCGTTCGGTTGTTTGATCAGCCAAGCACAGCTGCAGGATCGCAAGGAGCGGATGCGGTAAGGAAGCGAGTTGGCCGACAGAAAATCGTGCGCCGCGCGGGCACACCCGTCCCAGGCGAAATAGTCATCGAGGATGATGGCGGCATTTTCGCTGACGCGTGGTTCAAGAGTTCGTAGCACCAAGGATACCGGGTCATACCAATCGCAATCGACTCGCAACAGCGCGATGCGTTCGGGCGAGGATTTAGCAATCGTGTCGCTGAACCAGCCGGGAACAACTATCGCCTCGTCGGATGTAAAGCCGAAAGAGCGGATAGCCTCCCTCACTTCATCCAAGGACGCTCGGCAGTTGTCAAAATAATATGGGCTCGTTTTGTCGGCCTGATATTGATTTGCCAAGGGCCCATCTAGGGACTGCGCCGGCGGCAAGCCTTCGAAGCTGTCGAACATCCAGACGGGTTTAACGATCCGTCCATATTTCTCCCGCTGTGCAAGCAGCATGGCAAAGCTAGATCCGCCCCGCCATACGCCGCACTCAACGAGATCGCCTGGAAACTGTCGATCGATTGCTTCACAAGCAAGCCTGATGGTCAAACCTAACGCGTCGTCTGGAACCATCGAATAGGGGCGAACCTTCGCCAAGATCGCCTCAATGGTGCGCTTATCCAGCATCGTTCAGCAATTTCATACCTTGAGACGCCTGAGATGACCGCTGAGGCCCTTGAAAAATGGTGCCGCCAGACTGGATTGAACAGTCGACCCCGTCATTACCAATGACGTGCTCTACCACTGAGCTATGGCGGCTTAAGACCTGGGCTTGAAGGCTTCGCGCGGCGAAAGCCGGTCTTCGAAACCGGGAGGAGACCCTGCCATAGCGCCAAATCGCGTGCAAGGAAAGCGCGTGCCGGCCGGCCCACCC
>CAZFYL010000053.1:0-5314 GCA_964523345.1 uncultured Methyloceanibacter sp.
TGAACGCCGCCGCCAAGCTCTAGGACAACTCCCCTCTCAACAACCTGCACATACTCCGTGCCATCCGGTGCTTCTATGAGGTCCGCCGCCCATGCAGTTGACGGAGAAACAGCCGCCGCAGTCAGCACGACGCCTGTGAGAAATCTATGCATGGAAGAAAATCCGGCCATCAAAACCCCCGCCACCGAAGCATGCGCAAGCATAGCAGCGAACCCGTGCGAGAGGGGTTATCCAGCGGACGCGGAAGGCGATTTTCCGCTTGCGTGACGGAAATGTCACAGCCCGAATCAGGAAATAAGGCCGTTTTCGCGGGCAAGCGTGCGTAAGTCCACCTCCGGCCGGGCCCCGATATGGCCGATCACCTCGGCCGCGGCGAGGCTTCCAAGCCGCCCGCACACCGCAAGCGGCGCCCCGTGGGTGAGCCCGTAAAGGAATCCGGCGGAATAGAGGTCGCCGGCCCCGGTCAGATCGACCACCCGAGCGACCTTCTCGGCCTCGATTTCCAGGCTTTCGCCGCCGGAAACGATCACCGAGCCCGCCTCCGAGCGGGTCAGAACGGCCATTTCACAGTCGGCAAGCGCCGCTTTCGCCGCCTCCTCGAAGCTGTTGACCTGATAGAGGGTGGTGATCTCCTTCTCGTTGGCGAACACGATGTCGGCCCCCTCCCGCACCAAGGCCTTGAAATCGTCCCGGTGGCGGTCGACGCAGAACGCGTCCGATAGGCTGAGCGCGACCTTGGCGCCCGCCGCCGCCGCGGCACGCGCGGCGTCCCGGAACGCGGCTTTTGCCTCGTCGCGGTCGAACAGATAACCCTCCAGGTAAACGATTTTGGCGGCGCCGATCATGCCGAGATCGAGATCGCCGGGGGCAAAATCGACGCTAGCGCCGAGAAAGGTATTCATGGTGCGTTCGCCGTCTGGCGTCACCAGAACCAGGCAGCGCGCGGTCGGCTCCCCGTCCGTCGCCGGCGGCGTGTCGTACTCCACGCCGAGCGAGCGGATATCGTGGCGAAAGATACCGCCGAACTGGTCGGCCGCCACCCTGCCGATAAAGCCGCTTTTCGCACCGAAGGAGGCAAGACCGGCAACGGCATTCGCCACCGATCCGCCCGAGCGCTCGACCGCCGGTCCCATCGCCTCATAGAGGCGGCTGGCCTCGTCCGCATCGATCAAACGCATGGAGCCCTTGATGAGGTCGTGCTTGGTGAGAAAGCCTTCCTTGCAGCGGGCGATGATATCGACAATGGCATTGCCGATGCCGACCACATCGTAAGCTGTTGTTGTCATGTCTTTGCCGTTACCCCTCGCCCCTGGTGTCTTTGGCAGCGCCCACTATATTCCGTCGCCGGAGAGGAACACGTCATGCTCGGCGCCGCAGGTCAAGCCTTCCAGGACGTCTTCACGCCGCCATTCCGCGCCGTGCTGTTCAAGTGCGTGGCTTATACGATCGGTCTCTTTGCCCTTCTCATCATCGGCATCGAGTGGACGTTCAGCCATTTCGTCGAGTGGCCGGACTGGATCGAAAAATCGATTCAGTGGCTTGGCGGGCTTGCGCTCGTGGCCGGCTCCATCTTCCTCATTCCCCCTGTCACCTCTCTGATTGCGGGGCTGTATCTCGATGACATCGCGGCGGTGGTCGAGCGCGAGTCTTACCCCGCCGATGCTCCGGGAAAGGAGCTGCCGACGTTGCAGGCGATCGGTGTGGCGCTCAGGTTCTTCGTCGCCGTGCTCCTGGTCAACTTGCTCGCGCTGTTCCTCCTGCTCATCCCCGGCATCAATCTGATCGCCTTCTATGTTGGAAACGGCTATCTGCTCGGCCGGGAATATTTCGAACTTGCGGCGATGCGGCATGTTGAGCCGTCGGCGGCGAAGAAACTCAGGCGGGCGAACCGGCTTACCGTGTTTACCAGCGGGCTGATTATTTCCTTCATTGCCTCGATACCGATCCTGAACCTGATCACGCCGCTGTTCGCCACCGCCTTCATGGTGCGTGTGTATAAAGCGCTGGCGCGACGTTCAGGCCTCGAGCTCACGCCGGTCAACTCGTCCGGTTAGGCCGGCGCAGGCGTCTTGGGCTTGAACACGCAAAGATCGGCGATGATGCAGCGCCAGCACGCAGGCTTGCGCGCCTTGCAGACATAACGTCCGTGCAGGATCAGCCAATGATGGCAGTTATGCTTGTAGCGCTCGGGCACGACACGTTCGAGCTTGCGTTCGACTTCGAGCGGGGTCTTGCCGGGAGCAAGACCGGTGCGATTGGCCACCCTGAAAGCATGCGTGTCGATCCCGATCGTGTTCTGGCCGAACGCCGTGTTGAGAACGACGTTGGCGGTCTTGCGTCCGACGCCCGGCAGAGCCATCAGCGCGTCGCGATCCTCCGGCACCTTGCCGCCATGCTCGGCCACGAGTTTCTTTGCCAGCGCGATCAGGTTCTTGGCCTTGCTGTGATAGAGGCCAATGGTCTTGATCTTCGCCTCAAGCCCGGCCTGGCTGAGCTTTGCCAATTTCTCCGGCGTGTCGGCGAGGCGGAACAGGTCGGGCGTTGCGCGGTTGACTGAGCTGTCGGTGGCCTGTGCCGACAGCACGACCGCCACAAGCAGCGTGAACGGGTCGCGATATTGGAGCTCGGTCTTGGGATGAGGATCGGCCTCGGCAAAGCGGCGAAAAATCTCGTCAATCTGCTCTTGCGTCAGCCGCGATCCGGGAACGCGCTTGGGCCTTGCGTGCTTTGTGTGCCCTGTCCTGTGTTGTACCACCGGCCTTGCCTCCCGCTCGCAAGCGGATTAGCTCTTTATTTGCTATGACAGACGCTAGCCCCGCGCCACAAGACCTTTCGAGGCCACCGCAATTCAGCGCCGTGCTCACGCCGCACCGCTCGTTAAGCCCCAAGGGCTTCATGGTGCTGATGGTGGCGGTTTGCGCGATCAGTTTCAGCACCGGGCTGTTCTTCTACCTGCTTGGTGCCTGGCCGGTGATCGGCTTCATGGGGCTTGACGTCGCCCTGATCTATTTGGCGTTCAAGCTCAACTTCCGGGCGCTCAGACTCTATGAAACCGTCGACCTGACCGAAGATGCGTTGACGGTGAGGCGCGTCGCCCCGTCCGGAAAAGAGCAATCGTGGCGCTTCAATCCGTATTGGGTCAGACTCAGTCTGCAGCCCCGGGCGGGGCGGTCGAGTGAGCTGTCGCTCGCCTCGCACGGCAAGCGGCTGGTATTCGCAAGCTTCCTGAGCGATGCGGAACGCGAGGATTTTGCCGCGGCCCTTCGTTCGGCGCTCGCTTCGGCGCGAAGCGCGAGCGCTTAATTCCGATTGTCAGGCGGCAAGAGCGCTCTTTTCGGCGACGGTCCCATCTTCATTGAACTTGTAGACCAGCGGCATACCGGTGCCGAGCTCGACCTGCATCACTTCGTCGGGTGTCAGGCCATCGAGTTCCATGATCAGAGAGCGCAGCGAGTTGCCGTGGGCGACCACGATCACGCTCTTGCCCTTTTGCAACTCGGGCAAGATCCACCGCTCGTAGAACGGCACGACGCGTAAAGCTGTGTCTTTAAGCGACTCGCCGCCGGGCGGGGCAATGTCGTAGGAGCGCTGCCAGAGATGCACTTGCTCCGATCCCCATCGCTTGCGAGCCTCGTCCTTGTCGATGCCGACCAACTGACCATAGTCGCGTTCGTTCAGAGCGGCGGCTTTGACGGTCGGGAGTTTGGGTTGGCCGAGTTCCTCGAGAATGATGTCGAGCGTGTTATGCGCGCGCTTGAGCGTGGAGGTGAAGGCGCTGTCGAAGCGGATCCCGGCCTCTTTCAACATGGTGCCGGCGCGATGGGCCTCTGACATGCCCTCCTCGGTGAGGCCGACATCTTTCCATCCGGTGAAGCGGTTGAGCTTGTTCCACTCGCTCTCGCCGTGCCGGACGAGAACGAGCGCATTCTCTCCGGCGGGAGTCTCTGCACTGTCAAGGCGTTCGGTCATCGCCTCAACCGATGCTCATGCAGTCAAGCGGGGAAGCAAAACGGAAGGATTTTAGAATCACTCTCATAATTCAAGTTCTGACTCGAGACCTCGATTTTTTGACGCTTATGCACATTCTCGCGCCAGATCTTCCCTTTGCACCAGCTCGATTCACAAGCCAAGGACGTCGGTCATCGTATACAGGCCAGGGGCCCGGCCGCGCGCCCAAAGCGCCGCTTTCACCGCACCGCGCGCGAAAATGCCGCGATCATTGGCGATATGAGCCAATTCGATGCGCTCGCCGGGCCCGGCGAAAATGACCCGGTGCTCGCCGACAACATCGCCGCCGCGAAGCGTGGCAAAGCCGATATCGCCTTCGCGCCGCGGTCCGATATCGCCGTCGCGGGTCCGCACGCCCCGCTCGTCGAGCGAGATGCCTCTGGCCTTGGCCGCGGCCTGGCCGAGCAGGAGGGATGTGCCGGACGGCGCGTCGCGCTTGTGGCGGTGATGCATCTCCAAAATTTCGATGTCGAATTCGGGGCCGAGCGTTTCGGCGACGCGCGCCGCGAGCGCCGCCAGAAGGGTCACGCCCTGGCTCATATTGCCGGCCTTGACGATCGCGGCGTGCCGGGCGGCGGCTTCGATCTTGGCTTCGTCGTCGGCCGAAAGGCCGGTGGTGCCGATCACATGAACGATGCGGGCTTGGGCCGAAAGCGCGACGAAGGCCGTGGTCGAGGCCGGTGTGGTGAAGTCGAGCACGCCGTCGACATGGGCAAACACCGGGAGCGGATCGTCGGTGATGGCGACGCCAAGGGGAGGGAGCCCTGCGACCTCGCCGAGATCGCGGCCCACTTGCGGCGAACCTTTGGCCTCGATGCCGCCTGCCACGGCGCATCCCGGCGTCTCGGCAAGCACGCGCGTCAGCGCCTGGCCCATACGCCCGGCGGCTCCGAGCACCGCGATTTTCATGTCACTCATTGCCAATGACCCAAGTTGCGCGTGGCCGCCGGTCCCGGGCCGTCGCCGGGAGGGCCACGCGACAGACTTCTAGGACGCAAGACGCCCTGCTCACAACCCCTTGCCGGCGTTTGAGCTTAACTCCGGCCATTTCCTCGCGGGGACCCGAGGCGAGGGCGGCCGTTCCGATCAAGGCAAAGTTAAAGGCTTAGGCCCAGGCGAAGGCGACCTTGCGCAGAGAGATCTCGCCGAAGCTTTCGGCGCCCTCGGCAACGGGCTTGCCGCCGAGGCGAAGATAGAAACCGCAGGCCGCGTCGTTGTCGATGAGAGCCCACACCAGAAGGCCTTTCAACTTGAGCTCGGCAAGCCGGGAGCGGGCGCCGTCGAACAGCTTCTCGCCGAAGCCGAG
>CAZFYL010000053.1:5414-13532 GCA_964523345.1 uncultured Methyloceanibacter sp.
TTCGGACGAAAAGAGGCGAGACAATTCGTCTCGCCTCTCGGTTGCCGCGTCCCCCGTGAGCGCGGCCGGTCAGTCGCGGGAAATAACCAGGACCTTGTGATCCTTGTCGAGCTTGATATCGACCGTGCCCATCTTGCACTCGGCGTCGTCGATCTCGATGACCCCGTTTTTCTCCACCTCGATCTCTTCGTATCCCGAGCAGCCGAGTTCGGCCAAAGTGGCTTCGATCTTCTCGACAACGTTTGCCGGGAGTTTGTTGTCGTCGTCATCGTCGGCAAAAGCGGCGGTGCTGGCCAAGCCCAGGACGAGCACGAATGCGACGGTTCTAAGCATGGGGACTCCTCTCAGTTCGGTGACGTGAGCGCTCCACCCAAGAGACGTGTTGGGATGAGGCCCTATCGAGACTATTGAGTCAGGGTGGCTGGTTGCCAGAGAAGTCCTGGCAATAGGTCAGGGAAGATCAGGCAAATTCTTCCGCCACACGCTGACGCTCGGCCTTCTTGCGCTCGTTGGGATCAAGGTGGCGCTTGCGCAGACGAATCGATTCTGGCGTGACTTCGACCAATTCATCGTCGGCGATATAGGCGAGCGCCTTTTCGAGCGTCATTTGTAGCGGCGGCGTGAGCCGCACCGCCTCGTCCTTCGAGGTCGTGCGAATATTGGTGAGCTTCTTGCCCTTGAGCACATTGACTTCGAGATCGTTGTCGCGTGCGTGCTCGCCGACGATCATGCCGCCATAAACGCGCGTTCCAGGCTCGATCATCATGGCGCCGCGATCCTCGAGGTTCCACAAGGCGTAGGCCACCGCGTCCCCGGTATCGGTCGAGATGAGAACGCCGTTGCGGCGTCCCTGGATCGGGCCCTTATGCGGCGCGTAGCCGTGAAACAGCCGGTTGATGATTCCGGTACCGCGCGTGTCGGTGAGAAGCTCGCCCTGATAACCAATCAGCCCGCGCGTCGGCGCCAAGAAGCGGAGGCGCTGACGCCCGCCGCCCGAAGGTTTCATCTCGGTCAGCTCGGCCTTGCGCTCCGACAGTTTGCGTACCACCACGCCGGAATGTTCCTCGTCGAGGTCGATCACCACTTCCTCGATGGGCTCAAGCAGCGTCCCGTCGGGGCCATTCTTGAACAGGACTTTGGGGCGCGACACGGAAAGCTCGAAACCCTCGCGGCGCATGGTCTCGATCAAAATGCCGAGCTGCAGCTCGCCGCGACCTGCGACCTCCATCGAGTCGCGCTCCTCCGATTCGCTGATGCGCAATGCGACATTGCCTTCGGCCTCGCGCAACAGCCGGTCGCGGATCATGCGCCCGGTCACTTTGGTTCCCTCCGTGCCGGCGAGCGGCGAATCGTTGACCCGGAACGTCATCGACAATGTGGGCGGGTCGATCGGCTGGGCGGAAAGCGGCTCTTCCACTTCGGGAGCGCAAATCGTATGCGCGACGGTGGCGTTCGGCAGGCCTGCGAGAGAGACGATGTCACCGGCGGTCGCCTCGTCGAGGCCGACGCGCTCGAGCCCGCGGAAGGCAAGCACCTTCGTGACCCGGCCCTGCTCGACGAGCTTGCCGGTGTGGTCGAGCACTTTGACGGTCTCATTCGGCGCGATCGAACCGGAGGTGATGCGGCCGGTCACGATGCGGCCGAGATAAGGGTTTGCCTCGAGAATGGTGCCGAGCAGACGGAACGGGCCGTCTTCGGTCTTCGGCGGCGCGACGTGCTTGAGAATGAGATCGAACAGAAGCTGCATGCCGAGAGTCTTCGGTCCCTCCGGCGCCGCCGCCATCCAGCCTTCCTTGGCCGAACCGTACAGAATGGGAAAATCGAGTTGCTCGTCGCTCGCGTCGAGCGCGGCGAACAGGTCGAACACCTCGTTCACCACCTCTTGCGGGCGCGCATCGGCGCGATCCACCTTGTTGATGACGACAACGGGCTTCAAGCCCATCTTGAGCGCTTTGGAGACCACGAATTTGGTCTGCGGCAGCGGGCCCTCGGCCGCGTCGACCAGAACCAGTGCCCCATCGACCATGTTGAGGATACGTTCGACCTCGCCGCCAAAGTCGGCGTGGCCCGGCGTGTCGACGACATTGATGCGGGCGCCCTGCCAGAGAATCGAGGTGACTTTGGCGAGGATGGTGATGCCGCGCTCGCGTTCCAGATCGTTTGAGTCGAGCGCGCGCTCCGCCACCCGCTGATTGTCGCGAAAGGTGCCGGATTGCTGCAACAATCGGTCGACCAGAGTGGTCTTCCCATGATCGACATGGGCGATGATGGCGATATTTCGGAGATTCATCTGGCTCAAATGACAAGAACGCGGGCCCGGGTTGGCCCGCGTTTCCACTCAGGCGATATATAGCTCTAATTCCCGGCGGCGCAATGGTTGCTCATGCGCGTTGCCGGATTGATCGGGGCGCCCGACTTGGCTAGTGTCGCAACCTCAATCAACAGAGTTCCGACAAGAGACCCCATGCCTCTAAATTTCGGCAAGATTGGCGCAATCATCGCGCTTCTGACCATCGCAGCGTTTGTGCTGTGGCTGATCATTACCGCCTTCTTCGCCACAGAACAGGCGGATGAAGAGGTCGAGCACACCGGAGCGCTCGAACTCGGCAGCAGCTTGGCAGGCTAGACCCGCGCCGAGCAAGGGTCTGACACCGACATGGATTACCGCGAGCTTGGCCGCACCGGCGTGAATATTTCCAGCCTGTGCCTCGGGACCATGACCTTCGGCCAGCAGAACAGCGAGGCCGAAGGCCACGCCCAGATGGACTATGCCTTCGACCGCGGCATCAACATTTTCGACGCGTCCGAGATTTATCCGATCCCGCCAAAAGCGGAGACCAAAGGCCGTACGGAAGCGATTATTGGCAGTTGGCTTCAAGCACGAAAAGCGCGCGACAAAGTCCTGATCGCGACCAAGGTCGCCGGCCGCGGCAAGATGACGTGGCTGCGCAATGACGAGAAGAGGGCGACGCGGCAAAGCCCGGCGCAAATCACCGAAGCGGTCGAGGCGAGCCTCAAGCGCCTCAACACCGATTACATCGATCTCTACCAGCTGCACTGGCCCGACCGGCCGATGCGCATCTTCGAGGGCCTCGACTATTTGCATCTTGAGGGCGACAGCCATCCCATTCACGACATCCTCGGCACCTTGGGGAAGCTCGTGACCGACGGAAAGGTGAGATTCGTCGGCCTGTCGAACGAGACGCCGTGGGGGACGATGAGTTTTCTCATGGCTTCCGAGCGGCACGGCCTTCCCCGTCCGGTCTCGATCCAGAACGCGTATAACCTCGTCAACCGCTCCTTCGAAATCGGTCTCTCCGAGATTTCTTACCGCGAGCAGGTCAGCCTGCTTGCCTATTCGCCGCTCGGCCAAGGCTATCTCAGCGGCAAGTATGAAGACGGGACGCTGCCGTCCGGCTCGCGCAAAGCCTTGTTCGACCGGCTCGGCCGGTACGAGCAAGGAAACGGGCCTGAGGCGATTTCAACCTATGTGGCTCTGGCGCGGCGGCATGGGCTCGACCCGGCGCAGATGGCGATTGCCTTTGCGGTGTCGCGCCCATTCGTTACTAGTACCATCATCGGCGCAACCACCATGGACCAGCTCAGGACCGATATCGCCGCGGCCGAGCTGACATTGCCGGAAGCCGTTCTTGCGGATATCGAGCAAGTCCATCTTGACTATCCCAACCCGTGTCCTTGACGCTTTGTCTCCTGCCTAGATGAATCGCACCGATGCCACGCCTGTTCTCAGCGATTGAAATTCCAAGAAATGTCGCCGAGCGGCTGACAATGCTTCGCGCCGGCCTCACCGGCGCACGCTGGATCGATCCGGAGAATTATCATCTCACGCTGCGCTTCATCGGGGACGTTGACGGCAGCACCGCGCGCGACTTCACCACGGCACTCGGCGAGATCGAGGCTTCGCCGTTTGACCTTGCGGTGAACGGCCTCGGCAGTTTCGGCGGCCGCAAGCCGCGCGCGATCTTCGCCAATCTCGCGCCATCCCAAGGGCTCGAGGCGCTGCGACGCGCCAATGAGCGGGCGGCGCGCAAAGCCGGACTGCCGCCCGAAGGCCGCAACTTCAAACCGCATGTGACGCTCGCGCGCCTCAGAGGCGCGCGGGCCGATGCCGTTGCAGCCTATCTGGAACGCCAAGGCGGGATCGGGCCTGAGACCTTCGCCGTCAGCCGCTTCGTGCTCTACTCCTCGCGCAATTCCGTCGGCGGCGGACCCTATGTGGTCGAGGCAGCCTATCCGCTCGAACGTTAAGCGCCACTCTTTGCCGGCCGCGCCGCATCGTTGAGGCGATCGGCAAGAAGACCGCGGGCGGCCTGTTCGATGAGATCGAGCGCGTGGTCGAAGCCTTCCGCACCGCCGAAGAAAGGATCCGGCACGTTCTTGCTGCGGAGCTTCGGCGCAAAATCGAGAAAGCGGCGGACCTTGTGCCGTGCATTGCCCGGCGCCAGGTCGACGAGTTCCTGAAAATTCTCTCCGTCCATGGCGATGAGGAGGTCGAAGCGGTCAAAGTCAGCGCGCGTGACTTGCCGCGCGCTTTGGCCGGAGATGTCGATGCCGCGATCGCTCGCGGCACTTTGTGCGCGCGGGTCCGGCGCCTGGCCGATATGCCAATGGCCTAGACCGGCGGAGTCGATTTCGAATAGATCAAGCGCGCCTTCTTTCTCGGCGACGCGGCGGAACACGCCCTCAGCCATGGGCGAGCGGCAGATGTTCCCGAGACAGACAAATAAAATCCGGTGTTTGGCCATGAACGTGAAATGGCATTTGAGCGTTTATCTTGCAAGTCAAGTGGAGGGGGCCGCGCTTCCGCTTGAAGGAGCAGCATCCCGATCCTATTTTATTGGGCAGACTTCGGCCTAATTTTGCGAGGTGATGACGATGATTGCCTGGAATGATGCGAGCGAGCTTCGGCACGCGGCACTCGGCCGGCAGATTTCGCTCGCCGCTTTTCTCAAGCAGGAGCAAAAGGTCCGGCGCGACTTCTGGGCCAAGCTCAAGCGGTTTGCCGGAATGGTGCCGTTCGTCGAGGAGTTGGTCGCCGCCTATTATTGCGCGCTCGATCCGGCGACGCCGTTGCGCGTGCGCGGCATGCTGCTTGCGGCGATCGCCTATTTCATCCTGCCGTTCGATCTCGTCCCCGACATTATTCTCGGCCTGGGCTTCGCCGACGATATCGCCTTGCTCACCGCGGTGATCGGTATGGTGTCGGCGAACATCACGCCGGTCCATCGCGCCGCCGCCGCGCGCGCGCTCGACAAGGAGCTTCCTCCGCAAACCTAACGCTGCGGGTTGACGATCACCTTGCCGGTGACTTTGCGCCCCTCGATCAGCGACAGGGCCTTAGACGTTTCGCCGAGCGGAAAGCGTGCATGGATGTGGGGGGCGATCTTCCCGTCTTGGCACCATGCGAGCAACTGGACCATGTTGGCCCGATGCCGCTCGGGCTCGCGCGCCACGAAGGCCGGCCAGAACACGCCGACAATGGCGCAGCCTTTCAGAAACACAAGATTGAGCGGCATGCGCGGGATCGTGCCGGAAGCAAAGCCCACTACGAGATAGCGCCCGTCCCACGCCATGGCGCGAAGGCTCGCTTCGGCGTAGTCGCCGCCCACAGGGTCGTACACGATTTCGACGCCGTTCGGACTGGTCAACACCTTGAGCCGCGTCTTCACGTCTTCGGCCGCGTAGTTGACCTCTTCGTCGGCACCGTGTTCGCGCGCGAGCGCAAGCTTATCGGCCGAGGACGCAACGGCGATGACACGCGCCCCCATCAGCTTGGCGATCTCGATGGCGGCAAGTCCGGCACCGCCCGCGGCGCCAAGCACCGCCACGGTCTCTCCGCGCTCTAAGCGGCCGCGGTCCTTGAGGCCGTGCAGGGCGGTCCCGTAAGTGACGGGGAGGGCGGACGCGGCCTCGTCACTGACCCCGTCAGGAATGGCAACGGTGTTGCTCGCCTTGGTGACCACCTTTTCGCGGCAGCCATTGCCCCCGATGAAGGCCACCACGCGCTGGCCAAGCCCGATCCCGGTGACGCCATCTCCGAGGGCCTCGACGGAGCCCGCGATCTCCGCTCCCGGAGAATAGGGAAGTTCCGGCGTGACCTGATAGCGGTTGCGCAAAATGAGCGTATCGGAAAAGTTGAGGCTGACCGCCGTGACCGCGATCGAGATTTCCCCCGGACCCGGGCGCGGCTCGTCCACCTCTTGCAGCTTGAGCGCCTCAAGCCCGCCAAACTCGGAAATTTGCGCCACGCGCATCGCGCCGCCTCCGTTCGATTCTGTGGCCGAGACAGATACAGCGCCTGTGGGCGCGGGACAATTCCAGCGGCTCGCCGTCTTTGCGCTCTTTCTAGTTCACCGGCCTTGTGGCAGACAGGGGCTGTGAAAACCTCGCTCTCGGCTACCCGCGGCTATTTCGCTATCGGGGTGGAGGGAATCTCCAAGGCCGTCAATCTCGGCAATCTGTTGCGTTCGGCCCATGCCTTTGGGGCAAGCTTCGTGTTCACGATTGGTGCCGACGAGAGGGCATTCGAACTCCGATCGGACACCTCGAAAGCCTCGACTCATTTGCCGGTCTATCATTGGCGCAGCCTTGATGAGTTGAAACTGCCCAAAGGATGCAGCCTGGTCGGAGTCGAAATCCTGGACGACGCCAAGGATCTACCAAGCTTCCCCCATCCTTTGCGCGCCGCCTATGTGCTTGGTCCGGAACGCGGCGTATTGACCCGCGATCTGGTGGCGCGCTGCCAGCATATGGTACGAATTCCCTCGGCCTTCTCCCTCAATGTCGCCACAGCGGGTGCCATTATCATGTATGATCGTTTGCGCATGCTCGGGCGTTTTGGTTCGCGTCCCGTGGCCGAAGGCGCCGAGCCGCCCCCGCGGACCCCGCACGTCCAAGGCGCGCCGCTCAAACGTCGAAAGCGGGGTTGACCGGTCGATTTTGTCGAAGGAGAATCACGCTAATATGATCGGAACTCCCTCACAAATTGCGGATGGGAAGATGCACCGAGCCGTTCGAGTCGTTTTATTTTCAATTGCCGCGATGTTGATGACAACGCCGGCATTGGCGCAAGACGTCAAACTTCTTGAGACGTTCAGGGATTGGTCGGTCTACGCCGCGACCGGAAGCCCCAAGGTCTGCTTTGCCGTGTCCAAACCGACCAAGTCGAATCCGAGTAACGTCAAGCGCGGCCCGATCCTGTTCTACATTTCGCAGTGGCCCGACGACAAAGTGGTGAACGAGATCAGCGTCAAAATGGGCTATCCTTTCAGCGAGGGCGCCAAGGCCACGGTGACCGTCGGCTCGGCAAAGTTTGAGTTGTTCACCAAGGATGAGGGCGCCTTTGTCGAAAAGCCGGACGAAGAGACCAAGCTGGTGGAGGCGATGAAAGCCGGCAGTTCGATGAAGCTCGAAGGAACGTCGGAACGCGGGACCAAAACCAGCGACGAATATTCGCTGCTCGGCATATCCGATGCCTTGGCGCGCGTGGCCAAGGAGTGCAGCGGCTAGACTACCGCTCGCCCCGCAGCGCCGAACCTTGTCCAGTGAGGCCCGGCGCATGATATGACACTGGCGCCGGATCGTGCCGGCGCACCAACGTCATGACCATGCTTTCATTGTCTCCTATTGCTGATCGATCCGGGCGTGAATCGATCGTCGGGCTCGGACGGACCGAACTTGCCGCGCGCCTTGGCACGCTCGATGTTCCCGAACGGCAGAGACGCATGCGGGTCAGCCAGCTCTGGAGCTGGCTTTATGTGCGCGGCGCGACCGGCTTCACCGCCATGACCGACATCGGCAAGGAGCTCAGGAGCGACCTCGCCGATACGTTTTCGCTCGCGCGCCCCGAAATCGTGACCGAGCAGGTTTCGGTCGACGGCACCCGCAAATGGCTGCTTCGGCTCGAAGACGGCAAGGAGATCGAGACCGTCTACATCCCCGAGGAGGACCGCGGCACGCTCTGTATCTCAAGTCAGATCGGCTGCACGCTGACCTGCTCGTTCTGTCATACCGGCACGCAACGGCTGGTCCGCAATCTGACCGCGGGCGAGATCGTCGGCCAAATCCTGCTCGCGCGCGACCGGCTTGGCGATTGGC
>CAZFYL010000053.1:13632-16315 GCA_964523345.1 uncultured Methyloceanibacter sp.
GCGGGCGAGATCGTCGGCCAAATCCTGCTCGCGCGCGACCGGCTTGGCGATTGGCCCGGCGCCGAGCCCCCTGACGCACGCGGGCTGCCCAAGGCCGAGCGCAAGATCACCAATGTCGTGCTGATGGGGATGGGGGAGCCGCTCTACAATTTCGACAATGTGCGCGATGCCTGTCTTGTGGCGGCCGACGGCGAAGGCCTGTCAATCTCCAAACGCCGGATCACGCTTTCGACCTCGGGCGTGGTCCCTGAGATCCCCCGCTGGGGCGAGGAGGCGGGCACCATGCTGGCGATTTCGCTTCATGCCGTGCGCGACGAGCTGCGCGACCAACTCGTGCCCATCAACAAGAAATGGCCGCTGCAAGACCTGCTTGCCGCATGCCGCGCCTATCCCGGGCTCTCCAACGCCAAACGCATCACCTTCGAGTATGTGATGCTCAAAGGCCTTAACGACTCCATTGCCGACGCCAAGGAACTGGTCCGCCTGTTGGCCAAGATCCCCGCCAAGATCAATCTGATCCCGTTCAATCCCTGGCCGGGCGCGCCTTACGAATGTTCGGACTGGGAGCAGATCGAAAAATTCGGCGAGGTGGTGAACCGCGCAGGATACGCAAGCCCGGTGCGCAGCCCGCGCGGACGCGACATCATGGCCGCATGCGGTCAATTGAAAAGCGCAAGCGTGACGACGAGGGCAACGGGTCAGACACACGGCTCCTGATCTTGCCGCCTCAGCCGTTTCGCTTGGCCCATGCGAGCGCCGACTCCAGCCGATCGTTACCCCAAAAAAGCTCATCGCCTACGGTGAAGGATGGCGCACCAAACAGTCCGCGTGCCTCCGCCTCGGCGGTTTGCGCCTTGAGCCTGTCCTTCACCGCGCCGCTATCGGATTTGGCCATCGCGGAAGCTGCGTCGACCCCAAGCCCCTCGAGAATGGCGCGGAGGGTCGCGTCATCAGCGATGTCCTTCTGCTCGGCAAAATTCGCGGCGAACACGGCGCGCGTGAAGGCGGGCGTCCACCCGTCCGCTTCGCCGGCCAAGGCGAGCCGCGCCGCCTTCAACCCATTCTGCGGAAATTTCACCGGCGGCAATCGCAGGGGAATGTTCGCGTCGCCGCAAATGCGCGCAAGGTCGCGCCACATATAGCGGCCCTTGGCGGCGAAGATGTTGAACGGCGAATCCGTCCAGCCATACGCTTTGAAGATCGGTCCAAGCAAAAACGGCCGCCAGCGAATGTCGACGCCGGCGGCGTTCACAATGTCCTCGATCCGCATCGCCGCGGGATACGAGTAAGTGCTTCCGAATTCGTACCAGAAATCGACTGTCGGCATTGGTTGCTTCTCAGGCTCCAAGCTCTCCTATAAGGCATAGGGGGAAACCAGGCAGCCCCCTTAGGCAGGCTCAATGATCGCCAAAACCGTGTTGCGCATGCTTTGGGTGATCGTGGCGTTCTCAATCGCTGCGGTCGCCGCACTCGCCGTGCTGTTTACGCTCGGCGCCATGTGGGCGGGAAACGAGCTCCGCGCCGCGGCGCCCGACGATCCGCTGGTTCGAGACGGGGCTCCGATCTTCGGACTGATGCTGTTTGCGGACACGGTCGGCCCGGCGCTGACCGCGCTCCCCGCATTGGTTGCCGTGGTGGCGGGCGAAGTGCTGCGCGTCCGCTCGTGGTTATACTACGTGCTTGCCGGTGGCCTGGCGCTTGCCGCAATTCCCATCATGGCGGCGCCGGACATGGCCGAGCTTCCGGCCATCGTCGCCAGCCGCTCGACCACGATCTTCGCCACGGCGGGATTCGCCGGCGGTTTTCTTTATTGGTTGCTAGCCGGAGCGCGGGCCTAGGCGGCCTCTTCGTGGGAGAGTTCCAGAATGTCCTCGTCCTCTGCCGGGTCGAGCGCGGTAATCCGCGCCTGCAGAAGACGGACGGTCAGCGACGGTTTAGGCAGATCTTGGCCGGCAGGCTCCAACCAAGCGTCGTCGCCGCTTTGTTGCAGATCGACGGATTTGCCAATGAGCCGTTCGAAAATTTCAATCGGAGAGTTGCCTGAGTTCCGGAGGACCATTGACTACCAACCCTTTCATTCATCGCCTGCCGGCCTGAGGCCGGGGCAAACCGCTGTTCGTTGCGCGCCGTCTGCCGCGACCCAAGCCAAAGCCCGAGCTGACGTGGCGCTTCATCGCCCGAAAAACGCGGAAAGGCCAGCAAAAGTTCCGCCGAGCGCCTTGCTCCGCCGGGTGGCTTGCCTGTAGTTTGCGCCTCGATTTGGCTCCGAGATCCCCATGACCGCGCGCAAAAAAGTTAACAAGGTGGTGCTCGCCTATTCCGGCGGGCTCGATACCTCGATCATCCTGAAATGGCTTCAGGAGACCTATGGCTGCGAGGTCGTGACCTTCACGGCCGATCTCGGCCAGGGCGAGGAGCTCGCGCCTGCGCGGAAAAAGGCCGAGATGCTCGGCATCAAGGAAATCTTCGTCGAGGACCTCCGCGAGACATTCGTGCGGGACTTCGTCTTTCCGATGTTCCGCGCCAACGCGCTCTATGAGGGCGTCTATCTGCTTGGCACCTCGATCGCCCGGCCCCTGATCGCCCAGCGTCAGATCGAGATCGCCAAGCTGACCGGCGCCGACGCCGTCGCCCATGGCGCGACGGGGAAGGGCAACGACCAGGTGCGCTTCGAGCTCAGCTA
>CAZFYL010000054.1:0-16309 GCA_964523345.1 uncultured Methyloceanibacter sp.
GCCGGAGACAACCGCAACGTTGGTCGGTGTATCGTCGACGATCAAGATGAGTTTCCTGCTCGATGCGGACATCACTTAGCCTCCAAGTCGAGCGACAAACGCGCGGCAATGCCCGACAGGCAATTTAGCGCAGATTCGAATTCGAACTCACCGACACGATCCGTCAGGGCCTCGATCTCCGCCGGTGTCAGCACGCCCATAAGGCGCTGCCGCGCATTGACGATGAAATCGGCTGCTTCGCCGTCATCGGTCTCGAGCAGCCGCTTCAGTCTTAAAAGCGGTTCTTGCACACTGGCAGGGTCACCTGTGGAGGCGTTGGCCCCGTTGCCGTCGGGCTCCCCAGCGAGAGCGGCGCGAAGATCGGCGAGCGTGGTCTTGAGGGAACGCGACAGCGCACGCAGCTCCGCGCTTGCGTCTCGTCCGCTTTTGATCGCAGCCTCGGCTTGAGCCGCGGCATCTGCCAGCGCGTCTGCGCCAAGAGTGGCGGCGGCACCCTTCAAGGAATGAGCGGCACGTTCGACGGCAGCTGCATCGCCGTCTGCCAGGGCGGCGTCTATGATTGCTGCCGTTTCGTGTTGCTGCTGAGCGAACTTGCGCACCAGGGTCTCGTAACGTTTGCGATTGCCGCCGATCCGCTTCAAGCCCGCGGCAACGTCGATGCCCGGCACGACAAGCTGCGTCTTGGCGCGAGACCGTACCGGCGCGCGGCGTCGGGCCCCACGATCACCATCCTCCTTGCGCCTGATCCAGCGCAGGAGAATGCCGAACAACTGATCGGGATCGATCGGCTTGCCGATATGGTCATTCATCCCCGCCTCAAGACACCGGGCGCGGTCGGAGGCCATCGCGTTGGCGGTCATGGCAATGATGGGAAGCTCGCTAAAGCGCGGATCGGATCTGATAGCACGCGTCGCCTCGACCCCGTCCATGACAGGCATCTGCATGTCCATGAGCACGGCATCGTAGGTGTTGGTGCGGATCATTTCGACCGCGGCCTCCCCGTTCTCGGCCAGATCGACAAGGGCTTCGCCCTCTTCGAGCTGACCCAGCGCGACTTCCTGGTTGATCTCGTTATCCTCCACCAGCAAGATCCGCGCACCCCTTAAGCGCTCAATATCAAAGGAGGGACCGGCAGGGGCCCGTTCGGGCTCGCCCCCGTCGGCACCGAGGGCAACGACGGTGGTATCGAACAAAATCGACGACGTCACCGGCTTGATGAGGACATTGTCGAAGCCGGCCTCCTCAGCCTGCCTCAAAACCTCTTCCCGGCCATAGGCGGTCACCATGATGAGGCGGGGCGGAGAGCCGAGACCGGGCAGGGCGAGAATGCGCTCCCCGGTTTCGATCCCATCTATCCCCGGCATTTGCCAATCGATGAAGGCAATCTCGTAGGCCTTACCATTTGTGGCGGCCTGGCTGATCATTCCGATCGCCTCTTCGCCTGAGGCCGCTTGGTCGGCAACGAGCGACATATTGGCCAGCATATCCGCAAGGACTGCGCGCGCGTGGGGATTGTCGTCGATGATGAGCACGCGGCGGCCGCGGAGGTCGGATTCGAGAAGGCGCCGGCGCGGCAAAACGCTTCCTTTGCCAAGCCGAGCGGTAAATCGAAATGTGCTTCCCTCGCCGGGCTCGCTCTCCACTGACACCTGACCGCCCATGAGTTCTATCAATTGCTTGGCGATGGCCAAGCCGAGACCGGTGCCGCCATATTTGCGGGTGGTGGAGGCATCGGCTTGCTCGAAAGCCAGGAACAGCCGGTCGATTTGCGACTGCGTCATGCCGATCCCGGTGTCGCTCACCGAGAATTCGACGAGCTGGTGCTCAGGACTGTCCTCCAGAACGCGAACCTTGACGGCAACTTCGCCGCGATCGGTGAACTTCACCGCGTTGTTGCAGAAATTGATGAGAATCTGGCCGAGCCTCAAAGGATCGCCGCGGAAATGCGCCGAGACCAAAGGGTCGACCTCGAAGATCAGTTCGAGCTTCTTGGCCGTGGCCTTCTGGGACATAAGATTCCCGACATTCTCGAGCACCTTGTCGAGATCGAAATCGATATTTTCAATCGAGAGCTTGCCGGCCTCGATCTTCGAGAAATCGAGGACGTCATTGATGATCCCGAGCAGGTGCTGGCCCGAGTTCTTGATCTTGAGCACATAGTCGCGCTGACGCTCGGTCAAATCAGTCTTGAGCGCGAGATGAGAGAGACCGATCACCGCGTTCATCGGCGTCCGAATCTCGTGGCTCATATTGGCAAGGAAGGCGCTCTTGGCCTCGCTCGCCTCGAGTGCAGAGGCCGTTGCCTTCTTGAGCTCTGCCTGCGCGGCCTGAAACGCCTGCTCGGCAGCCTTGCGCGTGTCGATGTCGCTCCATGAACCGACGACTTCGAGAGGCCGGCCATCCTCGTCCAGAATGAGATGCTGCTCGTCGCTGACCCAGCAATAGGTGCCGTCTCTCTTGCGAAAACGGTATTCGGTCGAATGCTCACCATGCTGGAAAAGCTCGGCCTGCTTCGCCTCGATCTCGGGCAAATCGTCGGGATGAACGCGGGTCCACCAGAATTCCGGACCGGAGAGATATTCATCCGGCGTATAGCCAAGCATCGGCCCGATACTTGCGCTGACGTAAGTCGGTGCGTAATCGCCGGTCGCGGCGAAGCTGTAGACCACGACGGGCGCCGCACGGAGCAACAGGTCGAGTCGCTTCCGCGCGCGTTCGCGTGCGTCTTCGGCCTCCTTGCGTTCGGTGATGTCGGTCCATGACCCGACGATTTCGATCGGATCGCCGTCGGCGTTTCGCACCACATGCTGGCGGTCGTTCACCCAGAAATAGGTGCCGTCGGGCCGGCGAATGCGGTATTCGAGCGCGCTGTCGCCCGCCAATATGTTGGCGATCCAGTCATTGATGCGCGGGATATCGGAAGGGTGAACGTAGTCCTGCCACAGGTAGGGATTGTTCATGTACTCCTGCGGGGTGCATCCGAACAGCTTGTTGACGCCTTCGCTTACGAAGGTCGGGCTGAGATCGCCGCTGGCCGAACGGCAGTAGAGGACCGCCGGTGAGGCGTTAAGCATCACGGTCAGCCGTTTGCGCGCGGCTTGCTCGGCTCGATCCGCGACCTCCCGTTTGCGCGCCCGATCGAGTTCGTCCAGCATCTCGTTGAACGCCCCCGCCAAATGGCCGATCTCGTCCTTGCTCTCGTAGTTCACCCGGTGGCTATAGTCCTTTGTTTTCCGGACGCGGTTTGCCAACTCTTCGAGCCGCGCAAGGGGATGCACGATGCGCCGGTGCGTGAGGACGGCGAGCAGGATGCTGAACGCGGCGAGGGTGCCCATGAGAAGAAGACTCCAGTAAAGCCTTCCCACGAGATTGCCGATGCGTTGGTCCAGGAGCTCCTCCAGATCGGCGAGCCCCCCGGTCCACGCAGAGAGCGTGTCCTCGACTGCGTTCCTCCACAGAGGATTGAGCGAGGCGCGATCAAACGTCTCCGATTGGGTCAAGCTTTCATCGACGCTGCCGAGATAGGCGGTCACGCTGGACAGCATCACGGCTATGGGCGCCTCAACACGCTGCCGTAGGGTTCCGCTTTCGTCACCCCGGAAAGCGGAGGTCAAGTTTTGTGCAATCTCCTCCGCCGTCGATCGGGCCATCGCGACGCGGGTGATGAGACGAGTTTTGTCGTCCGGGGTGGTGATGGGTGCGGAAGTACTGGCCAAGCTCCAGACGTCGCCGAGTTGGCTGAGCAGCTTGGGGATTTGGCGCACCAAATTATCTTGCAGATAGTAGCTGTCGAGTTCGGGATCGAGCGCGAGATTGGAGTTGTCGCCGACGCGCAAGATCAATTCCTTGGTCTTGACCAAAGCCTCGGCAACAAGGGCTCGCTGCGCATCTCCCGTCACTTGGCCGGATCCAAGCCTGCGTAGCGTCTTTGCCAGCGACTCTTGAAGTGGCGCGCTCCGCAGCGCCCCCGCCGAGGCCGTCTCCGCGTCGGCGAGTAATTCTAGGGCCTTGCCGGTGACCGGCGCGGATGTGGTGCGGTTGGGCGGATCGAACAGGAGCGCGGCATAAACGCCCTGGATCGGCTCGATGTAGCGGACACCGTCGAGCTCTTTACGGGTAAAATCGATGGCAATCTGCTTTTCGGCGACAGTGCTATAGATCGCCACGGCAATCGCGATGACGAACGCGCTGCAAAGCAGAAAGAGCTTTCTCCTGGTGCTTAGGTCTCTCAACATGACGCAGCTCGGCGCGCGGACATCGCGGCTTGGAATTTGAGAGAAAGTTCTTCCACTTAGCCTTCCAGGCCGCAATCGAATAAGCAAGCTCAGCCCGGCGCCAACCGCTAAGTGGCGGAAACTTAGCCGAAAAGTGCAGGCCCAAGGGGGCCGCGGCGGCTTTTTCGCGCCTCGGCCGATTGTCCCGAGCCTTGCCGAAAGTCTCGGCAGTGTTGCCGCGTTGCTCTATCGGGGTTGCCCCGCAACGCATAGGCTAAATTAACGCTTGCGATTCGTTTTGCTGCGGTGCAATATAGCAGGTGCGAAATAGCCGGATCGCTGGCAGGCGTGATGTGCTCCGTAAATGTGCCGAGAGGCTTGTTTTAGCAGCCGGTTTTTAAGTGTTCAGGGAATACTGAACCTCAAGCGATTTGTTTCGCGTTGCAACATGGAGGATGCGTCAAGGGCAAGAGTCCGGTCCACAGCAGGGCCGGGGAGAGCAGTAAGCGGTGCTTACCGGTCAACTCTATCAGGAGGCCCTAACGATGCTGATGAACCTCACCCGTGCCGCGGCTCTGTGCCGGTCCCGTTCGGCCAAAGCCAAGCGACAGCCGCCAACGGCACCACCCAACAACCTGAGCTGCCTGCACAGAGGGAGGGCCTAGCCATGGGCGTCAACATCCCTGCCGTGCTGGTGCTCTTCGTCTGCAAGACAATGCTTGCCGGTGCGCCGGATCAGAATGCCGCGTTTACCCAGCACGAGAATCGCGAATGGGAAACGAAGCATTCGATGATGGTGTGCCGGCGCCATGAGATCCAGCTTTACGACCCCGCCGAGGGCGTGCAGCTAGGTCCCAATCACACGCCTGTGCCGCCGCTCAATCCCAATTTCGCCATGGCGTCGCAATGCGCGCGCGCCGGGATTCGGCTCGCCATCGATTGGGACATGAGCCATAGGAACACGCCCTGGCGAGTCTGGCGCGTCGGCTGCCCCAGCCCGATCGTGGATCGGAGGACGGGAGCCGTGATTGGTTATAAACTGCCAGAGTGCGGCCACAGAGACACAGTAATCTGCGAGATAGATTCCGTGATTTAGGGCGGAGCGCCCTAAACGGAAATTATCTAGGGCGGAGTACGTGACATGCCTGTCTCGCCAAAAATTGGCGTAGGACTGGCGCTTGCCGGCGTGCTGATCGGCCTTGCCGTGCTTCAAGCCTCTTCGTCGCGGAGGCCCGGGCCGGCCGTTCAGTCCTACGGCACAACCTACTACAACGAAGAACCACCTTTTCCCCCGGTCGCGTGCAAGTCCGAGACCGAGATCCTCGGCGCGATCGGGCAGGTTCATGCCAAATACGATCAGTTTGAAGGACAGTCTCTCACCGCGTTCGAACAGCGTGCCGCTCTACTCAAGGGGTTTCCGCCGTTAAACATCGAGAAGCTCTATGTTATCACCGAGGATGACCAGCTTCGCAACGGGGAGATGGTCCTGTTCATCGGACTCAAGAGCGGCTGCGTTAAGACGGTGTTCGGCTTGTCGGCGAAGGTGTACCAAGAGATCCTGGGCGCACCCAAGGGCGCATAATACGCCTCCTGAAACAAATACCCCTACGTTCAGCGCACTGATTGGCCGGTTTGGGCTAGACTGACCACTGCAATGTCGGCGCCGGCCTCGTCAGATTTGGATCATGCGTCTCTGCCGGAGGGTTATCTCCTCTACGCAGTGGGCGATATTCATGGGCGGCTCGATTTGCTGCAAAGCCTCCTTGAGCAGATCGAGGCCGATGCGAGAGGGCAGGTGCATGCAAGCAAGCGCGTGCTCGTCTTTCTCGGCGATTATGTGGATCGGGGACCCGACAGCCGGAGCGTGGTCGAAGAGCTGATAGCCAATCCGCTTCAAGGCTTCGAGGCGCATTACCTCAAGGGAAATCACGAGGCCATTCTGCTCGACTTCCTTGAAGAGGAGCGGCACCTCCGCAATTGGCTGGTCAATGGCGGTCAGGCGACGATGCAGTCCTACGGCGTCGATACCGACGCGCTCGCTCGGGCCCGCGCGGGTCCTGAAACCTGGCGCAACGCCTTTGCCGAGGCAATGCCTCAGTCCCATCTTCGCTTTTTCAGGAGCCTGAAGCTGAGCGTGAGCTTCGGCGACTATTTCTTCGCCCATGCCGGCGTCAGGCCCGGCGTACCGCTTGCGGCGCAAACCGAAGAAGACCTGGTCTGGATCAGGCATCCGTTTCTCAACTACACAAGTTCGTTCGGCAAAGTCGTGGTGCACGGACATACGCCGGCGCATTTCCCGGTCGTCCGGCCGAACCGCATCGGTATCGACACCGGTGCCGTCTTCACCGACCGGTTGACGGCGCTCAGACTCCAGGATGGCGCGAGAAAGTTCCTTCACACCTGACAATTCGAATTGAGCGCAAGTCTGAAATCTATTCGGCGATGAGGCCCCGAAGTCTCTCGGTCAGGCTGGCGCCGCCCGCTTTGCGCGCGCGCCGCGCCTCTCTACGGCCGATGAATCGGCGCGCAAGACCCTTAGGCTCCTCGTCCTCCGCCGCGTCATCGGTCTGCTCGGTTTCGCCGTCTTCAGACGTAGGGCCGGGTTGGCCCATTGCGGCCGCCACGAAATCGACGCCGCGCTCGGTAGTTTCCTCCTCGGCCGCCAGTTCGGCGCCGTTTCCGTTCTGCGCCGCCTGCCAGTCCTGTTCGGGCGGGGCTTCCGCTGGAAACGCCTCTTCTTCCTCTTGCTCGACATAGACCTCGGCGACTTCGGTGACAGTCTCTGGCGATTGCACGTGCTCCAGGCCTTGCGCCCGCGCCACGGTCAGGATTTGTCCCGCTAGCTGGCTGAGCTCGCGGCGGAGAAGTGCATTTTCCTCGGCGCTTGTCTGCGCCCGAGCGAGGTCTTCTTGTGCCTTGGAGAGTTCCGCGTTCAGATGCTGGGTCTCCGCGATCGTCTGTGCGTCGCGTTTCCCCAATCCACGAGCGGAATTGCTGCCGCCTTCCAGCGCATTGCGCAAACGCTCGATATCGGCACGTTGGCTGTGCATCGTCGTGCGCGCGGTCTTCAATGCATCGGACTGAGATTCAACTGTTGTGCGCAGCTCGGCATTGACGGATTCCAGCTCGGCGAGCGCCGTCCTTGCGGCTTTGAGCCGGGTGTCGAGATCGGGCAGGCGGCGTTTGATGGTCTGCTGCAAAACGCGGTTGGCGTTCTCGTTTTCCTGCAGTTGCGCTTTCGCGGAGTCGAGATCGGTATTGAGCATCGTGATTTCGACACGGCGCTTATTGGCTTCGATGAGTTCGCGCGCGGCCTTTTCCTTGGCCTTCTCCAGCTTAACCTCGACCTTGCGCAGCTCGATGGCATATTCGGCGCGAAGCTGATCCTTGTCCGCCTGGATGTCGGTCAGTGTCATCGGCATTGTCGCCTCGAGCCGGCGCGTGGTGAGCTTCACGGCGCGGTTCCACAGGGGAGGGGCGAGCATAAGCGCGAGCAGGCAGCCTGAGAAGAAGCCAAGCGCTCCATACATCAATGCGTCGATCATCGAAATCAGCGCTCCCGGTTCGGCGCCCTTTTGCGCGCCGCCGCGCACCCGGCAGACTCAGGCGAAAAATTGGCGCCAATTCGGCGCCAACCGCAAAAAGAGGGGCCTCCGCCTGGCCTCTTTAACGCTAAACTAGAACGGATTCCAGGTGGGCTCGCGAGTATATTTCAAATATCCCACATTGGCACCTAGCCTTAAGCCGACCCCTGAGCGGATCGGTGCCAGCGTCACATGATCGCGGGCAAGGAAGGTGATGCCCACCCCGCCGATAAAATAGGCCGAACCGTCGATGCCGGGGTAAGTGGCGAAGATTTCCGCAGGGCTGTAGAGGTTGTAAACCAGCACCATGGTCTTCGAGCCCTCGGCACCGAAATCGTAGCCGATGGAAGGACCCTGCCAGTAGACTTTTTGAGTGCCGGCGTCCTTGGTGTAGAGCGTGCCCTCGCCATAGCGCAAACCCGCCACGAAGGCGCCCCCGGCCTCCTCGCCGAGGATATAGCCGTTCGGCCGTCCGGAGCGCTGGAAGGCGTATTCCACGACCCGGGCAAACTCCATCGAGACCGCGCCGAAGAAGCGGTGACCGGCATTCTTGATTTCTTCCGCCGAAAACGTGTTGTCGTCTCCGGCCTGCGGTGGCGGGTAGGCTCCGCTTTGCGGCGCCCCCTCGTAAGGGGCTCCTTGATAGGCATATTGGCCTGAGGGGGGAGCGTAGGCCCCGCTCTGCGGGGCTCCCTGGTAGGGGGCGTCATAACCGTTCTGGCCGGAACCGTTCTGGCCGGAACCGTACTGACCGGAATTATACTGGCCGGAGGGAGGAGGATAGGCGGGGGCCTGATTGCCATAAGGTTGCGGCGTGATCACCATCGGGCCGTCGGCTTGTGCCAGGCGAGGGCTGTCGCCTGAGCCGTGTTGATCCTCGGCCGCGGCTGGAGCAAAAAGCGCCAAAAGGCTAAAAAGAGCCGCAAAAGCAGGAATTTTGACATGCATGGCCGTGCCTCCGAGCGAGCGTGCGGCGCGCAGGGCCCCGCTCGCGAGCTCCATATTCTTCCTAAAGCGTTACCAAAGGGTGGCTTAGTTGCCGGACCGTTAAATCGCCGGGACTTCCGGAAGGGCTTTACGGACCGGCTCGGCCCCTGGCGATGAAGCTCGGATTGCGTAAGCCTTGCTCGACCTTGCCGTAGCGGAGCGGGCGGCCATCGGTATCGACCACGCTCCCGCCTGCGGCCTCCAGCACAGCTTGGCCTGCGGCGGTATCCCATTCCATGGTGGGGCCAAACCGCGGGTAGACATCGGCCTCGCCTTTGGCGATCGCCAGGAACTTGATGGAAGAGCCGGCGCTCGAACGCCCGGCGATTTTGAGCTTGGCCAGGAAGGCTTCGGTGTCGGCGTCGAGATGAGAATGGCTGACAAGGGCCGTCAGGCCCGTTTCGTTGGCGGCGCGGGCGTGTAGCGGCTTTGCGGAAAGACCCCGTAACTCGGCGCCCGCCTTGTTTGGAGAAAGCTTGACCTCGACGGCTTTGCTGGCAGCGATGGTCACGGCAAGAAGCGCTCGTGCCGGCGCATAGACCAGCCCAAATCGAGGCTGCCCGGATTCGATCAGAGCAATATTGACAGTGAAGTCGCTCCGCTTGTGGATGAATTCCTTGGTGCCATCGAGGGGGTCGACCAGAAAAAAACGATCGGGCAACGATTTCGGCGCGCCCCTGAACGTCTCCTCCGATATGACCGTCACGTCTGGCGCAAAGCCCGCCAGCGCGGCGAGAATGATCGCCTCCGACTCACGGTCGGCGCACGTCACCGGGCTCTTATCGTCCTTAAACTCGACGTCTGCCGTCCCGTAATGCTGCATGATGGCGGCGCCGGCGCGTGCCGCGGCATCGGTGAGCACCTCGGCGGCACCGGCAAAGTCGAAGCCATCGGGTTCTTTATCTGTCACCGGTGCTGTTGTCTGCGTTGGGGCTGGCAAGGCAAGATGGCTCCGGGCAAGATTGATTCGGGTCCGCCCCCTCAATGCGGCTGAGGGAAGGGGGCGCGGGGCCCGATGTAACAGAAATTTCCGCGTAAGCCACGTCATCTCCGCCTTGAAGAGAGCGGAAGCGAAGGAGAGGCCATGACCGAGCCGACGGCACCCGGCGATCTTGAGCTCGCGGCGCTCGTTTCGAGCCGCATCTGCCACGACGTGATCAATCCCATAGCGGCCATTTCCAACGGCCTGGAAATGTTGGGCGAAGATCCCGATCAGGCCATGCGGGACGCCGCCATGGATCTCATCCGCAAAAGCGCGGCGCAAGCTTCCGCCAAGCTTCAGTTTGCGCGGCTTGCCTTCGGTGCGGCCGGATCGGCGACCGCCGAGATCGACCTCGGCGACGCCGAGAAGGTCGCCCGCGACTTCGTCGGCGGGACCGGCAAGCACGACATTGATTGGCACGGTCCGGCGGTGACCCTACCAAGGGACAAGGTCAAGCTTCTCCTCAACCTCGTGGCTCTCGGTGTCGTGGCTCTGCCGCGCGGGGGAACAATCCATGTCGAAATAGCGGGCAACCCGCCCGCGGTCAGCTTTGCCGTCAAGGCGGCGGGGAATGCGGCGCAGCTTGCCGATCAGGTGCGTGCCGTTTTGTCTGGGGCGAACGGCGAAACGCTCGATACAAGATCGATCCAGCCCTATTACGCCAAACGCATTGCTACGGCTGCCGGTATGACCCTCGCCGCCGAGGCGGGCGAGGGTGAGGTCGTATTCAGGGCATCCTGACCGGCGAGAGGAAAGCGATGCTGCGCGCATGAAACATTGCCTGGTGGTCGATGACAGTGCTGTCATTCGCAAGGCTGCGGCGGGCATCCTGGAGGAACTCTGTTTCACCGCCTCTGAAGCGGAGAACGGGCGCGACGCCTTGGATCAATGCCGCATGTCGATGCCCGATGTCGTGCTGCTCGACTGGAACATGCCGGTGATGGACGGCATTGCCTTTCTGGTCGCGTTGCGCCGGGAGCGCGGCGGCCATGCCCCTAAGGTGATCTTCTGCACGACCGAGAACGACCCTAAGCACATCACGCGCGCAATCACGGCCGGCGCCAACGAATACATCATCAAGCCGTTCGACCGCGACATCATCGAAGCGAAGTTTTATCAGGTCGGGCTGATCTAACGAGTCGGTGGCCGCCATAGCAAAATGGCCGGGGAGGGCCCCGGCCATTTGTGCGTTCGTCGTGGGACGAAGGATGCCTTATGCGGCCTCTGACTCGTCCTCAGGGTTCCGCAGCACGTAACCGCGGCCCCAGACCGTCTCGATATAGTGCTTGCCGCCGGTGGCAGCCGCGAGCTTCTTCCTGAGCTTGCAGATAAAGACGTCGATGATCTTGAGTTCCGGCTCGTCCATGCCGCCATAGAGATGATTGAGGAACATCTCCTTGGTCAACGTCGTGCCCTTGCGCAGCGAAAGCAGCTCGAGCATCTGATATTCCTTGCCGGTCAGGTGGACGCGCTGACCGTTAACGTCGACCGTCTTAGTATCGAGATTGACCTTAAGCCCGCCGGTCTGGATCACCGACTCGGCATGGCCCTTGGAGCGGCGCACCACGGCGTGGATACGCGCCACCAGCTCGTCCTTATGGAACGGCTTGGTCATGTAGTCGTCGGCACCGAAACCGAGCCCGCGCACCTTATCCTCGATCCCGGCAAGCCCGGACAGGATCAAAATGGGCGTTTGAACCTTGGCCACCCGCAGCGTCTTGAGCACCTCATAGCCGCTCATATCGGGCAGGTTCAGGTCGAGCAGAATAATGTCGTAGTCGTAGATCTTGCCGAGGTCCACGCCCTCTTCGCCGAGGTCGGTCTTATAGGCGTTAAAGCCTTCCGACTGCAGCATCAGCTCGATGCTCTGGGCAGTTGCGCTGTCATCCTCGATCAGAAGCACCCGCATATCGAAAATCCCCCGTCTCGTCGCAGTCCGGCTTATCCCCGACCCAAATAACGCCACGCCGATTGGTTAATCCGAATCAATAAATTAGTGGCCAATAGTTAACAAAAGCTTGGCCAATGGCGAGAGCCAAACATCTCTTCAGCCAAAGTTCACCATCCCGGCACGGTTATTAATTCCGGCAGCGGCGAAACGAGGCCGGCATGGTTTACCGGGCCTTAAGTCCTGTTGGCGATGATCGCCTTGATGGGCAGAAGGGTCCGATCCTGCCCAGGGGCTCTGGATCGTCCGCCAAGCGTGCGGATTAGAAAGCGTCTTCGATGGCAGGGGCCACGGCTCTGGCCTCGGGGCGGGCGATTCTTGCCCGGATCGACAGCCGGACGGGCCGGCGCGTCGCCAGCATGTCACAGGACGGACGCGTAATGTTGAGGGTACCGAGTTATGAAGTCACGGGACGCATTGATCCGCTTGAAGCGCTTCGAGATCGAGGAGAAGCGCCGTAAGGTCGTCGAAATCGAAACCATGATCGGCGACTTCAACCACATGGCCTCGGACCTCGACCGGCAGATTGCCATCGAGCAGGAACGGGCCGGTGTCTCAGACGTCAATCACTACGCCTACCCGACCTTTGCCAAGGCCGCGATCCAGCGGCGCAACAACTTGGCGACGTCGGCGGAGAACCTTGCGGGGCGGCTTGCCGCCGCGCGCGGCGATCTCGATGAGGCGTGCGAGGATCTGAAGAAGATCGAGCTTCTCGAGGAGCGCGATGCCGAACGGATGCGCCTCGAAGAGGCCCGGACGGCAACTTCCGATCTCGCGGTCACTCCCGTCCATCGCGTGGCGAGCTGATCGAGAGCCTCGGCTCCTCTGTTGAGGGGCGGGCATCTCAATGATCCGATTGTTTTCACGCTAAGGCTCCCGGGGGTAGGCTGCAATGCCATCGTTCGACGTCGTCTCTAAAACCGATCTCGCCGAGGTCGATAACGCGCTCGCCAACATGACGCGCGAGATCAGCCAGCGCTACGACTTCAAGAATTCGGCGTCGCGGGTCGAGCGTAAGGACAGCGAGATCACGCTCAATGCCGACGACGAGCTCAAGCTCAAGCAGATGCACGAGCTGCTCCAAGGCCATCTCACCCGGCGCAAGATCGATGCGCGGGTGATTGACTACAGGGAAGCCGAGAAGGCTGCCGGGCAGGCGGTCCGGCAAAAGGCGCTGATCCGCCAAGGGATCGACCGGGAGCTGGCCAGACGCCTGGTGAAAGAGGTCAAGGACGCCAAATTCAAGGTCCAGGTCTCTGTCCAAGGCGACGAACTCAGGGTCACCGGCAAGAAGCGCGACGACTTGCAGTCCGTGATCCAGCACCTCAAGGGGCTAGCGCTCGATCGGCCTCTGCAATTTGTCAATTTCCGGGATTAAGCAGCGGGGTCGGTACAGTGTCACGCGTTGTGTTTATGAGTCTGATTGCGGTCCTGATGCTCCTGTTCTTTGCGGGGTGTGGGACGCACCCAAACCTCGGTGGCGGCTCATGGCTGGGGAGCGACCCGGCGGGGACCTCGCTTAGAGCTTCGAACGAAAGCACGGGTGCCGTGACGCCTGTGCGCGCGAGCGGAATAGCAATCGCCAGTTCACAGCCGGTCGACGCCTATGTCGTGCTCGGGCACAGAGTCAAGAGCTGCTGGTTCAATGCTGTCCATCCGCTTCTGCCCCAATATGTGTACCGGGCCGATGTCAGCCCAAGCGGCCGCAAGGTGCAGATTACCATTCATCACAAGCAGGCTTCGGGACGCGCCGGTCTCGCCACCTACGCCATCTTCTTCAAGCAGGAAGGGCGCTACACGGTGGTCCTGACCCAGAATCGGGGGATGCCGCCTTATCTTGCCGCCAAGATGCAATACGACGTCGAGCGCTGGAAGCGCGGCGAGTCGAATTGCAACAGGGTCATGCCCAGAACCGCCGCGGCTCCCGCCGGGCGGTAAAGGATCAACAGTCGGGATTTAAGGCGGACTAGCCGCCGCGATAGTCCTGAACGCGGGTCGCCCGCAAGCCCGGCAGGCCGTGCTTGTCGATTGAGCGCTGCCAGCTCAGGAACTCATCGACCGTCAGCGTATAACGTTCGCAAGCCTCTTCGAGGCTGAGCAAGCCACCCCTGACCGCGGCCACGACTTCGGCTTTACGGCGGATGACCCAACGCTGAGTGTTGGGGGGCGGGAGATCGGCCACCGTCAGGGGACTGCCGTCGGGCCCGATCACATACCTCACGCGCGGTCTATAATTTTCGGTCATCGTACTCACAACCACTAACACTCTCGATGCACCAACAATCCGGGCACGCTAGCAGGCCGCATTTAAGATTTACCTAAGCTGCCCGGTAAAAGAAGCGGCAAGGAAATACTCCAAACTTGCTGAAAACAAAGGTTTCTTGCCATTTGGCTCGACCAGCCGCCTTGTCTTGCTTAACCGGCGTGTGCTGCCTATGTTCGGCGCAACTCGACAGCGGACCGGCCAAATTTGCCAAAGACCTTGCCGGCCGGCGTTGCGCGTCGATTTAACCAGGAATTTCCGTGGCTTCGGTGCAGCCTGCAATGCTTAACAACCTTCATCTTGACGGCGCCCCGGCGAACACAAGGGTGGTCGTCGCCATGTCCGGCGGGGTCGATTCTTCCGTCGTGGCGGCTCTGATGAAGGTCGAAGGCTACGAGGTGGTCGGCGTCACGCTCCAGCTCTACGACCATGGCGAGGCGGTCGGCCGCAAAGGCGCCTGTTGCGCCGGCCAGGACATTCAGGATGCGCGCCGCGTTGCCGACAAATTGCAGATCCCCCATTACGTGCTCGACTACGAGGCGCGCTTCGCCAAGGCCGTGATGGGCGAGTTCGCGGACAGCTATCTTCAGGGCGAGACGCCGGTTCCGTGCGTTGCCTGCAATCAAAAGATTAAGTTCCACGATCTTCTGGAAACGGCCTCGAACCTCGGCGCGTCGGCCCTTGCGACAGGTCATTATGTCAGGAGCGCGCCCGGTGCGCACGGATGGGAGCTGTTCCGCGCCGCCGACAAGGAGCGCGACCAGAGCTATTTTCTGTTCGCCACCACGCGCGAGCAGCTCAGCTTCTTGCGGTTCCCGCTCGGCGGCCTCGACAAGGAGGAGACGCGCAAGCTCGCGCGCGATTTCGGGCTCGGCGTGGCCGAGAAGTCGGACAGCCAGGATATCTGCTTCGTGCCGAGCGGCCGCTATACCCAAGTGATCGAGCGTCTTCGCCCGGGCGCGGCGGAAGCCGGCGATATCGTGCATATCGACGGCCGCGTTCTCGGCCGCCATGGCGGGATCATCAACTATACGATCGGCCAGCGGAAGGGGATCGGCGTCGCGGCTGAGGAGCCGCTTTATGTGCTCAAACTCGATGCCGCGTCGCGCGAGGTCGTGGTCGGCCCGCGCGAGGCATTGCGCGCGCGGCGTCTCACATTGCGCGACGTCAACTGGCTGGCCGATGAGTCTTACCAGGATTTTGCGGCGAGGGGAGTGGAGGTGCTTGCGCGCATCCGCTCAAGCGGGCCTTTGCAGCCCGCCCGATTGCACGCCGATGATGCCGGGCTCACCGTCGACCTCGTTCGCGGCGAGGACGGCGTGTCGCCCGGACAGGCTTGTGTCTTTTATGCGGCCGGAGGCGGCGGCGAACGGGTTCTCGGCGGCGGCTGGATCAAGGCCGCGGCGCAAGATACAAATTGGGCCAAGGATGGCATGGCGGTTCAGGCGGCAAAGGGCCGGACCGAAAAGCCGCTTGCGGCCGTATCGCGGTAAAGCACGCCAAGGCGGAGGTGGGAGGGCAAGGTGGCACATAAGGCGCCCGTGATGGATGCTTCCGCCGTACGTCATGCCTATCGCCGTTGGGCGCCGGTCTATGACTTCACCTTCGGGCTGGTCGCCGCGGCCGGCCGCAAGCATGCGGTCCGCATCATCAACGAGCGGGAGGGAAGCGTGCTCGAGGTGGGCGTGGGCACCGGGCTCTCGCTTCCCCGCTATGCAAGCCATCTCACCATCACCGGCATCGACCTTTCGCCCGAGATGCTGGCCAAGGCGCGCGAGAAAGTCGCGCACAAGAAGCTGAAGAATATTGCCGCTCTGCGCGAGATGGACGCCGGTGCGCTCACCTTTGCCGATGACAGCTTCGACACCGTCGTCGCCATGTATGTGATGACGGTGGTGCCTGAGCCGGAGCGGGTGATGCGCGAGCTTGAGCGCGTCTGCGCGCCCGGCGGCGAGGTGATCCTGGTCAACCATTTCAGCCAGGAGGAGGGGGTGCGCGGATGGCTTGAGCGCAAGCTCGCGCCGTTCGCCGATCTGATCGGCTGGCGGCCCGTTTTCGAGCTGGACCGGGTGCTGGTGTGCGACGATCTCCGCTTGAACGAGCGCCGGGCGCTAAAGCCGTTCGGCCTGTTCACCATGCTCCGGTTCGTCAAGCAGCCGGGCTATGGTCTGGGGCGGAGCCGCGCTCAAGCGGCGCGAGCGCCGGCGAGAACGCGGACGGCGTTTGCTTGACAGCAATTATTGGCGATCTCTATATCGCTGATAGCAAAGCCAAATGGCGGAGTAGCTCAGCTGGTTAGAGCAGCGGAATCATAATCCGCGTGTCGGGGGT
>CAZFYL010000055.1:0-16037 GCA_964523345.1 uncultured Methyloceanibacter sp.
GTCTTGTTCTCGGCGATTTGGGCCTGCGTCGATGCTTGTGACATAACGACCTCCCTTTTTTATCAACAGTTCAACGGCTCCGCCGTCGAACCTGTTATCTGCATTCCCAGTTTAACCCATTTTGCCAAGCGTTTGACCGGGTACTGACGTTTCTCAAGGTCGTGTACGAGCGCAGACTGGCTGATATCAACAACCTCGCCAAGTGCCGATTTGTGCCTTATAGTTCTCCAGCGGCCATGCGGGTCTCGACCGTCTTTGGAGGCCAAGACATATGTCATTGACGTTCGCTGATCTCATCGTTTGGGTCATCGTCGGCTTGATCGCCGGCTCGCTTGCCGGGATGGTGGTGACAGCCAGCTGGGAAGGCATGTCCCGCTGGACCAGTCTCGGCGTCGGGATGGTCGGGGCATTGATCGGCGGCCTGCTCTTCAGACTTTTTGGAATCTGGACCGGCCTTGATTCAATTGCCATCTCGCTTCGAGATATTGTCGCCGCCTTCTTCGGCTCATTGATCTTCTTGCTGATCCTCTGGATCGTAAGGACCGTGCGGTCGAGTCCATCTTAAGCTGTGCTGTATCGTGCTGCGCGGCGCTCAGGACGAAGGGCGGGTTGCTTGTTCGACGGACGAACCGGAGCGCGCGTCCTTTAACTCCATAGCCGCACCTATGGCCCCCTCCAGGCCGGGCACTTGCAGCGTGCGCGTCGGGAAGGCGAAATCGATCTTCTCTCGCTCGAACGCCCGGACGACCTCAAGAATGACGGCCTGATGCACATCCATATGCGTGTTGTAGTCGGCGCTCAGCACAAAATAGACAATCTCGAAATTGAGCGCGGAATCGCCAAACCCCACAAAATGCGCCCGATCGAACCGGGTCAACTTCTGGGACTCGATGATCTCCTTGAGCAGCACCGGAATCCGTTCCAGCTTTGCCGCTGGCGTGTCGTAAGTCACACCAAGGGCAAACAGGACGCGCCGCTCGGCCATGCGCTTATAGTTGTGGATGCACGAATTGATCAGATCGGAATTGGCGCACACGATCTGCTCGCCCGAGAGGCTGCGCAGCCGCGTGGTCTTGATGCCGATTTTCTCCACCGTGCCCATCTGGTCGCCGAAAATGATGAAATCGCCGACCTCGAAGGGGCGATCGAGCACGATGGCCAGAGACGAGAACAGATCCCCAAGCACGCTCTGAGCAGCAAGCGCCACGGCGATACCGCCGATCCCAAGGCCGGCAACGAGTGCTGTGACATCAAATCCAAGATTTTCGA
The DNA here is from genome assembly GCA_964523345.1 of uncultured Methyloceanibacter sp. Classification (GTDB taxonomy): domain Bacteria; phylum Pseudomonadota; class Alphaproteobacteria; order Rhizobiales; family Methyloligellaceae; genus Methyloceanibacter. The sequence continues at coordinate 1,270 of CAZFYL010000055.1, forward strand.
AAATGAGAAGAAAGGCGAGCGACCAGACGCCGACCCGAACCACGAACTGGATCAGCGACAAGGCGTTGCGCATCGCCGTCTTGGACTTACCCGGCGCAAGCTGCCAGGCAATGGCGGTGGAAACGATGCGGTCGGCCCAGAGCGCGAGTTGAATGAAGAGCGCGATGACAAAGGCGGAGAACACCAGCTGGTGGACCATGCCGGGCAACTGCAGAAGCGACGTGCCGGCATAGACGGCGGCGATCGCGATGAAGATAATTGACGTCTTCTCCACCACCTCGCGCGACAGCGTCTGCCAGTCCTGCTGCTGGCCAGGCCTCAGCTCCGGCAGGGCACGCAGAAGGATGAATTTAGCGATGAGAGCCGCCACCAGGACGGCAATGATAAGGAGCGCGGCAAGGCCCCAGGTTGAGATGCCGTTATGGTAGATTTCGCTTTCCAGCGTTTCGAGCACATCGCCTCCTGAAGATTAACCTTAGGTGTCCCTGCGCGCTTCGCCCTTCTCTAACAAAAATCCTCGGAGTGAAGAAGAGCAGCTCTGTGCGGACCACGCAGGAAGGCGATCGCACCGTCACATCTATTTGAAACCGTCCAAATGCACCGGCAAAAGAGGCCAGCAACCCTGGCGCCTGTCACGTTCTACCCTTAAATTCCTGGTGGACTTGGCCTTTAATGCGTCCGGTGCTTCAGTTCGGGACCCTTCAAATACGATGATTTCTGACGATTGTCTGATGCGCGCGAACGACATGGACCGCACTTTCTGCCTCCGCGACCGGGCGATCATCCTCGGCCTATTGGCCGTCATGGCCACCTACCCGCTTGGGTCTATCCACGCCGAACCGGCCCCGCCGGTGGAGACCGAGACGGTGCGCAAGGCGCCTGTCGTCCGCAAGCTCGAATTATCCGGCACGGTCACCTCACCTCATGTTTCGCAGATTTCGACTTCAGTGGAAGGTCTGGTCAGCGCCGTTCATTATGACGACGGCGCCCAGGTGAAAGAAGGCGATCTTCTGCTCGAGCTCGATGCGGAGATGGAGCAGGCTGCCTACGATCAGGCCGCGGCGCAGGCCGTCCAGGCCGCGGCCGAAGTCAAGGATGCCGAGCGCCGGCTGCGCATCGCCGAAAGCCTGGCCAAGCGCGACTACGGGCCAAAGAACGAGGTCGAGGCACGGCAAGCGGAAGTCGAAATCGACAAGGCGACCCAAGAAGGTTTTCTGGCGGAGCAGAAGCGCCGGGCGGCGATTCTGACGCGCCACACGCTGCCTGCACCCTATGACGGGGTGATCTCCAAGCGCATGGCCGAGGTCGGCCAGTGGGTCAGGCCTGGAACCGCCGTGTTCGAGCTCGTGGCGATGCGCGATTTTCGTGTCGATGTACCGATCCCGCAGGACTATTACGCGCGGTTGCGCGGAGGCGCCGACGTGTCGATCGAGATCGACGCGCTGCCCGGCGAAGCGATTCCCGCCAAAATCGGCGCGCTGATCCCGGTAAGCGACCCTGACGCGCGCACCTTCACTTTGCGGGTTCTCCCCGAACGCCACGATATCCCCATCACGCCGGGCATGTCGGCGCGTGTGACCGTTAATCTCGATATTGGCAAGCGCGATCTCGTGGTAAGCCGCGATGCGTTGATCCGCTACCCGGATGGCCGCATCACGGTCTGGGTGGTGGAAGGCGATGGCGAAACCATGAGCGTGACCGAGCGCCGGATCGAGATCGGGCTCGCCTTCGACGGAATGGTCCAGGTCCGCTCGGGTCTGAAGGAAGGCGATCGCGTCGTGGTGCGGGGGAACGAATCTTTGCGAGAGGGACAGACGGTCCGGCTCGCGAGTTAACCGAGGACTGACAGGAACGAGCATGCATGTTTGAGGGGATCATCAATCGCGGGACTTTGGTGACGGTCGCCACTTTGATCGTGTGCGTGCTCGGCATCGCCGCAGCCTTGCGCATCCCCGTGCAGATGATCCCCGACCTCGAAGTGCGCACGGTAACCGTGCAAACGCGGTGGCCGGGCGCCACCCCGCAAGACATCGAGAAAGAGATCATCATCGAGCAGGAGGAGTATCTCCGCTCGATTCCGAGCCTGGAGCGCATCATCTCTCAGGCATCGAGCGGCGAAGGCCGGATCGAGCTCGAGTTCCCCTACAATATCGATCTCAACGAGACACTCATCCGCATCAATAACGCGCTGAGCCAGGTGCCCTCCTATCCGGAGGACGTGGATCAGCCGCGCGTGCGGGCAAGCTCCTTTAGCGCCAACTCGTTCATGTATTTCAGGGTGTCGCCGCTTCCCGGCAATCCACGCCAACTCGACATGGACATGATGCACGACTTCGTCGACGACAATGTCCGGACCCGGCTCGAAAGCGTGACCGACGTCTCCGACGTCCGCATCTGGGGCGGAGCCGAGAAGCAAATCCAGATCTTGTTCGATCCGGCGGCGGTTGCCGAACGGAAATTGTCGCTCACCGATGTGCGCCGGGCGGTGGCCGCGCGGAACCGGGATACGTCGGGCGGCGAAATCGAGAGCGGCAAGCGCCGCTATCTCTTACGCACCATAGGCCGGTTCGAAAATCCCGAGGACCTGGAAGAACTGATCATTGACCGCCGTGGCGACACGATCATCCGGCTGAAGGACGTCGCCGAGGTCCGGCTTGGACATTTCGAGATCTATACGCGCGCTTTTGTGAACGACCGGCCAATCATCTCCCTGTCGATCCGGCGCGAGGCCGGCTCCAATGTCATCGCCATAAAAGAGGCGGTGATGAAGGAGGTCGAGCTCATCAACCGCGAGGTGTTGATCCCAGCCGGCCTGGAGCTCGAACGCACCGCGGACGACGTAACCTACGTCCAAGCCTCCATCCGCAATGTGTGGACCAATCTCGCCATCGGCGCGGTTCTGGCGACCTTAGTCATGTTCCTGTTCCTGCGTTCGATCAAGGCAACGGTTGTCGGCGTCATCGGCATCCCGGTCTGCACTATCGCGGCTTTTATCGGACTGATGCTGGCCGGCCGCACCGTCAACGTCATTTCGCTTGCCGGCGTGGCATTCGCCATCGGCATGACCCTCGATAACTCCATCGTCGTGCTTGAGAGCATTGACCTCGAACGGCGGCGCGGACTCGGGCGATTGAAAAGCGCGATCGAAGGTGTGCGCAAAGTGTGGCCCGCCGTGCTGGCCTCGACGCTGACCACGGTCCTCGTCTTCGTGCCCATTGTGTTCATCCACGAGGAGGCGGGGCAGCTTTATTCCGATATTGCCATCGCCGTCTCTGCCTCGATCCTCGCCTCGATGATCGTGGCCATCACCGTGGTGCCCACCGCGGCGGCGCAGTTCGACCTGGCGCCCAGCCACAACAAGGCAGTCGATGCTGCCGATGGCGCCATCGTCAGGGGCGTGGGCTGGCTCATGGCTGGTCCGTTGAGGCGTGCCGCCTGCATCTTGGGGGCCGCGGGAGCGAGTGCTGCGATCATTCTCTATCTGACGCCCCCTGCGGAGTATTTGCCCGAGGGCGAGGAGCCCAAGATGTTCGCGCGGCTGAACGCTCCGCCCGGCTACAACCTCGAGACCATGTCGGAGATCGGCGAAGATTTGCAGACCTGGCTGATGCCCTTCCTGAAAGACGATCCCGCGCGCTTCCATCGTGGCGAGACGGAGGTTCCCGCGCTCAAATATTTCTTCCTTCTGATCCAGGCGGACAATCTTCGCATCATCGCCGAACCGGTCGACCACAGCGACATCGATGAGTTGATGACGGCCATAAACCGGAAATACGAGACTTATGCCGGTATGCGTGCCTTCGTGTCGCGCGGCTCGATCATCACCAGCAATGACGGGGGGACGCGCAGTATCGGTCTCGACATCTCCGGGCCCCGGCTTGAGGACATATATAAAGTGGCGTCCGACGCCTATCGCCGGGCCGGCGAGATCTTCAAAAACCCGCGAATCCAAGCCGATCCGCCGACATTGACCTTGTCGCAGCCTTTGCTCGAGGTGCGGCCGAAATGGGAGCGCGCGGCGGAACTCGGCATGACCGCGGACGATGTGGGATTCACCGTCGCCGCGCTCACCGACGGAGCTTATGCCGGCGAATTCTTCCGCGACGATGAGAAAATCGACATCTATTTTTACAGCAAGGATGCCTTTCTCACCGAACTCGACACGCTCGACCAAATGCCCGTTCACACCCCGCAAGGCGCCATCGTTCCCTTATCGGCGGTGGCGGACATCAAGGAGACGGTGGATACGAGCACGATCCGGCGCATCGACGGCAAGCGCACGGTGACCCTAAACATCATCCCGCCTGAGAGCATCGCGCTGGAAACCGGCGTCGAGATGGTGCGCAACCAGCTCGTTGCCCCCATGCGGCGCTCGGGTGAGGTGCCGTTCGACGTGAGCATGACCATTTCCGGCGCATCGGACCAACTCGACGCCACAAGGAGCGCGCTCGCCGGCAACTATATCGTCGCGATCATTATCATCTATCTCCTGTTGGTCGCCATCTTCACCCATTGGGGCTATCCGCTGCTGATCATGACCACCATCCCGCTTGGCGTTGCCGGCGGGCTTGTGGGTCTCGCATTGATGAATTGGGTGGGAATGATCCTGCCCCAGTTCGGGCTCGCGCCGATCATCCAGCCGTTCGACCTGATCACCATGCTCGGTTTTCTCATTCTCATGGGCACGGTGGTGAACAACCCGATCCTGATCGTCGACCGGGCACTCTACAATTTGTGGGAGGTCGGACTTGACGCGCAACAAGCGGTCATGGAAGCGGTGTCCTCGCGGTTGCGGCCGATCGCCATGTCCACGGTGACGACGATTTGCGGGCTAGCGCCGCTGGTGTTCATCCCTGGTGCCGGCACCGAGCTCTATCGCGGCGTCGGTGCGATCGTGTTGTTCGGCATTCTCGGTACCGCGATCATCACGCTGACCTTCCTGCCCGCGCTTTCCATCGCTGTGTTCAGGCTTGCCGGCTATGCCGCCAAATCGGCAAAATCTTCCGACATGGCGCCATCGCTCGCACCAGGCGAATAACGCTTCATCGTTCTTGGAGGTACCGCACGAGCGGACGAAGCGCGTCGCGTTTAAGCGTTTTGCGCCTTGGTATAGGCCTCATCAAATCCGCCAAGCGACAGGGGCAGCTTGATGGTCTTCTCGGCCAGGTTCTTGAATTCGATCACGAGCTTCCTTCCTTTGCGCAAGCTCGCCAAAAACGCGGGCGAAAGGGCCGTCTCGGCATAGCAGCCGTTGCGGTTGCAGGTCCTGAAGCGAAGACCCTGAGGGGGATTCTCGTCGACCCGGATGGTCGCGCCCGCGGAGATCAACACCCCAAGCGGCACTTGAATGTTGAGCTTTGGGTTTCGACCGCCCGCGGGCAGGAGAAAGGTCACACGGGTCAGAAGCCGGCCCGATTTCTTCATCACCAGTGTTTGCGATAGACGGCAATTCAGGGCCGCCTCTTTTGCGCCGCTTTGGCAGTTGACGGCCCAACCGGGTCCCGACTTTCGCGGTTTCGGTTTTTGGTCCGGCTTTAGAGTGGCACTGCTCGTCTTGGGTACGCGCGCAGACGGTTTCTCGACCTCAGCCGCCTGCCACAAGGAGGCGCCGTCAGTCGTGAGGTACCACCCGATCCCGCCGGCCACGACCACGGTCGGAAGAATTACGAAAAGCAGCCATTTCCACATGCTCGCGAACCCGCCCCCGCCGACTATCGTCTAACCGTTATCAACCTTTAGATCTTGGCGTAGGCGTCGGAGAACCCGTTTAAAGACAGAGGCACCGTGATCGACTTCTCGGCCAGATTTTTGAAGCTGACCTGGATCTGCTTGCCCTTCTGCAATGTAGCAAGCATGTCCGCGGAAATAGCCATCCGCGCATAGCAGCCATTGCGGTCGCAGGTCCTCATGGTCAGCTGTGCCGGCGGCTTGTCGTCAACCTGGAGCGTGGCGCCGGCTGACAGCAAGATCCCAAGCGGCAAGCGCACAATGGCTTCCGGGTCTTTCTTGTCAGCGGGGACCCGGAATGTGACGTCGGCAAGCACCTGACCATTTTGCGTGACAATGGTCTGAGAGAGGCGACACTCCAGGCCCTTATCAGCCGCAGCACTCTTGCAGTTGACCGCCCAACCGGGGCCTTCGCTTTGCGCAGGCGTTGCCGGTTTCGGCGCCGCGGCTGGTGCCGGCGGCTTGTCCTGCTGCGCGACCTGCTTGGTGGCGTCCCCAAGCTCAGCCATTTGTTGGGCCGAGCCGGCCTGACTGTCGGCGGAAAACGGCAGATTCATTCCGGCGGCGAAGAGCGCGCCAAGCAAAATGACGTATATGGACCGGCTATTCATGAGAGTGCCTCATTCGTTATGGGCAACCAGGATAGAGATGAGTTTTGGATAATGGCCTACGTAGTTGACTAATGCCCTATGATCGGCCGCAAGGCAATTCCTCAGACGGCCGATTTTTCCTCGACCATCGCCTCCCACACGGAAGGCCAAGCCCCCCTTTAGACAAGAAATGCCACCCGAAAGTGGCATCTCTTAGCCGATACGGGGATGAGACGTCTTAATATCTCCAGCTCGCTTTGGCAGAGGCGGAGTGGGATTCGAGGTCGTCGCCGAAGGCGCCGTCGTAGCTCAGAGTAACGACCCCCCTGCCCGTGCCCAGGAGCGACACGCCAGCCGAGATATTGCCGACCACGTCGTCGATCTCGCCGGTGGTCTTGAACGGAGCCACGCCGGGCGCGGCGGCAAAGCCGGCCAAAATCGGGAAGTCGGCATCGCTGTAGAAGCTCACGCCACCGCGGACGAACGGCCGTGCCAGCACGCCGTTGAAGCCCATCTGCGTGCCCAGTTCCAAGGCCGGTGTGGCAATGAACACGGTCTCGTCGGTCCCGGAGACTTTGAGAGCCGCGCCGCCGCCGCCAGTTTCCGTGAAGCCGTCCATGTCGACATAGATGACATCCAGGTCAACCTGAGGCTTGGCGTACCACTTGCCGCTGGTCATCAGATAGGCGCCGCGGAGCTGACCGCCGACATTGGTAATGTCTTGATCCGACTTGGCCGTGGCGGCAAAGCCGGGGAAGCTGATGTGGCGTGTCGAGTCATAGCCCGTCCATCCGCCAGCGATGGTGCCGCTCGCCAGCCATGGGCCGTTGATATATTTCACCGTGCCGCCGAGATGGCCCCGATCGCCATCGCTGCTGACGCGCGGGCTGTTGGTGCTGACGTCGGTGTTCTCATAGCCGCCGGCGAGACCCACGTGCCACGGGCCATTCAAGGTCCACTGGGCACCGCCCAGGATGGCGACTGCTTCGTCACTATAGCCTGACGTGCCTGAGTTCGATCCAACGTTGAGATCCCGCCACCTGACCCGTGCCCAGAGGCATTGATCCTCATCGATGACACTGTACACGCCGGCGTCACGCACCTTGCAGCTGTTCATGTCTTGGAAGAACTGCTGGGCCGCATAAAGAGTCCCCTCCGACAAGGCCCGGTAGTTCTCGGGAGAAAGCTGCCAATAGGCATTCGTCACGTCGTCGAGGGTTCCCAGTCCCAGCAGCGCAACGCCCAGATCTTCCATCTCGGCAGGACCGCCGCCCATGAACACTTTGTTCAGGTGATCGCCGAGGCCCCATGGCTCTTTGGCAAGAGCCATCGGCGCAAAATTGACATCCATGTGCAGGGTGACGTCGTTCGGGCCCGACCAGCCGACCGTGTAGTCGACGAGCGCGGTGTCGGTGGCCACGACGCCGGCGTCGTTGGCGCCGCCAGCGGCCGACAGGATGGTGACCGTCTGCCCGCCGGTCTGCGGATTGGCAATGATCTTGCCGGTAACCGTGCCGTCGAGGGTCGCTGAACCGGTCGCATTGATGCGGTCGGACACTGCATTACCCATGTCGATATCGACGTAGTAGGTGCCGGTGCCCGACTGGATGAGGCTGCCCTTAAGTTCCGTGGTCTGGATAAACCCGGGACCGCCAGGCGAGAGTAGGCCGTCGTTGGTCAACAGGCCGCCATTCAGATTGACGAGAGAGCCGGTGTAGAAGCTGCCGGTGAGATTGTTGAAGAAGGCGTTGTTGCCGAGACCGAGATCGACAATCCCGATCACCATGCCGTCATTCCAGACCGTCTCGTCTTCGTCGCCGCCATAGATGGCGTGGCCGCTCAAGGAGGTGACGGTGGCCCATTCGCCGATGCTGATGTGGTTGTCGTCGCCGCCAAGCACCACGATACCGTAATAGCCGTTACCGCCGGTGACAGTGCCCTTCTTGACCGCGACGGTGACATTGCCCTGCTCTTCGATCTTGGTACCGTCGCCATTATTGGCGTTGGCCTCGGCAATCGACGCTGCATAGACGCCATTCTCCCCGGCCGTGATGTCGTCTTTCACAACCACGTTGACGTCGTCGGATTTGGCGATCGCCAACGAGTTCTCGTCCTCGGCTTGCGCCTCGGCCTTGGAATAGGACACGGCGTAGACGCCATTGCCCTTGGCCACGATCGGGCCCTTGGTGTGGATATCCACCTTGTCGGCCTTGGCGAAGGCAAAGGCCGACGGCAGAGCGATGAAGTTGTCCGCCACGACGGCTTCCAGCTCTTCGTTCTCCGCGGCTTCGAGCGCCTCGGCCATAGCAATCGGGTTGTTGCCGCCGAGCGCCTTGGCATGCGCCGCGGAGATGCCCACGACACCGTCGCCACCGGCATCTATCTCATCGCTTTCGACGGACACCTTGTCCGACACGGCGAAAGCGGCAGTCGCGGCTTCGTTCCAATAATGGTTGTGATCCTCGTCTTCGGGAACGCCATTATATTGATCTTCGTCCTGCTCGACCTTGGAGGTCGCCGAGGCGCTGGACACGGCCTTGATGGCGGTGTCACCCGTGGTCAGCTTGCCCTTTTGCACCACGGTCACCTTGCCTGACCCGGCCAGGGCAACGGCGAGACCCTTTTGCTCAGCCAGATTGGCCTGGCCGACAAGGCCGGGCGCATCGGCCTCATTCGTGTTCGACTGATCGATGTCTTGCTTGACCGCCGCCAGGACACCCGCCGATGAGGTCGCCTCGATACCGACAGCGCCGGTTTCCATATCGCCGGTCTGCTTGACCGACACATCGTCGGAAAGCGCCACGCCGACAGCGAGGCCCTTCTGCACGCTCACATTGAGCTGCCCGCCGAGCTGGCCGCCGAAGGCTTGGTTATCGCCGGAATCGAGGGTGTTGTCGTTGCTCTGGTAAGCCGACTGGTCAACCAAAGCCAAGGTCACGGCTGTGGACGACGCGATGATGCCGTTTTCGGCGGCCGGGTCGTTCTCGCTTTCGACCTCGACCTCGTCGGCAATGGCGACGCCGACCGCCAGGCCCGCCTGTACGTTGACATTGAGCTGGCCAAAGAGCTGGCCCTGCACCGGAGTATCGGCAGCCGTCGCAAGCGTGTTGGTGTTCGACTGATCGGCGGACTGCACAACCACGGCCCCAACCGCAGCGGCAGAGGTGGCAACGACACCGTTGCCGCCGACATCCATGGTCCCGGACTGATGGATCGAGACCTCGTCGGCAAAGGCAAGGCCAATCGCCGCGCCGCCTTGCACGTTCACATTCAGCTGACCGATCGCCTGGCCTTGAATGGTGAGGGCATCGATCTCGATCTCGTCAGGCAATTCGACAACTTCGATCGGCTCAAGTGGCTCTTCGACCGGGGCGACCTCGGCCGTGTTTTCGTTGCTCTGTACCGCGGTCTGGGCAACCAGGGCGCCGGACACAGCCGACGAAGTCCCGACCAGGCCGTTATTGCCCGTGGTCAGTTGGCCGTCTTGGTCGATGCGGACTTTGTCGGAAACGGCCGTTGAGATCGCTGCGCCACCCTGCAGGCTCACATTAGCCTGCAACGCCCCCTGGAGCTGTAGTCCGAAGTCGCCATCGAGGTTGTCGGTCAACAGTTCGGGATCGGGCCCTTCCTCCTCGGCCGGCAGCGCGATGCTGGCGTTGTTGACGTTGCTCTGGCCGGGCTCAAGCTCTTTATCTTTCCATTCGCCGTATTCGCCTTCTTCGCCCTCTTCGCCGTCTTCGGCTTTCTTGCCGACGGTCTGGATTACCGCCGCGGCAGAATGGGCCGAAGAATCAGCGACCACGCCGTCATTGCCGGCCGGGTCGTCAGTGCTCGAGACCTTGACCTCGCCGGATTCCGCGGTGGCCACAGACAGGCCGCCCTGGGCGCTGAAATTGACCTGGCCTGCAAGCTGGCCCTGGAGACCGACATTGGGGCCACTGAACAGGATAATGTCGTCCTCTTCAGCGACCGTGATTGTGACCTGCCCCGGCTCGAAGATTTGGTCGGCGCTGTTGGCATTGCTCTGATTGGCCGTCTGCACTAGGACCGAGGCGGCGTCCGCAGAGGAGGTGGCAACGACGCCATCCGTGCCGGAATTCATAATGCCCGACTGATCCACGCGCACGTCGTCGGAGATCGCGGTCGACACGGCGCCGCCAAGCTGCCCACTCAGATTGACCTGCCCGACAATCTGCCCCTGAAGACCCAGATCAAGCCCAGGGTCTTCGAGGATGCTAATTTCACCAAAGTCGGCTTCGAGCTCGACGTCGCCCTGGGAGCCTTCGAAAGTCGCAGCCGCAGTGTTGACGTTGCTCTGCGTCGCCTTTTGCACCACAGGCGCCACGGCCTCGGCCGAAGATGTGCCCACGATGCCGGCGGCGCCGGTATCGAGCGGGCCGGATTGCTCGATCTTGACATCGTCGGAGACCGCGGTGGCGATTGCCAGCCCGTGCTGTCCGCTCAGATTGATCTGCCCGACAAGCTGACCCTGAAGCGCGAGGTCGAGGTCATCAGTCTGAGCGATTCCCAAGCCAATGTTATCTTCAGCTTGCAGATCGAGATCGGCCTGCGAGCCTTCGAATGTCGCGGTGGCACTGTTCTCGTTGGATTGCTCCGCCGTCTGGACCAAAGGCGCCGTGGCGAGAGCGGAAGAGGTTCCGACCACACCGTTGCCGCCTGACGGGTCTGTCTGGCTCTTGATCTTGACGTCGTCGGACAGCGCCGTGGCGACGCTAAGCCCGCTCTGCCGGTTCAGGTTGGCCTGGCCGACGATCTGTCCCTGGAGCGCAACGTCCACGCCGTCGAACTGATCGACAACAACATTTACGTCTTCATCGATAGGCTCGGGATCGTCTTCTTCCCCGTCGCCCGCAGTCGCCGTGATGTCGGCTTGGTTGCCGCGGAAGGTCGCCTCGGCACTGTTCTTGTTGCTCTGGCTCGCCGACTGAACCACGGCCGCATCGGCCACCGCCGACGAAGTGCCGACCACGCCGTCAACCCCGGTCGTCAGAGCGCCAGCCTGCTCGATCTCGACATCGTCGGACTCAGCCGTCGCGATAGCGACGCCGTGCTGCCCGTTGAGGTTGATCTGCCCGACCAGCTGACCTTGCAGCCCAAAGTCGAAGCCTTGGCTTTGATTGACTTTAGCGCCAGTTGACCCTTCGGCGGTGAGCGTGAGATCGGCCTGCTGCCCGTCAAACGTCGCCTCTGCTTCATTGGTGTTGCTCTGATCCGCCTTCTGGTAGATGGGCGCCTTGGCCTCCGCCGAAGAGGTTCCGAAGAGACCGCTTTGCCCGGCATCGAGGTCGCCCGCCTGCTCGATCTCGACATCATCGGAGATCGCCGTAGCCACGGCGAGGCCGCGCTGCTCGCTGAGATTGATCTGCCCGACCAGCTGACCCTGGAGCGCCACATTGGGGCTGCCCGCTTGGTTTACCCCGATGCCAACGTCACCGTCGGCGTCGACCGTGAGCTGCTGCCCGCCAAACTCGACGCTTGCGCTGTTGGTGTTGCTTTGCTCGGCGAACTGCGCAACAGGCGCCGTGGCCGAGGCGCCCGAGGTCGCAACCACGCCGTTGCCGCCGGCAGGATCGTCACCGCTCTCGACCTCGACGTCGCCGGAGAGCGCCGTGGCGATCGCCGCGCCGCGCTGCACACTGAAATTCGCCTGTCCAACGGCCTGGCCCTGAAGCGCGAGGTCGACATCGCGCCCATCTAGGACTTGTGTAATGCCAATAATTTCAGGCTGACCGCTGAAAAGGCTCGCCTCGGCGCTGTTGTCGTTGGCTTGGGTCACAGCCTGAGCGACTGGCGCAACGGCTGTAGCCTCGGAACTTGCGACAACGCCGTCTTGGCCAACCGTCATGCTGCCCGCCTGCTCGACCTCGACATCGTCGGAGATGGCCGTGGCGATCGCCGCGCCGCCCTGTGCGTTAAGATTGAGCTGTCCGACCAGTTGACCTTGAAGCGAGACATCGGCACCGGCATTGCCGGTCGCCTCGAACTCGAACTCCGCATCGGCTGTGTCGAATGTCTCACTATACTGCGCCCCCTCGAAGGTGGCCGCAGCGCTGTTGTCGTTGCTCTGACTCGCGATCTGGAGCACGGGGGCTTCGGCCTTGGCCGAAGAGGTGACGACCATGCCGTTGCCGCCGGCCTCCAGGACCCCCGCCTGCTTGACTTTGACATCGTCGGAAATCGCCGTAGCCACTGCCAAGCCGCGCTGCTCGCTGAGATTGACCTGCCCGACCAGCTGGCCTTGAAGCGCGAAATCGCCGTCCTCCCGCTGAGATATGCCGATGGTTCCCAGATCTTCGGCTGTTAGCATGATATCGGCTTGCTCGCCCTCGAAGGTCGCGGTCGCGCTGTTGGTGTTGCTCTGGCCGGGCGCGTAGCCGTCTTCGGTCTTCTCGCCGACCGCGGTCTGAACCACGGCCGCCTCGGCGTGTGCATCGGAGATGGCGACCACGGCATCGCCCCCGGCCGGGTCGTCCTGGGTTTTCACCCTGACGTCGTCGGAGATCGCCGTGGAGATCGCCGCGCCGCCTTGCGCGTTGATGTTGAGCTGCCCGACAGCCTGACCCTGGATGCCGATATCGGGACCGTCAACCTGGAGCACATCGACACTGGCGTTTTCGGGGATTTCCTCCGGATCGTCTTCCTCGCCGTCGCCGGCCGTGGCCATGATATCGGCCTGCGCCCCTTCGAAGGTGGCGGTGGCACTATTGGTGTTGCTCTGCGTCGCGGCCTGGAATACGCCGCCATGGGCGTCAGCCGCGGACTTGGCGTTGATGCCGTCGGCCCCCGCAGTCATGCCGCCGGTCTTGTCGACCTTCACATCGTCGGAAATCGCCGTCGTGATCGCCGCGCCGCGCTGCGTGCTGACATTGAGCTGCCCTACGAGCTGGCCCTGAAGGGCGAAGTCTAGGCCGTCACCTTGCTGCGCGATGGCCGCGACGCTTTGGCCTTCCACCGTGATATCGGCTTGCGCCCCTTCGAAGGTGGCGGTAGCGGTGTTTTCGTTGCTCTGGTTTGCCTTCTGCGCCACGGCGCCCTCGGCCTCGGCGTTCGACGCCACCTTGAAGCCGTCGCCGCCGGCCTCGAGCGTCCCGTCCTGCTTGACCTTGACATCGTCGGAGATCGCCGTGGACACCGCCAGACCGGCCTGGTCGTTGATATTGAGCTGGCCGACCAGCTGACCCTGAAGGGCAATGTCGGAACCGTCGCTCTGCTGGGTTCCAATCCGTGGAGCCTCTTTTTGAACTTCATTGATTGTGACGTCGAGGTCCACCTCCGACGCTTCGAAGGTCACGTCTGCGCTATTGGTGTTGCTCTGATCGGCCGTCTGCACCACAGCGGCCTTCGCCTGTGCGTCGGAACTCACGACGACGCCGTTACTCCCGGCCGGGTCGTCCTGGCTTCTCACCTTGACATCGTCGGAGATGGCGGTCGCGATCGCCAGCCCATGCTGTTGGCTGATATTTACCTGCCCCACCAGCTGACCTTGAAGCGCGAAGTCGAGACCGCCATCGTCTCCGATAATGCGCTCGCTACCTCTCTCTTCCCCGCCGAACAGGGTCGCCTCGGCACTATTGTCGTTGACCTGGCTCGCCGCCTGGAACACGGGCGCTTCGGCCTTGGCCGAAGAGGCGGCGACGATGCCGTCTTTGCCGACCGTCATGCTGCCAGACTGCTCGACCTCAACATCGTCGGAGATGGCAGTGGCGATCGCTGCACCGCCTTGCGCACTGTAATTGATCTGTCCAACCAGCTGGCCCTGTAGCGCGGTGTTGGAACCGGAAGCTTGGGTACCGGTGCCCTCTAGCGTAGTTAGAGAGTCAGCAATACTGACATCCTGCTCCCGCCCTTCGAATGTCGCGGTCGCGCTATTCTCGTTCTTCTGGCTCGCGATTTGGAGCACGGGCGCTTCGGCCTTCGCCGAAGAGGTGACGACCATGCCGTTGCCGTTCGCCTCAAGGGTCCCCGACTGCTCGGCTTCGACGTCGCCCGAAATCGCCGTGGCCACCGCCAGACCGCGCTGCTCGCTGAGATTGACCTGCCCCACGAGTTGACCTTGAAGCCCAAGATCGGAGTCGCCGAACGTCAGGGGACCGCCGGCTCGCGCCGTGTCCTCGGCGGTGACGTCCACGTCGGCTTGCGCGCCCTCGAAGGTCGCGGTCGCGCTGTTCTTGTTGCTTTGGCCGGGCTCGTAACCGTCCTCGGTCTTCTCGCCGACCGCCGTCTGCACCACGGCCGCCTTGGCGTGTGCGTCGGAGCTCGCGACCAGGGCGTCATCGCCGGACGGATCGTCCTGGCTCTCGACTTCGACATCGCCGGAGATCGCGGTTGAGATCGCCACACCACCTTGGGCGTTGATGTTGAGCTGGCCGACAGCCTGACCCTGGATGCCGATGTCCATGCCGTCGACCTGGCTTAGCTGGACCGCCGCGT